>NZ_JBMPPI010000039.1:0-46932 GCF_049340245.1 Undibacterium sp. TC4M20W
TCTTACCGTCGTCTAAAAATGCGTTATGAGAAACTAGCTATGACACACGAAGCATTTCTTTCGTTGGCTTGTTCTCTCATTTGCTGGAACTTTCTTAAACCTTTAATTTAATTTCGCAACAGCTTCTTAGCCCCGTCGTCGTAGAGTGCTGCAACGCCGCCCGCCAGCGCATGTGGTTGTGATCCCTGCAGATTGGTCAGTACAACCACGGTCAAATGCTTCTCAGGCAGGTGTACACGCCAGGTGGCAGCACCGCCACCGTAAGAAATCGCAGCCTGTTTGCCAAAGGGCATGAAGATAAAGCCCAGGCCATAATCACCGTCCTGACCATTGCGCAACTTGTAGGGCGTGTTCATTTCTTTGATCAGCGCAGGTTTGATGAGCTTGCCGCTGGCCAGTGCCTGCTCAAAACTGACGAGGTCGTGGATATTGCCATTCAAGAGGCCGGCCGGGGCCAGGTAATCGGGCATGAACTTTGCTCCATAGTGGTAAATCTTGTCTTTCATAACCACGGGGCGGCCATTCTTCATCTCCAGCTTGCTATGGTCTTTGCTGATATCGAGTGAAGTATATAGGTCACTGCGGCCAGGGATGATGGACCAGGCATCACCAAACTTTGCGCCAGTGATGCCCATGGGCTGGAACAAGTGGGTTTGCACAAACTGCTCATACGGCATGCCGCTGATTTTTTCTATGACCATGCCCAGCAGCATATAGCCAGTCTGGTTATACAAAGATTTTTCACCTGCGGGCTGCAGCGGCAGTTTTGCCAGCTCCTGAATCAGGATGTCGCGGTCACCGCTGATGGTGGTGATGTTGACGTCATCAGTAATCGCATCCGGCAAGCCCGAGGTATGCGAGAGGCAGTGACGCAGCGTGATGCCAGCCCAGGCCGCAGGCAGTTGCGGCAGGATTTTTGTGATGGAGTCGTCAAGCGCAATGCGGTCATCCTGCACCAGCAGCATGATCGCGCTGGCGGTAAAGATCTTGGTCATCGAGGCCCGTGTATAGACCGTTTCTGTTTTCGTTGCCACATTGTGTTCCAGGCTGGCCAGGCCATAAGCGCTTTCCTTGATGAGCTTGTTATCACGCAACACAGCCACTGTCATGCCGGGGATATGCCGCTTTTGCATTTCAGCACGGACATAATCATCGACAGTGTCGGCATGTGCCTGCATGGGGCAGGCAGCCAAGCCACCCAGCAAGGCCAGGCTGGCGGCAAGAACACGGTATGTGGGGAACAGGGATGGTGCAGAACGCAGTATTGATTGTATGGATGGTATTGATTGCATTGATTTCTCCTGGTTTGATTTTCACGCTGGCGGGCAAGGTTTGCCATATCGCCTTTGCGCTGTTTTTTCTTGTCTGCCGACAAGTGCAGGCTTACTTTATTGCCAAGTAAAACAGGCGGCTATGGAGAAAAGATGGATTGTAAAAGCAGGGGAATGAAATGCAAAAATCGCAGACAGATGGCGAGACCCTGGATGGCAGGGCAAAGCAAATTTGAATAAGAAACTTGAAATAAGCTGTGCCGCCCAAAGATCATGGACACCAGTAAACCAGAACAGCAGCCCATGCACCCTATGCACCAGCTACCACCCACCATCACTCATTTCATCGCCAACGCCACCCTGATTGCTGATGACATTGGCGAATCCCCCAGCAATGTATATCGCTTCAGCAAAGGCGGCGAACACTTCTTCCTCAAGACTTCGTCACCTGTGCTGGTATCCACCACTTATAGCATCAAACGCGAAGCGCAGGCGCTGCAATGGCTGAACGGGCGCATAGGTGTGCCTGAACTGGTGGCGGTGGCTGACAATGAACATGGCGAAGCCATGATCACCCGCGCCGTGCCTGGCGTGCCCTTGTCAGCACGGATAAAAGCCGGACAGCCAGTCAGCCATTTATTTATCGAAGCCCTGCGCCAGTTGCAAGCCTTGCCCACGCATGGTTGCCCGCTGCATGCAGGCGCCGCCATGCGCTTGCGCGAGCTTGAATACCTGGTCAGCCAAAACCTGCATGCGCAAGAGTATGAGCTTGATCAATGGCCGGGCCTGCACAGCGTGCAAGACCTGATCAACTTGCTGCATGCGACCCTGCCAGCAGAAAATCCGCAAGACCTGGTTTTTGCCCATGGTGATCTCGGTGACAGCAATGTGTTTGTCGATGAGCACGACCAGCTCTATTTCATCGACCTGGGCCGCGCAGGCCTTGCCGACCGCTGGATGGGCATCGCCTTTGCCCACCGCAATCTGTGTGAAGAAGTGTCTGACAAAGTGGCGGATGAATTCCTGGCTTCACTGGCCTCGTTAGGTTATGCAGATGCGCCAGCGAAGCGGGAGTTTTTTATGCAGTTGGATGAATTGTTTTAGACGCCGGAGATTCTGGCGAGTGTGCCGACTATTGATTCCAGTAGTCTGCCAGGGCTTTGGAGATGTATTCCCACATATTGCTGTTGTAGATATCATCCAACTGTAGTTTCAGGTAATCGATAACGACCGTTCTCTGGGCTTCATTCAAAAGTTTTTGCTGTTCTTCTACCTGGCTACTGAAGACCAGATGGTAGATCAGATCAAACTCAACGTCCTCCCCCAGATCTGCCTGCATAAATGCAGGGAGGTGGAAGCGCATGCCTGCTGCATCAAAAAAAGACAAGCTGCTGTTGCATCGATTAAGATCCTCTAACTTGATGCATCGCCAGTCAGTTTTTTCATCTTTAGCCCGGTAATTTGCGCAGTCTTCTTCACTGGCGTAGTGATCAATTCCTTGCGCTTCATACAAACCTACACCATTCCCCAAGCGTACGTCAGCAAATGCATGTTCCGTGGCTTGCCTGAGTGTGGCAGCTCGTGAGCCCAGATTTAGCCTGAGTTGCTTCCGTGCGATGCAGGTTTCGTCGTGGCCAGCAGCACTCGCGTCATCTATGTCTTTTTGTGTGGGATAATACATTGCTACATGATATATTTCTTTAGCATTCCATGCCACGATTGTGGAATGCTTGATTTAACCTCTACACTCATGCTTTGTAGGGTGTGCCGCACGCACCATATAAAAATGCGGGACAGATTACTCATTCCAGTATCCAAGCAAGGCATTGAAGGCATGCTCCCACTCATGGCGATAATCTTCATCGTCCAGCCTTAAATTGAGATAAGCAACGACGACAGCTCTTTGTGCATCATCCAGGAGTGCAAACTTGTCTTCCATAGAAACACTTTGTGTCAGGTGATAGATCAAATCGTAATTGACTTGATAATCAAGATCCCCTTGCATAAAAGCTGGTAAATGAAAGCGCATGCCTGCTGCGTCAAAAAAAGACAGGCTGCTACAGCAGAGATTCATGTCCTCCAGGCTGATACGCCGCCAGTCAGTTTTTTCATCTTTTTCCCGGTAGGCAGCACAGGTTTGTGCATCTTCGTAATCATCCAGCCCCTGGGCTTCGTGCAAGCCTGTACCATCACCTAACTGAACATCAGCAAACGCCAGGTGTATGGCTTGTTTGAGCGCGCTTGCGCGTTCACCCAGTTGCTGCCGCGCTTGTGCCGGTGCGATGGTGACGGCTTCATAGCCGCTCGCGCGCATGGCATCTATATCTTGTTGTGTAGGGTAGCTCATCATTAAAGGCTGTGTTCATGAAGCTTGATCAGCGTTCTATGCTGTACTCTATCGTCACCACGACGCGGGCCACTTTGTCGATGGTGGTCTTGTCGTATGTACCGCCGTATTCGTCCGAACTGGTTTCTGTGCCGACTGGCAGAATATAAAATGCTCCCTGCGAGGCAGAGCGCATGCTGCCTACCTTGACCGAGCCGTATTTGGCAAATTCAGAGGCACGCTTGTTGGCGTTTTCGGTGGCGGCACCTATCAATGACATCTTGATGTCTTCAAGCTTGGATACGAGGTATTGCGGTGCGCTGTGGAATACTGGCTGGCCATCCGCTTCGAGTTGTAGTGCAGCGCGGCTGACGTTGGTTACCTTGGTCAGGTCTTTCGATGTGACCAGTATGCTTTGCGTGGCCTTGTAGCCGCGCTGCACCTGGCGGTTGCGGCCATCGGGCAAATCTTCTATCACCATATTGGGCTCTACGGCTTCTTCTGATTCTTTCAGCGCAGTTTTTTCAAAGCCTTGCTTGCCCAGGAATTCATCGAGCACCGGGCGTGATTTACGCAACTTGGCCAATGCCTCGGCAAAGCTGGGCGCCACTACCGTTACGCCTATACGCCATTCTGCATAATCAGCTTGCACAGGTTTTTCTGCCAGACCCTTGACCGAGATACTTTGCTTGCCCGCACCGATATGCCTGGCCTGCATGCCAAAGATAAAAGCCGCAGCCGACATGCCCAAGGCCAGCAAAACGCCAAGTATGACCAGGGCGCGGGATAAGTCTTTGTTCATTGTATTCTCCAGAAATGACAGGGCATGAAGCAGGTATTTGTGCATTGCAAAAGCACGGTGTTAACATACTCCAACAAAGCAATTATTTTCCCTATACACTTTGCACTTTGTTGCAAAATAAAATGAGAACTCATTTCATGATTGGGAGTGAGTGCGAACGAGGTGATTCGGGATGCAGTGCAAGGCGTAAGGTGTGTACTCTGTGCAGCTAAGGCTGGGCGCCTTAGCAAAAGGCACAACGCAGCAATGCGCCCGAATCGCCCGTTCCCGTAGGGTTTGCCTCGTAACGCTGGTCAGATTGCTGTGGCCCGCGGCAAACAGGCGAATTATTTCGCAGCTACGTACGTCTTGTCGGTTAAAGTTATGAGGCAAACGCACCTCGCTCCTAATTATGAAATGAGTTCTACACGCCATGCAAAGAAAATGGTCTGCTTATGCACATCGTCGAGCTGGTACCGCTGCTGTCTGACCAGGGCCTGCACCATGTTCCCATCATCAATGAAGAACGCCGTTTGACATGCATGCTCACGCAATCCGACCTTGTGGCGGCTTTGTACAGGGGCAAACTGGCGGATACTGAAACTGAAGCACAAGTACAGACCAGACAATGAAAGCATATACACCCACCATATTTGCCTTGCGCCAGTTGCTGTACAGGGCTATCCCACTTGTCGTATTCTTGCTGATCATGTTGGGCAGTTACCTGCTGATAGGCAAACTGCTTGATACCATCTTCATTATTTTGTCGTCAGCCGGGCTGGCACTGGCCTACCTGGCCTGGTTTATCTCTGCATATTCAAAGGGTCTGATCGATACCCCAAGGCGGCAATGGCAACTGACTTTCGAGCATGCGACAATCAGCATCAATGCAGTATGGGGGCGTACCGGGATTGACCTCGACGCCGTCAAGAAAATTGTCCTGGTCAGTGATGATAACTGGGACCAGATCATAGGTATGGAAGTGCAATGCATGAAACTGGTTCTGGTCAACGGCTTTTCCATTATCATCCCCGGCAGCTCGGCGAATTTTGATAGTACGCTGGAAGCGATCAGACAAATCAGGCAGGTGGAAGAGGTGCTGGTCAATTAGAATGCCGGGCAAACCCGCAATAAAAGAAACATGCACCAAACATAGCCTGAACATACCTCAAACGAATTTTGGAAAATCAAAGAACATGAATGCAGAAGAAAAGGACGAGCAATTGTGGCAAGCTGTGTATGAGGCGCGTGCGGCGGCTTATACAGAACAATTTGGCCCGCTGCCTGATGATATTCTCAAAGTGATGAATTTGAATGTGGTCTGGCCAGGCGGTGGTTTGTATCAGCTGGCCGCCCCACAGTTATCGCCGACTAGCTGGCTGACTTCCAGTTTCGGACTCAGCAATCCAGATATGCCGACAACGGTGGCAACTGAAGATGTGGTTGTCGAGCATGATGAACTGGGGCGCCCAGTAAAAACCAGTATGCAAATCAAGGGCAAGGACAAAGTAGCCACTTACCCAGGCCGCCCGGGTTATGGCTATGAGTTCATGGTCCTGACACATGGGCAGGCAGAATGGCCACTGTGGCTCTTGCAATGGGCAGTCAATAGCGAGATACAGCAGGATGTCGATTTCTTGGGCCGCGTCGATAAATACCAGGGCATGACAGTTGAAGATATTTATGTCGGTGGCGAGCAGATGGTGAATATCCTCATCACCAGGGCGCGTGCACCACTGCCAGCCACATTCAAGCTGCCCAATGGTGAGATGAACTTATTGGTGGCAACCACGATTACCGATGATGAAATGATCTGGTCCAAGAGCAATGGCCGCAATGCCCTCATGAACATCCTGCAAAAGTCAGGTGTGGGCCAGTTCAGCAAGCCGGACCGTCCCTCGGTATTCCACCCGCAAGGAGTCGATTGCGTCAGCATCAAGAGCAGGGAGCAGGCCGAGGCCCTGGCAGAGCAGGGCTTGCTGCGCCGAGGGTTTTTATTCCCGCCCCAGTTTGGTGGTGAAGATGTCGTCTTTAATATTGCCTATATGCCGCGCGACGCTTATATGCGCAAATTGTTTGCTGACAAACAGATAGGCGAACTGGTGCAACAGGGCTTGATAGAGAACTACCGCGCAGATCCTGAATATGAGGGCGACAGTTTTATCGCCAAGCGCATACGCATACAAGCCAGCGGTGCGAAGAGCCTGAGTATTGATATAGACATTTACTGATATTGCCGATGCAAAAAACTTTGCGCTACTTCAACTGTTTTGCCTTCATAGCTCTGCTGGCAGGCAGCGGTCAGCTTTGGGCATCTGGCGGCACCGGCGAATACACCCTCAATTGGCCAGTACGTGGCGAGCTGCTGGCCTATCATTCCAGCGGTTGCGCAGATGCCTGCTGGGTTGCCGAGGTGCGCAAAAAATCCACCCGCCAGGTCAGGGCGCGTTTGCGTTGTGATGGTGATCAACTGTATTTTTCAAGAGCAGGTAAAGGCAAGGAGCAGCTATTACCTGATGGCTGCGCAAGCTACAATGACAGTAATGACAAACCCAGACTCATTTCTGAGAAGTTGACGACGCTGCTGCGAGATCAGCAGGGCCAGGTCAGGAAATGAAGAAAGACATCATCAACGTAGCAACTCACGTAGCCATTTTGTAGGGTGCGCCGTGCGCACCATCTGCAACAGTACCTCAATTGCTGAAATCCTGACACCGCACATGAAAAGGGAGCAGACCCCATGAGTACAGAGAGAATCAACAAGCTATTGCAAGACATACGCATGCTTAATGAAGAGAACTACGCGCTGGTACAAAGCCTGCGTGAAATGATCCTGAAGCTTGATAAGGGCGTGAGCGAAGTTGTCAAATATGGCGGCCTGCTGTTTTCAGCAGCACGGTCATTTTGCGGTGTTTTCTCTTACAAAAACCATGTGACGCTGGAATTTGGCCTGGGTGCATCCCTGCCTGATAAATACAAGAAGCTCGAAGGCGATGGCAAGTACCGCCGCCATATCAAGCTGACTTCTGAGCAGGACATTAGCGACAAACATGTGCATGCATATCTTCTGCTGGCCTTGAAGGCGGCGAACAAGTAGCCGTGAGTTGCACCGCGATGCTTGTAAATGGCTAGCCGTAGGGCGCATTGCAATGCGCCGCATGTGTGCGTGGTGTACTGCGCAGATATTTCCGCCCGGGGGTGTAGTGATCCCATACGGCGCATTACAATGCGCCCTACATCAAGGCGATGATGTGAGTATTCTGGTAATTTGTATGGGAGCAATAAGCTGTTTCGAATTGCGCCGCTTGTTCTAGGATGCTTCGCCCCGCTTCACCCAATCACTACGCAGCAAGCCATAAATTGCCGAATCCGACACCACATCGTCAATGATCCAGCGTTCGCGCAGATAGCCTTCGCGGATGAAGCCCAGTCTTTCGAGTGAGCGGGCGGAATTGATATTGTCCGGGTGGATGTCGGCGTCGATGCGGTTGAGGTTTAATTCATTGAAGCCGTAATTGAGCAGGGTCACCAGGGCTTCGTTCATGTAGCCCTGGCCCCAGTAAGTTTCATCCATGTCGTAGCCAATCTCGGCGCGGCGGCAGCCTGTGTCAAAGTGGAACAGGATGCAACTGCCCAGAAACACCTTATCAGTCTTGCGTATCAAGGCCAGGCGCAGCAGATCGCCCCTGACCATGGCGGCCTGATCCCGTTCGACCATGCCAGTGGCCTGGCCAAGTTCTGTCCATGGTGCAGTGGTCATATAGCGCATGACCTTGGCTTTGGAACGCATGCGCAGGATGGCGGCGGCATCGTCCATGCACAGGGGGCGCAGATGCAGGCGGGGGCTGTCTAACGTGACCTGGTTAAAGGCGGGCATGATAAGTCTCCTAAGTGGATAGCAGGCAGATTATAACCGCGCACCAATGAACTGCACTTCAATAAAGTCTGTGTACAATAACAGGCCATCTACAAAAATAAAACATCATGAAAACCTATCACGGCAGTTGCCATTGCAAGGCCATACGTTTTGAAGCGGACATCGATCTGGCCGATGGCAGCATGCGTTGCAATTGCAGTTTTTGCCTGAAGATACGTTGCTGGGCAGCAGTCGTAAAACCAGAGTCTTTTCGTCTGCTGGCAGGTGAATCTGAACTCAGTGAATATCAATTTGGCGCAAAGAACGAGCAACATTTTTTTTGCAAGCATTGCGGCGTGCGGCCGTTTGGCGTTGCCCACTCACCCCGGCGTGGCAAATTCTATGGTGTCAGCGTGAGCTGTCTTGATGATGCCAGCATTGCAGAACTGGCAGCAGCACCGGTGACCTATGTCGATGGTATCAACGATAACTGGGATACGCCGCCAGCAGTGACCTGTTATCTGTAGGTGCTGATGTTTTTCTCATAGCCGCTTAACGCAACGGTATGCTGCCTAATTTGTTTCGCTGGATCGTACATCGACCAGACAGCCAGGATTATCAGCACAATCTCTACGGTAGCCAGTGCTGCAAATGCCTTGCTAGTGCGCCGTTTTGCATAGGGATGTGAGATGTTGATTGCCCAATATATCCATATCGCCAGACATGGGAGAGTGGCGCACCATAAGAGCAGGCTGTAATCGTCAAATAGCTGGGTACTTAAGTTAATTTGTTCCTTGGGGAAAATTGCATGCAGGTCATGAAAAACGGGAATAAAGAAAGTCCCTATCAAGCCTAGCAGCAAGGTCAGCACACTGGCGCAAATTGCGTTTGCCCAGAAAAAACTGGATGTTATTTGGGTTTTCTGCATTTCTTTTGTGTCGCTATGCTGTCCGTCTGTATTAAGTAACTGCGTCAAGTAACTGCATCAAGTAACTGCATCAAGTAACTGAGTCAAGTTCAAATCCAATCTTACTCCACCAGCACAGCCGCCGTCATTTCAGACGCCAGCGTCCAGCCCATGGCGGTGTAGAGCGCACGGCCCTCATCGGTCGCCACCAGAATGCCGGTGGATGCCGCTTTGCTGCACGCATGGTTGGCCAGGCTTTGCATGATGGCAAAGGCCAGCCCACGGCGGCGGTGTGCGGGTTCGGTGACGATCTGGTCAAACACGGCGTATTGTTTGTAGATGGCCATGCGGCCCGTCGCGGCATGGTGGCCTTCGCTGCTGCAGGCGCGGGCGGTGACAGCATCGCCATCTTCAATGAGGTTGATGTGGTAAGCCTCAGGCATGGTGACTGCCGTCGGGGCGATGGATTTGCTCATCAAATATTCCAGCGGTTTGACCTTCCAGCGTGGGGGCAGGATGCCCGCGACGCTGCTGTGCGGGGCGCACACCTTGAGCCAGGTATCTGGCGTATCAAGCTCTTGCGCGAGTTTTTGTATGGCACTCAGGACATGGCCCTGCAGGACATAGCGTTCCAGATGGCCGGGCAGGCCCACCTGTATGCGGTAGCCAAAATCGGCCAGCGGTATGGGGGCATCAGTGCCACGCGAAATCGTCCAGCCATGTGCCCAGGCGCCGAGCAACTGGTCTGTATTGGCTGTGTCTCCAGCAGTGCCACTTGTAGAAATAGGGTTGTGCATATCAGCCTCTGCTTGTATCAAGATAATGATCTATCCAAAAAGCAATTTACTGCATTATGTTGCCTTTAAGTAAATATATCAACTATTTGTCAAAAGATTAATTAAAAATTATTGTGGATGATGCTATTTTGTTAGCCTGCCTTATCAATTTGCCTGGCCTTGTCTGGCAGTAATGCAGGTTACTGTCATAGGTAAAAGCGCATATTGTGCCGGCATATACAGGGTTCTGAGACGATAGGCGCGGGCGGGCATGACAGCAGGGATGGCGTTGTAAATATGCAATCAATGTCATAAACCATATGCTGGTTTTTATGCGTTTTTAGTCTGATCTGATACAGGCTTGTGGATGTTTTGCGGTCGGCTGTATCGCGCAGCCTGCGGCATTACACACCATTACACACCATTAGACACCATTAAACACGCATGCCTGTCCAGATAACCGCTTCGGTCGCGCCAGACACAAGGGCTTGCAGGGGCTTTGTGCAAAACGACTTCGTATCCATGTGCGTGGCTGATTGGTCATGATGCAATTGTTCTTCAGCGACAATGGAGGCAACGACCTTGCTTGCCGCCTCGTCTATTGTTGCCAGCGCCACGAGTTGCGCCTGCAAGTGGCGCAACACAACGCGCTCAACTGCTACCGTGGTGGCGGCAATGGCGTGGCGGCCAAACAGACCAGTAATGAATCCCAGTACAAAGCCGCCTGCTGCACATAAAAAAGCGCTGCGGCATGGCGGGCGGGCACGGCGCTGCAATTCTGCTGCAAACAGGGCGCGGTGTTTTTCTTCATGAGCTTTGAACTCGCGCAACTCGGCGAGCATGGCGGGAGCGGTGAAGCGGGCAACAAGAATTTGCCCTGCATAGATGTGTACTGCACCATGCTCACCCGCATGATTGACCTTGAGGGTGCGCATGGCATGGGTGCTTGCGTGTGCAGTCATGATTTTCTGGTTGTGCTAAAAGAGAGAGGGCAGCACCATTGTATCTAGCCCATCTTACTCCAGCCCCGTATCCTCTGCCTCAACCAGCTTGCTCAGCAGCTTAAGCAACTGCTTTTGCTCTGTCGCATTCAGTACGCCAAATTTGTCTGTCAGCACCTGCATGGCGATCTCATTGGCGGTCACGAGCATGCGTTCGCCCTGCTTGTTGAGGAAGTGTTCTATGCGCCGCCCTTCGCCGGGGCGGCGTTCTATCAGGCCTTGCGTGACGAGACGGTTGGCCAGGGTGCCAAAGGCCTGGTCAGTCTGGAAGGTGGCCAGGGCCAGGTCATGCGATGATGCGCCGGGCATGCGGCCGATAGCGCGCAGGGCATCCCATTGCGCCAGCGTGCTGCCTGCCGCGACCAGGGCAGTTTCCAGCGCCCGATGCTGGCGGTATTGGGCTTGCTTGACGGCACGGCCCAGGTGTTGGATGTGATTTAGCATGCGGTCAGTCTAGCATGAATGTAAATATACTGATATAAATTGATTTATATAAACATATTTATATAAATGTGCTTATAATTGTGTTTGTAATCGTGTTTGTAATTAAGTCGCTTCATACGATCATCATTTTGCTTTCGGAGTATTCACCATGTCCTACGCACCAGAAACCCATATTACAGAGCTGCGCCCCGGCCTTTCGATTACTTATGAACAGGCAGGTCAGGGGCAGCCTGTATTGATCTTGCATGGTGGCGGCGGCACCGCCACGGTGGCTGGCATAGCCCGTCATGTATCTGCAAATGCACTGAGCATCCTGCCTACCCACCCTGGCTGGAACGGCACTGCCCGCCCAGACGATATACAAACAGTCGCCGATGTCGCCAAGGCCTATCTGACCCTGCTGGATAAGCTGGACCTGCGCAATGTTGTGATCATCGGTTCATCGATAGGTGGCTGGATAGCCTCAGAAATGGCTTTGCAAGATACAGCTGACGGTGGCAAACAGCGCATTGCCCGTTTGGTACTGGTGAATGCCGTCGGCATTCATGTTGATGGCGAGCCTATTGCTGATCCCTTTGTGCTTGGCCCGCGTGGTCTGGCTGAACATGCTTTTCATGAACCAGACAAATTCTTTATCGATCCGTCCAGCCTGCCTGCAGAGCAACAAGCCATGCAGCGTGCCAACATGGCGTCCATGCGTGTAATTGCCGGTGCGCCCTTCATGCATGACCCGCATTTGCGCGCCCGCCTGCAGCAAATCAACATTCCGGCACTGGTGGTGTGGGGTCAGAGCGACAGGGTAGTCACCACTGCCTATGGACAAGCGTTTGCCGCTGCCTTTGCCCACAGCCGCTTTGCGCCCGTGCCGCTGGCAGGCCACTTGCCGCATCTGGAACAGCCTGTAAAAACCTTCGCGATCATTGATGAATTCTTTGCGGCTGGCGATGCATAAGCCCCATCAATGCATGATCAGCAGATGCTGAGGGCCTGACATAAAAAACCAGACTTCAACCCCAGCATGGGGAACTGGAATAGCTCAAGCTGGCCGGGGATGACATTTGCCGTTAGTGCCTGCGCCAGTTTCAGGCCCTGGTCACTGCCGGTCAGCAATATCATGGCGTCGCCCGTTGCCGGGGCGGCAATCACAAAGGCGCGGTAGCCATAGTTGTTACCCCAGTGCCAGAGCAGGGGCGCGCGGTCTGCTGTGCTGGTATGTGCAATCCCCCAGCCCAGGCCCCATTCCGTGTTGCTGCGCTGGTCTGCCATGACGGGTCGGTCGAATATCTGCTTTTGCAGATCAGTGTCTTTTAATATCGCCTGCACAAAACGCGCATAGTCGCCAATGCTGGTATGCAGGCTGGCCGCAGCTACCGCTCTCCGATCAGAGCGAAGCCGCGAGGGCAGGGCTTTGCCCTGCAGGCTGCCAGCGATGAGCTGGTTTTGCCATTCTTTAGGTGGTTCATAACTGCTGTGCTGCATGTCCAGTGGCGCAAATACGGCTTGTTGCATCCAGGCTTGCAAGCCCATGCCCGTGATGGATTCAAGCGCGGCTTGCAACAACACATAGCCTTCACCAGAGTATTGCCAGCGCGTGCCCGGTTCTGATTCAAATGCCAGCTTGCCGCTTGCCCAGTTGGGCAAGCCTGCCGTGTGCTGCAAGACCATGCGCGCCGTGACTTTTTGCAGGCGAGTGTCAGTGAATGGCTCACGCGGGCTGTTCACTTCTCCCGGTTTTGTCAGATGCTGGTAACCCTGCGGCAGGTATTGCATCAGCGGCTCATCCAGCGCCAGCTTGCCCTGCGCAGCCAGCTTCAGCACAGCATAGGCAAACAGCGGCTTGGAAAGGGATGCTGCCTGAAAAATGCTGCTGGCGTCAGGCATCACAGCATCTTCACAGCCCTTGGCAAACAATGGTTCCTGTATCTGTTGATTGCGGATGTATACCAGCGCAGCCGTGCAGACCTGGTGTTTGCTGGCGAGTTGCTGTAGTTGCTGTAGCTGTTGCGGCTGCTGGATTTGCTGGATTTGTGCGGGCGGCGCTGCAACCGCATTGTCAGCCGTATCAGCAGCCTGACCAGGAACAGCAAGCAAGAGACTGGCCGCAGCCAAAAGGACGCCGTAGTGTTTATTGAGCATGGAGGTAAAAAAGCATGAAGGCAAAAAATAGCTGGTCGCAAAATTATACGACATCAAGGATTTTATGTATTTGCCATGACAAAATGATACAAAAAAGCATTTCCTGATATTGATAAAACAGCTATCATTGATGCTAAATTAACCACGTTATCGACATGCGCATGAATTGACCACGGCAGACGTATTCGCCTGCCATCGTCCCAGATTTTTCGCATCGCGCCTTTTTTCATCATCGTCCAACATTCAGGAGATCAGCATGGCAGAACTCACGCCAGTATTTTTGCACAGCATAGACAAGCCGGTACGCTATTACTACGACACCAATGTGGCCAGTTATCCTGGCTGGTCGGAGGGCGAGATTTTCTTCCAGGCATATAAGGACCAGGCGCCCGGCACCGTCCCCATCTACAGCCATTTTGCCAAAGACCCTGACCGGTTTTATTACGACACCAATAAAGAAAACAATGCGGGCTGGGGCGAAGGCAATATCGTTTTCTACGCCTGGACTGAGGAGCAGACCGGCACTGTGCCTATCTACCGCCATAATGCGCAAAACCCCGACCGCTATTATTACGACACCAGCAAGGAAAACCACTCAGGCTGGAGCGAAGGCGTCGTTGCTTTTTATGCTTATCCACAAGGCTGGATGTCTGCCATTGATGACACGGCGCTGCTATCCATGATCAACCTGCCTGGCACGCACGAATCGATGTCGCGCTTTGGTTATGGCTGTGAATGTCAGCAATGGACACTGGCCGAACAACTGCGCGAGGGTTTGCGCGTGTTTGACATACGCTTGCGCTATTTGCCTGGGGCCAATGGCGAAGTCAATTTCTCCATCCACCATGGTGACCCCATCAGCCACTACCAGAATGCTTTTTTTGATTCCAAGTTCCCGCATGATAAGGACACCAAATATTTTGTGCTGGACGATTGCCTGCAATTTCTGAAAGCCAATCCTACCGAATGCATAGTCCTCCTGATCAAGCAAGAGTACGATATGCAGACACGCTCAGTTTTTTATGACGCTTTCTGGAAAATCATTAACAATCGTGATGGTTACAATGGCAAGACCCTCGACCAGTTGTTCTACAAGGACCATACGGTACCAAATCTCAAGGATGCCAGGGGCAAGATCATCTTTGCCTTTGTCGATGGAGACAAGGGCCCCAGCTACCAACTGACCGCACCAGACCGTGGCCTGTACTGGGGCAATATCGATTATCAGGTTGACTGGCGGCACGTACAGTCAGGTCAGCAACCCGGCCTGGATGTAGAAAATCACTGGAAAGATATTAAGGACGCCAAGTGGGACAAAATAGAAAAACACCTGGACAAAGCGCTAAGTAGCGGCACCGCGTCTGTGATCTGGTTTGTCACTTATACCTCGGCTAGTCGCGTGCCTGACGTGGGGTATTTTCCTGGCGATTATGCTGCCTACCTGTTACCCAAGGTGCGGGACGATATCTATACCAATTTCATCACCCAGCCCCAAAACCCCTGGGGCGCCTACTTCGGCACCGTGCTCATGGATTTCCCTACCAGAGACATCATTAGCCTCATGGTGCGGGCGGCGATGAAGTATCAGTATGCTTGATCTTTGGAGGCTGTGATCAGCTAAGGTGTATTTAGTAGGGTGCGCCGTGCGCACCATCTTTGCAATCCGCATAGACGTGAATGCGGTGCGCATGGCGCACCCTACAGGTCTTTATCCGCAGGCAAAAGGCCTACCATTCACAATTCTTGAACAAAAAAAATTGCACTGAGACTTTAATGCATATGCGTCTTGCTCTAAGCACTCATGCAAATATCTTTGAAGTGTACCTCTCAGTGCCCACTCTGTGTCCCGGTGCCTCTGTATCCCGGTGCCTCTATATTGAGAGGTCTAGAAGTTTTCAGGGATCATCTCATGCAGACGGCGTACTGCAATGGCCCTGCATCACTGTCCGCAGTTGATACTGCTGATTCCTACTTAAAGCATGTCATAATAAAAATACTTTCATTGCGTTCTCGCTGAACCAATGCGTATTTTTCTGCTCTTCACACGAACTGATCTGAACAGGTTTTGACATGCTGCGTCTGTTGTTATTGTTGGCGATTTTCCTTATTCATCCTTTGCCATTGTCAGCACAAGACACTGACAGTGTGCCCATCGCCAAAAGACAGGCCAACAAAAAAACCTACCACGGTCAGGCCTACATCGATAACTACCACTGGCTTAGCAACAAGCAAGACCCCAGGGTCATGACTTACCTGCAGCAAGAAAATGCCTATACAGAAAAACAGATGCAGCCCTTGCAACCGCTGGCAACGCGCCTGTTTGAAGCCAGCAAGGCCAGGGTCAAAGAAGTCGATATGAATCTGCCGCAACGCCATGGGCAGTTTTATTACTACAAACGTATCGAGGCCGGACAGCAGCATCCCTTGCTGTGCCGCCGCGCAGCGAAAGTGGTGGATGGCGTCACGAAATGGGATGAAGCGGCAACAGAAGAAATCCTGCTTGATCTTAACCAGTTGGCACGCCAGCACCGCTATGTGGCACTTGGCGAATTCCAGGTCAGCCCTGACGGCAGCAAGCTGGCCTATACACTGGATTTTTCTGGCGACCTCAGGTTTGAGCTGTTCGTTAAAGACCTTGGCAGCGGCCAACTCTCGCCTGAAAGGGCGAAGCGAGTGTCATCCCTGGCCTGGGCAGCAGACAATCAAACCCTGTTCTATGTCAGTGGCGATACCGTGACCCTGCGTCCGGATCGCCTCTATCGCCAGCGACTCGGTAGCAAACCTGTGCTGCAATACCATGAAGCTGCGCAGGAATTCAATCTTGCGGTTTATCCCGCCAGCGATGAAAAACTGATTTTTCTCGACGCTTCATCCTATGATAGTAATGAAACCCGGATGCTGTCCGCTGCCGCGCCGCAAGCACCCTGGCAGATGATACAGGCGAGGCAAAAGGGCTTGCGCTACAGCGTTGCCCATCGTGACGGCAGGCTGTATATCACCACCAATCTGGACGCAATCAATTTTCGCATTGTCACCGCCAGCGTGACCCAGCCATCAGCACGTTACTGGAAAAATTTTGCTGACTATGACCCTGAAGTCCTTACCGAGAAACTGGATGTCTATCGTGATTTTATGGTCGTTACCGAAAAAAAGCAGGCAGTCACGCGCATGCGGATTTATCAATTTGCCCAACAGCGCTGGCAAACGCTGGACTTTGATGAGGCAGTCTATTTTGTCGCTGGCATGGATGGAGATGGTTACGAGTCGTCTTCTTATCGTATCTCATATCAATCTCCACTGACACCACCCGTGATCTTTGAAGTTGATGTTACCAGCGGCCAGCGCAAGGTGTTAAAGCGCTATGAAATACTTGGCAAGTATGATCCACAACACTATGAAAGCAAGCGTCTGTGGGCCACTGCCCACGACGGGGCGCGAATCCCTTTGTGGGCCGTGTATAAAAAAGGGATAGCCCTTGATGGCAGTGCACCATTGCTGCTGTATGGCTATGGTGCCTATGGTGAAGCTTCAGACGCCCAGTTTGATGTAGGCCGCATCAATCTGCTGGATCGTGGCGTGATCTATGTAGAAGCTGGCATCCGTGGCGGCAATGACCTCGGCGAGCAATGGCGTGTTGATGGCATGCTCATGAAAAAGAAAAACAGCTTCAGCGACTTTATCGCGGCCTCTGAATACCTGATCGCACAAGACTGGACCAGCCCCGGCAAACTCATCATCCATGGTGCCAGCGCTGGCGGTTTACTGATAGGTGCAGTCCTCAATGAGCGCCCGGACTTATTTCACGCCGCCGTGCTTGAGGTACCTTTCGTCGATAGCCTCAACACCATGATGAACCCCAAACTGCCACTGACTACAGGCGAATACCTGGAATGGGGCAACCCCAATAACAAGACCGTGTATGACTACCTGCGCAGCTACGCGCCGTATGACAATCTGAAGCCGCAGGCTTATCCGGCCATGCTGGTGCTCGCTGGCCTCAACGACAGCCAGGTACACTATTGGGAACCCGCCAAATACGTCGCCAAGATGCGCGCCCTCAAAACCGACCAGCGCCAGTTGCTATTCAAAACCAATATGCACGCAGGCCACTCAGGTGCATCAGGCCGCTACGACAGCCTGCGCGAACACGCTTTTCAACAGGCGTGGATGCTGGGGCAGTGGGGGCTGGTGGATTGAGCTCGACGAGTTTTTTGATTGGAGTATTCACCAAAATTTCACTCAGTAGGGTGCGTTGTAACGCACCGCTCTTATTGCAATTTCTTCGATCTCTTGCGCCATGGGATATGGTGCTGGGCATGTGGTGCGTCAAGACGCACCCTACTGGCTGAATTCAATTATGAAAAATGAGAAACCAAAAAATCAAAATCCAAAAAATCAAATGCTTGAAACAATTGCGGTTTTGTTAGAAGTTCTCGGTCCCGAGGCAAGTTTAGGACAAGAAGCTTGGGACGATATAGCCAGTTTAGATATCACTAAAACAGATGGAATTCGTACCTTGGCTAGGAATTATGTACTTCCATATTATTTGGCTTGTTCAGAATCATTCAAAGTGGGATATTTAAATTACCTTGAGAAGCTTTTAGCAGACGATAATGCTGCGTGGGAAGAAATACAGATGAATGAATATCCATATATTGAAGATGTGCCGCCAAGGTTATTTTTTTCTATTCTTCATGAAGAAATAAAAAGGGTTGGTAAAACGGAGTAGTTTCGCATATGGCCGGGGGTCATAAAGCTGGCGGCACTCATTAGCAACGTAAAATGCTGAGTCATGACAAACAAGCTTGATATTTACTTCTTTATACCTTTGGGCATACCTGCCAATGTTGGTTTATTGTGGGATGTTGCTGATCAATACGGTCTCGAATTTGTCGTCAGCGGTGGATGTTATAGCCTTCCATTGACTGTGGACAGTCAGAAATTTGAATATGAAACGACAAATGACAATGCGCTTATCCGTAGCCAGGCAGATTTATTGATCCTGAATGAGGACAGGCGAATCCGCATGCGGCAAAACTGGCGCCATCGCAATAGTGGCATACAGTTCAGCAGCACCATAGCCTCCATTGATGTCGGTGGCTATGTCGTTCACCTGACGACCGACACGGCGGGTGTAGATAATGGCATAGAGAATTTTATAGGCAACAAACACAAACAACAGGCATTCTGGCAGGATCTTGCGGCAGGGTATGACGCAAGCTAGATCGCTAGCGCGGCATTGTTTGATGGAGGCTTTCGTGAATTATTTGAGCAATACCTTTATCCAGTACCGTTAGTTGATGATGGCTGGATGGTACGGGGGAGAAGAGGTGTATTGTAAGTTGCCATTTTACTTTACTTCCCCATCCACCCCAAACTCTTGCCACTGACATTATGAATATACAGCCGGTTCGCGGTTTCTGTCACGCCAGTAACGGTGGGTGAATTGCCGCTGGGGTCTTGCAGGTCGTTGATGACTTTGCCGTCTTCGGTAAAGGCAATGACGTGGCCATAGGCTGGTGGCATTTTCCAGAGCAGGCGCGGGATGCGCAGGGCCATGCTGCGCAGGTAGGGGCGTTGTGCTGTCTGATCGAGGAAGTTGCGTTGCCCGGCTAAGCCCAGCCACAGCTTGTCGTCTTTGCCGCGCGTGAGATTGTCCGGGTAGCCGGGCAGGTTATCAAACAGGATGCTTGCTTGTGGTGTGGGCTGTGCCAGGTCCAGTTGTTGGGCTGCTGTCGCGATCTTCCATACCCTGAATTTACCGCTCTCGGCAACAAGCAGGCTGCTTTCATCAGCGCTGAGGGCAATGCCATTGGCAAAGCTCAGGCCCTGGGCGATGATGCGTACAGACTTTTTCACCGGATCATATTCCAGCACCCGGCCGGTCGATGACTGTTCAAAAATATCCAACATGGCGGCTTCGTTGGTGCTGCCCCATTGACTGGGCGTGAAGCGGGTCGATGAATCGGTCAGATAAATCTTGCCTGTCCTGGCGACGACCACGGCATCGGGGAAATGTAATGGCCCGCCTTCGGCAATACCCAGCAAAACGCTGATATTGCCGTTGGCAGCGATCGACAATAAACCCTTCCAGGCATCCGCCACGACGAGCTGGCCGTCTGCATCAAAGACCATGCCCAGCGGCCTGCCGCCGGTAGTGCAAAATACTTCCTGCGCGCTGCCATCTGGCTGCATGCGCAAAATCTTGCCGCTTTCAACACCAGTGTAGAGTTTGCCATCGGGGCCGATGACGACATGTTCCGGCCCCACTTCGCCTTGCAGGTCTATTGTGTGCAAGTCTTGTAGCCTGGTATTGGCTGCATGCACGCCAGTGTAACCCTGGCTGACAGGAGCTTGCCAGGCGACGGGCGTGATGGGAACAGGCTTCAGGCCCATATAAGCCGCGAAGATGAGGATGAGCGGGAGTGACATTGTGACGATGCGTTTCATGGAGGATGATGTTGATAGCCTGCTGTAGGGTGCGCCATGCGCACCGCTTTTATCTTTACGTAAATTGCTAAAACGGTGCGCACGGCGCACCCTACAAACGACCAGGCAATGGTCAAGCAATGGTCAGGCAATCACCAGCGCCATCGAGAAGCCATCATAGCCTTTGCTGCCCACCGTCTGCAAGGCCGTGGCAGACAGGCGTGGGTTGTTCGCCATCAAGTCAAAAAAACTGCGCACGCCCTGTACATTGGCGTCTGTGCTGGCAGGATCAGCCACCGCGCCATTGCGCACCACATTATCACCGATGATGAGGGTGCCGGGGCGCGAGAGCTTGATCGACCAGTCGAGATAATGCGGGTTGTTCGGTTTGTCGGCATCGATAAAGATCAGGTCAAACGGATGTATGCCTTCTGCCTCCAGTTGCGGCAGCGTGTCGAGCGCCTTGCCCACGCGTATATCCACCTTGTGCGAGAGGCCGGCACGTTCTATATTCTTTTGCGCAATCGCCGCATTGTGCGGGTTGAATTCCAGCGACACGACCCGCCCATCTTCTGGCAGGGCACGCGCCAGCCAAATCGTGCTGTAGCCACCGAGGGTACCAAATTCCAGCACCGTCTTTGCACCCTGCAGTTTGGCCAGCAAGTGCAAAAATTTGCCCTGATTTGGTGCCACATGATGCTGCGGCAAATCGCCTGCATCACTGTCTTGTAGCGCTGCATTCAGCACAGGGTCGCCAGGGATCAGGCGTTCACAAAAATAATCATCAACTGCAGTCCAGGTGGTTTGTTGCATTGCTTGTCCTTGGGGAGAGTAGAAAATTTAAAAACGTGATAATGATGTTCAGTCGTGTTGATAAAGCCATTGTCTTTTCTCGAAATCGTAATTCCAACCCGAAAAAGGCGCAAAGCTAGTTGCATAGAATAGAAAAGGTCCGTTTTTTCCATTCAGGTAAAAAAGCATATGGGGACGCTTACCTTGATGCGCCAGTGCTGGAATATCGTTCAGGCTGAGAGGCAGTTTTCCATGCAATTTGTAATATTGTTCCAGTTCACCGGCGATGTGATCGGCATACACCCTGGCTTTATCATCTTTGTATTTATGCACCATGTTAATGGTCATGAAGGCCAACACGATCAGGACACAAAGGAGGATATATTTATGACGCAGTTTGCTCGTGCGCCAGTTGAAGGCGCATTGGACGATGGCGTATAGCAGGCTGGGTAAAGCAAGCAGATATATTGCGAAGCCAAAGTAGTCCTGGCTGCAGAACCAAGTGATAAGCACCCATATCGCGATCAGATAAGGATGACGCTTGATCAGTGACCACAAAGGCGCAAGCCGGGTGAGCTGCATTGCATCAAGCCGCACAAATATCATGCAGCATCGGTTTGGCTATGCGCAGATAATCTTCTGTATTCAAAATGATGGAGGTATCCAGCCGCCCCGCATTGAAAGCGATCTCTGCATAACGTGCGACCAGAGTAGGGTCCAGCACCAGTGCAATGTCATCAGAAAATACAAAAGGCGGTATCGCACCGATGACGCAGCCGGTTTTTTCCATCGCTGCTTCAGGTGCAGCAAAGCTGGTTTTCCTGACCTGCATGACGGCCGCCAGTTTTTTGAAATCGATCTTCTGGTCACCAGGCAGAATAGCCAAAATCAGTTTCGCAGATTCATCCTTGCTCTGGCACAGCATGGCCTTGGCACCCTGGCCAACTTCTGTACCACGTATGGCAGCGACTTTTTCAGATTGGCCCTCGGCAGGGTGCTCAACAACACGGAAGCGGGCATTGTGGGTTTGCAGCAGAGTTTTTAATTGGTCGAACATGGTGTCACCTTGGTGCATTTGATTTGCACTTGACTCAGGAAATGGATGGAATACTAATATAGCACGCGCTACTATTGTCGTATGATTTCTGCATGCAAGAAAAATAAGTTCAATGGAACTGTTTTGTCATAGCCAATGTCCAACACCCTGTTTCCATGTTGAAGACGAGTTGATGCAAGAACGTAAGCTTATCCTGCCGAATCAGGCTGCCTGGCAGTCAGTGTTCTCTTTCGTCATTGCCTGTCTGATCACCGCCTTGTTATTGTTCCAGCTTGTGCGGCCCTGGCACAAAAAACCAATGTCAGAAACTGGCTACATCACTCTCGACTTATCATTCATGCCCAAGGCTATTCCCAAGACCCCAAGTGCAGACGCCGGGCCTGTCAGCAAAAAAACCGACATCTCCAAAATGCGGGAACGCGAAACCCGGCAAACCCGGCAGCGGGCCAGCCCCAGCGCGCAGCAAGCTGCGCAAGCCATTACGCTACCGGCAGCAGAACCGTCAAGGCAAGACCTTGGCAAAGATGTATTCACCGAAGAAAAATCGACGGCATCATCGGGCTTGCGCACAGATAAAGACGCCATTGCCCGTGCTTACGCCGACAGCCGTAGCGACCTGCAAAAACTGGCTAGCCGGTCAGGCCAGCCGCTGGAAACCACAGAGCGCAGCCCCATACGCAAATTCGGGCGCGAAGTCAGCAAAGCTCAAATCACTGACTGTATCAAGCCCAATCCCGAAGGCATCACCATAGGTCAGACTACCTACAAAGGCTATTTCGCCGCCGCTGCGCTGGCCTATAACGCGGTGACAGGGCAGTGCAAGTGATGTCAGGCATGCACGCAGGAGCAGCTTTGGCCGCGAAGTATGTTGGGATTTGACTTGAGAGCTTAAATCTTGACAGAAGCATGCCGCAATACTTCCAGCACCCTGGCAGGATCGCAACCATAAATGCCCGCACCCCATGCCGCATTTTGTTCCACGCAGGCCCATGCACCGCCAGCCAGCATGCCGGCATCGATGACGCAGGCATCGGGTAAATCGACGCGTTCATCTGCCAGCAGGGTGTGCATGAATGCCTTTAGCGCGTTGTCTTCATCCATCGTGCTGGCGAACTCTGTTTCCCGCTGAACATCACCAAAGCGGGAATAGAGAGAGTAGGTGACTAATTGGCGCTGCAATATAAAACAGCGAAATTCTTTTTCCCACTGGACGACCTCTGACACCAGCACCGGCATGTCGTCATCATACTCAAGCGGCAGGCTGGCACCGGTATATGCCTCTGCCGGAAAACTCTTGTCATTGGGTGGCTTGATAAAAGCGGGCTTTGTCAGTTGGCGAGCCTGCCTCAGCGTTTGCATGCTGATCTGACGGTGTTTGTATTCCATGGGCAGGCGCACCAGCCAGTCTTCTGGCGGGCTCAGCAGGCTTATGCCCAGTTGCTCTGCCAGCGTCGGGCCAAACAGGGCCTCGCCATACAATACCGCTTGCTCAAGATTTTGCAAGTGCTCAGGTACCCGCCAGTTCGTCAGGCGCTGCACCTGCCAGCCCAATGCACCTGCTGCCTTCCACAAGGCTTGTGAGTCGTCGGTATAGCGCGGGGTGAAAATCAGCGTAGGCATGGCGTGGAATTCTATATGAATGAAAAAATATACACTTGAATAGCAAAGACAGACAAGTGGCTCAAGGTGTTCTTGCATTGGCAGGCTGGGTTATACCCGGCCGGGCGCAAGTTTCTGCCACCTCATCCTCATACCAGACTGACAGCACGATAGACAGGCAAAAGCTAAGCACCAAAAACACAGATGCCTGCCCCAGCTTGCGCCATTTGCTCACACCCGGCCAGGTGCCGAGTATGAACGCACCCGACAACATGAACAACCATTGAAAACCGGCACAGATCATACCCAGGTCAGTAGATGCTATCGTCGCGCCCACCCCCGGGTTTTGCGCGCAGCCTGCCTGATGCAGATAATCGATGGCGCGTTCCAGTGAATACAGCATGAGACAGCAGAGCAGGGATATTCTGATCCACGGGAGCAGATGTTTGCGGCTGGTGCCTGTTGGCGATGTGGGTATGCTGGTCATGGGACATGATTAAGTTGATCGCCCTTGCATGCACATGCATGGCCTGACACACGGCAGGCAACAGGCAAAAAACGCAATATAGCATCGTTTGGCTCAATTGATATTGCCATCAGGCGCAAGTGTGCTTGGCACGGCGCCATCGTGCTAATGAACTGAGCTGCGTACTCCGGGGCTGATTTGTTGTTCGCTTAAAAGCTCTTTAGCTTATCGCTGGCTAAGACGTCCAAATCGTCATGCCAGACTTGATCTGGCATCCAGCGGCTTTGGTTATGTACGGACGCAGGTATTCGGGAATGAGAAGCTGCGCACGGTTTTGCATAGATCATCAGCAATTTGAAGTCTGGGTGTAAAGACACTAGATGCCGGATCAAGTCTGGCATGACTAGTTTGAGGGCGGTGGTAAAAGCAGGTGAGCAGTTTTTATAGAAGGCCGGGTGCATTACAATTTTCTATGCATCACTGACCGTTACTTTTTCTACATTTCTGCTCAAGAGTTTTGTAAAAGTCCAGGAACTTTTTAGAAGTCGCAACGGAAATCAGAGCATTCACATTGCTTTGGTTTGACAGTTTACGTCCAACGCTGCTTTCAGAAAATTTTTTAAATTCATTTAAGTCGTCGGACGAATATGCAGGTGTAACATCACGATCTTTTTGTGGTCTAAGCTCATTCTTGAGAGTTGTTACTGAGATTTCTAATTGTTTTTTCCCAGCGGGGCTTTGGTAAAAAAGAATTGCTTGATTCATTTCGGAAATTGAAAGCAAATCTGAGAGTGGCTTTGCGTAGAATTTGTGTATTTCAGACAAATCAGACTCCCTGAAACAATTTAAAAAATCTTGAGACTTGTCATTTTTACTCCCTGCTCTTGCCCATTCTTCAGTTTGAATTAAAGGCCCTTCTCCTAAATACATTAATCTGGCTAAAGTCATTCCAGTCTGTAATTTTGCGGTAGTCTCAGATGCCGCTTGCGAAACAATGGGCATGGAAATAAAAGCTAGAAAAATAACTGGCAAGAGTTTGATGGAAATTTTCATCAAGGCGGTTTTTCAAAAAATAATATACGCTAATGGCTGGAATGCAGTTGTACGATATTGAAGATTGAATTGATATCATCGCTCACGACATAAACTGGTGCGCATGGCGCACCCTACTGAATGCGGTCATGCACAGGTTTTACCTCTCGTATTTTTGCGCAAGACCAAGCAGAGATGCTGCGTTTTATTCCTTAGGTGGCTCCCACAACTCCACGCGGTTACCCTCAGGGTCCATGACCCAGCCGAACTTGCCGTATTCTGATTCATCTACTTTGGCATCGACATCGCAGCCTTCGGCGCGCAAGGCGGCGAGCAGGGCGTGCAGGTCATCGACGCGGTAATTGATCATGAATGGCTGGGTGCTGGGGGCAAAGTAGGTGGAGTCTGCCGGGAACAATGACCAGGCAGTTTTTTCTGTGCCGTCGCCATTGGCCTTGAATACGGCACCGCCCCAGGGGCTGAGTTCAAAACCGAGATGATCCTGGTACCAGGCGCTTAATGCTTGCGGGTCTTTTGCCTTGAAAAACACACCGCCTATGCCAACAACACGTTTCATATTGCCTCCTGAGGATGCCTATTGAAATAGAATTGAATGAATTAAACCGCCTTTCCACAAAGATACTACATGAGCATCTAATCCTACGCAAATCGGGCCACAAGAGATCGGCATAAAATTTACGATGTGATTTGCATGGAAAGGGATTTATAGTTATCGACTCAGCCAAAGCGTCTGATTAAACGGACGCTAGTAGTCTGGTATGTCAACTATGCGCTCAATGCAATTTTTTTCGGATATAAAATCTTTCCAATGCAAAATTGCAGCCATATATTTATCTAAACTTATCAAGCCTGTATAGATTTCTTGATCCGTTTTTTTACATTGAATAAAAAAAGTAACTCCAGTCGATTCGATACGTGCTTTGCGTATTTCATATTTGTCTGAAAGAATTTTTGATGTGGATTCTTCTTTTTTGATCAAATTAATAATTCTAATTGCGTTATCACAATCACTAATACTTTGAATGACATTGGTGATATGTATAGCAAACAAACCTCTTGGGTCCCAATACCCGCTGGAAGTAGGGTTTTCTAACTGAGCACTGGCATATGGCTGTAGTTCTTCCATCAGTTCGTCGTTCTCATCCCATGTTTTTGCACGTACAAAATGCAGTTTCACGATATTGTCTCGTTCGGTAATCCCCATCACTGAAACTTGATCGTAAAGCTGGCCGGGCGGAAGTAGTCTGCGCCCATGCCTGATCTGGGCACGGTGCCTATCATCATGGCTAGTTCCTTGCCTTTGTACTGTGCCAGGGGGACTGGGTTACGATCGCTGATAAATTCGGTGACGTTGTAGCTGTATTCATTTCCGTTAGTGCCTTTTGTGCGTTGCGTACCGGTCTTTTCATCGGCTTTCTCGGTATAGCTCAGTTCTTTGGTTGCACCGTCGAATAGCCATTTGCCTCGTTCCTGAGTAATTTTTCCGCAGGACAGGTATTTGCTGTCGTCAGCTGACGCGCCAACATTGAAAGGGCTGAGTGTGTCAGTCCTGAAGTGGATGTCTTTGGCATGTTCAAACAGGCTTTTGTCCTCGGCGCAAATCAACCTGAATGAATGCTCGGGGTTGATCTGCATGACGATCTTGAATGGTGTTGTTTTGAGCTTGATGACGGCATTGTCGGTGAGTTTTGTTCTCTGGCCGTTTTGCTCTATCCAGGCTGACCATTTGTAGTTGCCTGTCTTTTCCAGCGCCTGGTCTATTTTTGTTTGTAGCCAGCTGGTAAATGCGGGATTGTCTGCAGGCGCGTATTGCAGCAAGGCTTTGTGTATGTCACCTCCAAATATGACTTCTTTCTGCGGCAAGAGCGGGTCTGCACCTCTGGCCAGCAAGAGCTCAACAATGTCTTTGTTGGCCAATAAGGCAGCTAACGATAGTGGGCGATAAACATCATTGCCGCCATTGGGGTTGGCGCCTGCATCGAGCAGTTTTTTGATGAGGGCGATATCCTGTGTTTGAATGGCGCTGTTCAAGGGGCACAAGGGCGTGCATACGTCTGCACGGGCACCGTTCTTGAGCAGCGTATCGATCATTTCTGATTCTTTGAAAATGGCGGCCCTGCGCAAAAGGGTAGAGCCATCTGCTAGTTTGATGTTGATGTTACTGCTGTTAACTATGCCAGCTTTTAAGGCCGCATCCAGAGCTGCCGGGTCGTAGATACGGCTCAGTTCGCGCCGGGTAGTCAGGGTATTGTCGGTTTTCAGATCATTCAAACCCGGCAAGGCTGTCAGTGCATACTGGTCCAGCCAGTTTTGCGGATTGATGTTTTTGGGGAAATCGCTAGGCCCTGTTGAT
Source organism: Undibacterium sp. TC4M20W (assembly GCF_049340245.1). Lineage (NCBI taxonomy): Bacteria > Pseudomonadati > Pseudomonadota > Betaproteobacteria > Burkholderiales > Oxalobacteraceae > Undibacterium > Undibacterium sp. TC4M20W. The sequence continues at coordinate 27,248 of NZ_JBMPPI010000039.1, forward strand.
TTCATGAGCACCATGACCCAGGTCTTGCTGGCAGGATCAAGTACGGGCTTGCTGATGGTGGAGTTGCGCTGGTTGTTGACGATGTCTTTCAGGTAAAGCGGAACAGCAGGCAAAGGCAAGCGGAAACTTTGTTTGCTGATAGCTTTGTTACCGACGCAGGCATATGGATTTTTGTCACAGGCAAGTGCTGCCGCTTCACTGTCAAAACGCAGCAATTCGTATTGATATTCAGTACCGTTGAAATACGAGATGGCTTCTGCCCATAGCAGTTTTTTATCGTCCAGCGTGTAGGTGGCGGGCAACTATGCCTGGCTGGCTGCAGCCAGCAAAAGGCCGGAGGCAAGTATCAAGGCAGAGACTGGGCGCAGTTTGAGAGTGGACATGGGCAGATGGAAAAAGATGTAGAACGTACATCATATCTGAATTTGAAAATGGGATTTATCAATTTATTGATTTCTGGCTTTACCTGAATCGACAAACTGCACGTCCATAATCAAGAGATATTGAAAACTCATTCTTCATAAAAATGTGGATTTCGCAAAAGTTTGGCTACTAAATCTTCTGCATTGTTCGCAACCGGATTTATGTCACCATTATCTCTATAGATGAATTCTGGATTGGCAGAATTTGGTCGAAACACTAAAAATCTGAATGATCCACAGTCAAAAAAAGGAACATCCCCAGGCAAAAATTGCTCTGGTGGTCCAAACTCGGAAATGCCCTTATACAGATCAACCATATCCAAAGGATGGATAAATAAATTTCTGATGTCAGGCCGATTATCTTCTGCAAGCCAGCCATAACCGACTGCTTGGTAAAATTTCCTTAAGCTAGATGGCAATAGAAACCCGAGTTCCATTTCTGCATGATCTAATTTATTACTATCGACGGGAGTAAACCGCCGAGTGCCAACACTTAATCCAATGTAGCTCTGCAAGCTATTTAATATGCTCATTCAACGCCCTTTCAATACTTAATCTTGATTTTGCCAGCCATCACGCCGCTCTTAACTACTGCCCCGTTCCTTCTTCCATTAGCGTCTCCACCATAATCGCGCGCAAACGCTGCACGGCCATGTCCGGCTCAGCCTCAAGGCGATGCAAGCTCAGGCCCAGCATGGGCAAAGTGGGCAGGGCGGGGTTGTCGATAATACGCAAGTGTTTAGGCAGGCCGGCTGCGGTGCGCACTGTCACGCCCAGGCCTGCGGCGACGGCGGCCCAGATGCCGGACAGGCTGGGGCTGGTGAAGGACAGGCGCCAGGGGATGTTGGCATGGTCAAGTGCGCTGGTGGCGCAACTGCGCATGAGACAGGGGGCTTCAAAGGCGACCAGGGGCAGGGGTTCATCGCCGGGATAGCTAGCTTGCAGTTGCGGGTCTGCCGCGCCTATCCAGTGCATGGCAAAGTTGCGCAGGTGTTCGCTGTGCGGGGTGCTGATGCCGCCATCCCAGGTTAGCGCCAGATCAAGTTGGCCGCCAGTGATGAGGTCAAGCAGGGTGGCGTTGCGGGCAATTTTGGCTTCTATCCTGACCCTGGGGTGGGCGCGGGCGAAGCGGCCCAGCACGTCGGTGAGTATGCGTTCGCCAAAGTCTTCAGGTATGCCCAGCCTGATCCAGCCTTCGAGATCAACCCCACGTACGGCAGCGGCAGCTTCGTCATTGAGTTCAAGCAGGCGGCGGCCATAGGCCAGCAGGGTTTCGCCCGCAGCCGTAGGCAGCATGCCACGGCCAGACTTGCGCAGGATGGGGCTGCCGACCTGGTCTTCGAGTTTCTTGAGCTGGGCGCTGACGGCAGAGGTGGAGCGGCCCAGCCTGTCTGCCGCCTTGGCAAAGCTGCCCAGCTCTATGCCTGTCACAAAGGTGCGCATGACATCAAGGTCAAAGGTGATCTTGCTCACTGGCTTGCTCCTTTTGTTTATCTTTTGTCCATCCCGGTTTTTGGAATGATGGGTTTGAAATTATCTGATTTTATGGATGAAGATAGTCGGGTATCTTGTACTTGTCAATAACGTTTTTGGAGTCGCACCATGCAAATCCCCAGCACCATCGCCCGCGAACTCATGGGTGACATCGCCCCCAAGTTTGCCGAGCTGACCGACACTGTTTTATTCGATGACATCTGGCAAAGGCCGGGCCTGGCCGCGCGTGAACGCAGTCTGATCACGGTTGCCACCCTGATTGCGCTGAACCGCAGCGAGCAATTGCCCTTTCACATACAGCGCACGTTGGACAACGGCATCACCCATGCAGAGCTGGTCGAGGTCATCACTCAACTGGCGTTTTATGCGGGCTGGCCTACGGCGGCATCGGCTGTCACCGCGCTGCGCCAATTGTCTGCGAAACAAACTACTTCAACATCAAAGGAGTAAATCATGCCCATGAGCCGCGTATCCCTGTTAAAGGGTAAATCACCTGAATACCTGCAAGCCTTGTCGGATGCTTTGCATCAGGCACTGGTAGAAGCATATGAAGTGCCACTCAAGGACCGCTTCCAGATCATCCATCAGCATGAAGTGAATGAACTGGTGTTTGACCGTGATTATCTCAGCCACGAGAACAAGCCAAGGTCGGACGATTTTGTACTAATACAGATCACCGCTGGCCGCCAGCGCAGCGCTGCGACCAAGGCGGCGTTTTACCACAGGCTGGTAGAGTTGCTGGGAGTGTCGCCAGGTATCCGCGCTGAGGATGTGCTGGTCATTATCAATACTACCGCAGCTGAGGACTGGTCGTTTAGTGGTGGTGTGATGTATGACGGGGTGGCGCGGTATGAGTGAGGTTTTGCAATGACACAGGTTGGGTCGGGTTCGATAATTTTGTAACGTCGTAGGTTGGGCTACGGGGTATCAGCCCAACACTGGGCCTTTGCCAAACGTATACGGCATTGAAACGCCGAGTGTTGGGCTGATGAGGCGTAGCCCAACCTACAATGCATAGCACCACCTACAATGCGCAACCTACGAATCCGGTCCAACCTGCAACAATTGCAATCTACAAGAAAAATTCCCCATCAAACCAATCGCAAAAAGGACACCCAACATGATCGCCATGCAATACAACTTCACCCTTCCTGCCGACTACGACATGGACATCGTGCGTCAGCGTATTGCCAGCAAGGGGCATATCTTGGATAACTTCCCCGGCCTGGCTTTCAAGGCTTACCTGCATGCTAGCAAAGGCCGGGAACCAACGACGTCCAGCCATAATGCCTATGCGCCCTTTTATCTGTGGCAGGACAACGAGGGCATGAATAATTTCATCTGCGGCGATGGCTTCAAGGCGGTGTCGCAAGCTTTTGGCTGGCCTGCAGTCAGTCAGTGGTCGGTGTGGCATAGTCATGTGGATACGCAGGTGCGCAGCGCGACATTTGCTACACGTGAGAACAGTCAGATTGAGGCTTACACAGATATTGGCGCTTTGCGCGAGCTTGAAACTGCCGCCGCAAAAAACATCAGCCAACAAGCCGGTGCGCTGGCAACGCTGGTGGCATTTGACCCGAATGCATGGACACTGGTGCGCTTTACTTTATGGCGTGATGCCTCAGCCGCGCAAGCTGCAGGTTTGCCTGATCATGTGCAGGCGTATGAAGTGGGGCACGTGTCGGCGCCAGGGCGCTGATCATGTGGGCCTTCACGCGCCCAAATGAGTTTCAGCAGCAGGGCCCGGCATGTTTGCGTGGATGGTCAGACCTTTGTCAGGCCAGCACGCCCAGGCAGGCGTGCTGTGAACCTGATCCTGGCGCGAAGTAAAATGCTTATAAGCCCTTGGTATTTTTAATAAAGAGCTTGATTATATCGACGCGTGCCTGTGTTTTTGGTGGCAGCGGCCCTGTGCGCTCGGCAAGCTGTGTGATTTCTGCATAGACTTGCCTGACCTTGGGCAAATCCTTGTTGAGCATATGAATGCTGGAGAGCAGGGCAAGATCATCGATCAGGTCTCGTTGCTCAGCTTCAGTGTCCTTTGCCAATTGCCTGCGGACAGCCAGCGCTGCATTGATATGTTCCTGTGCATCTTTGAGACGCCTTTCGGTAAACTCTACGGTCGCCAGGCTGTGGAGTATTTTGGCCAGTTCAGCTTGCAGGGCAGGGCTTAATTGCTTTTGCTCCTGCAGCAGGGTGCTGGCTTCACTAAAAGCTTTGATTGCTGCTGAGGCTCTGTTATCTGCCTCGTTGAGCAAACCCAGCCCATACAGGGCCATCGCAAATTCATTGGCGGTGTCGTTGCGTTGTGCGTAATCCAGGCGATAGATACTGATTGCTTCATTCAGGAAAATACGGCCCTGTATCAGGTCTTTGCCGATGATGTTAAACGTGCCCAGTCTGGCAAGTACCCATGCCAGCTTGCGCTTTTCAGTAGCCGGGTTTTTGTCAATTTGCTGGCGGCAAAGTGCGAGTATTTCTGCATACATCTTGCGGGCATCATCGAAGTGAAATTCTTTCAGATTGAGCTCACCCAGTTGTGACAGCGTAAAGATCAGTTCATCCGTCAATTCTGGTTTTTGCTGGACCAGTTTGCGATAATTGGCGATAGCTTCTTCCAATAGAGGTCGCGCCAGGACCGTCTTTCTCTGATTGTTCAAGGCCATGGCCAGCCTGACTTGTACCGACGCAAGATCATGCAGGTAAAGCGGTTCTCTGGCAGCAAGCTGTCGGTAGACAGTCAGGGCTTCAGTGAACAGTGCTTCGGCCAGTTGTGGCTTGTTATTCAGATTCAGGTAGCCAAACTGGCTCAAGACGCTGGCAAGTTTTTTCGCATACAACTGCGCTGAGGCTGCATCCTTTGCCGAGAGCTTGCGGTAATTGGCTGCCGCTTCTTCCAGCGCGGTGTAAGCTTCATTATTGCGTTTTTGCGTCAGGTCTATCTCTGCCATGGTGGCCAGCAAATTGGTCAGTGGTGGCAAATAAGTGTCACTATCTTTCTTGAGCAGTTTGCGGTAAAGGGCCAGGGCTTCACCATAGGCGGTATAGGCTTTTTGGGTTTGCTTGTTGACGAGCGCAGCATCGCCGAGGTTTAAATAGCTGACGGCAAGATTGTGGGTCAGCTCAGGATATTTTTCTACCTGCGCGCCATACATGCTGATGGCATCTTCAAGTGCCTGCTGTGCCTCTTGATTTTTACGTTCATTGTAATAAATCAGACCGAGTGACAATTGCGTACCTGCCAGTCTCCTTTGATAATACTCTGGTGTTTTGGCAGCCAGTTTGCGCCAGTGAACGACGGCTTCTTCATAAATCACGCGCGCTTTGTCGCTTTGCCCTGTCTGCTTGTAGATATCTGCGAGCTCATTAAGTGTTGCTGCAAAGTTGGGCCTTGCCTGATCGGCATAGCTGGATGGTACCTGGCGATAGATCGTGGCGGCTTCTTCGTAGGACGTTTGTGCTAGTGTCTGCTTTTTTTCTAATAAGTTCAGGTCGCCCAGGTTTTTGAGCGTGTCGCCATAGGCATACAGCGTATGGGCGCTCTTCTGGCTTTCTGCACGGTAGATGGCGATGGCCTCATCAAGCGCCAGCCGCGCTTCGGCATATTTTTTGTCATTCTTGTAGCTGATGCCAAGATTGGAAATACTCAGGGCAAGTTCAGGCTTGAACCGGGGCTCTTTTCCTATCGCAGTACGGTAAAAATTGACAGATTCCTGATATGCCTGTCTTGCATCTGAATATCTGTCTTCGTTGAAATGCAGCACGCCCAGATAAAAATAGGCGCTCGCCAGCCTTGGTGTATAGGTGTCTGCATCTTTCTGGATTAACTGCCGGTAGTTGGCGACGACCTCGCCGTAGGCAGCAATTGCCTTGTCAGACAGCCGCATTTGCCGGTACAAGTCACCCAGACTGATGAGCGCAGTTGTCAAGGCAGGCAAGGCAGGCAAGGCCTGTGCTGACTCTGTCGCCAGCTCTTGCTTATAGACGCGGACGGCTTCTTCATAAGCTGCCTGTGCCAGCGCCAGCTCGTTCTCTTTCTTGTTGAGCTCAGCGTAACTCTCCAGTGTCACGGCATAGCCATGCAGGGACGCCGGATTGCTTTTTATATCTTCCTTATAAAGGGCAATGGATTCATCAAAAGCCTGGCGCGCTTCAGGGTTTTTATTATCAAGTTTATCGATGAGTGCAATATTACTCAGGGCTAAGGCAAGCCCGGCATTGAACCTGGTTTCTTTTAATGCCGCAAGCCGGTAAAAACTGACTGATTCTTCATAAGTTTTTTTTGCTTCTGCATATTTTCTATCATTATGCAGAACAAAGCCCAGGTTAAGCAGCGCATTGGCCAGCTTGGGTGTGTAGGTCTGCGCATCTTTCTGGCTTAACTGGCGATAATTGGCGATAGCCTCATTAAACGCGCTGATTGCTTGCGCTTGAAGATTATTCTGCTTGTAAATGTGCGCCAGTTCTATGAGGGCCGCTGCAAACGATGGACGGGCCTCGTCAGCGTAACTGGCAGGGATTTGCCTATAGATATTGGCTGCTTCTTCGTAGGATGCTTGCGCCTGAGCCCGTTTGTTTTCGATGGCATTCAAATCCCCCAGGCTTCTGACTGAGTTGGCATGCACATACTGGGTATGGGCGCTTTTTTGCTTTTCAGCCTGGTAGATGGCAATGGCTTCATTAAAATTTGCCCGTGCTGCAGCGTATTTGTTGTCGGCTTTATTGGTGATGCCAAGATTGGACAGGCTGAGCGCCAATTCCGGTTTGAATTTTTCTTCTCTTACTACCGCAAGACGGTAAGACGCAATCGATTCTTCAAACATCTGCCTTGCTTCAGGAAGTTTTTTCTCCTGATACTGAACCACGCCCGCATGAAAAAAGGCGTTGGCCAGCCTTGGCGTGTAGGTATAGGCATCTTTCTGCACCAACTCGCGATAGTTGGCGATGACTTCGTTATAGGACGCCAGCGCTTGCGGGCGCAGAGCCTGTTCTTTGTCATGATCTGCCAGGCTATGCAGGGTCGAAGTCAATTGCGGCAAGTAAGCATCACGGTTTTTTTCTACCTGCAGACGGCTGACGGCAACTGCTTTTTCAAAATAAACCCTGGTCTGTGGCCAGTTTTTTTCTGCCTGATACAGCAAGGCCAGATTGTAGCGCAGCATGTACAGGTGTTCCTGGTAGGTTTCTGCTTTGCCTGCCTCTACCTTGTCACAGAGTTCCAGCGCTTCTTCATAGGCGACATGCGCCTCCTGGTAGCGGTTTTCCTTATGATAAATAGTGCCCTGACGGATGATGGCCGTGATCAGCTGGGGCAGGTATTTACCGGGGTTTTCTGTCGCCTGCTTGCGCAAGTTATTGGCCTCTGTTTCAGTGGCAGATAACTGCTTTTTAATCTGAGTGCTGGTAACGGTCGCCTGTTTTTCAGTAGAAGCCAGGGTACTTGGGCTATACATGGCAGGCAGCGCCAGGGCAAGGCAGAACAGGGGTTGAAATTTAACCGGCATTATGTTGTCGATGGTGGAAAATGAACCAGCTAGTATTGTACTGGGGTGCAGGTAAAAAAGCTTGGTTTCGGGCGTTGCGCCATGTTTTTTCAGGGTTTTTCTTAGACCTGGTCTGCGTTTTAAACTGACTTAAGAAAAATTTGGTGGATGCGTGCAGTTTGTGTAACATGCATCATTGCGGGGAAAGTGTATCTTAAGCTTATCTTCCGGCAGGCTGGCGTCACTACCTGGTTTTCTGAACAGCGTTTTTACACAACATTACCGCGTGCAATCAAGGCGCGCATTCAAACTACGCATCTACGCGACGTTTTAACACATCTCGCAACGCGCCTGGCCGCATATCAATTCGCGTTGCTTTCCAGTTTACACACATATCATTTTCCGCACGGGTTGTCCTGACCTGTGTCTTACTATTTTTGTTAATGAGGTTTTCATTGAATATTCTGATTCAAGCGTACAGTCACGCCCGGTCATTTGCAGGGCTGGCCATTTATTTTTCATTTCGCAGTCACAACAACAATACAAGAGGAGGGTGCGCATGAATTTTTATTCCTTCCATCTGGGAGATTATGCGTCCCACACCCGTCACCTGAGCTTGCTGGAAGACCTGGCCTACCGCCGCATGCTGGACCTGTATTACACAACTGAAGCAGCTTTGCCAGCCGACCCTGAAAAAGTCGCACGCTTGATAGGTATGCGCGAATATATGCGTGAAGTGGCAGATGTCTTGTCTGACTTCTTTGTGATCTCAGATGCAGGCCATACGAATAGTCGTTGTGAAGAAGAGCTGGCCTTATACCGGGCCAAAGCCGACCGTGCCAAGTCTGCCAACAAAGCACGCTGGGGCGGTGCCAGGGCAGGCTTGGTTGCAGAGCCAGATGAAGAATTTGAGCAAATCGGCATAGGGAAAACACTTCATGCAAACGCTCCACCTCTGAAATCAGAAACAAGATCAGAGACGAAATTGCAAACTGCACAGATCGCAACCAGTAACCATGAACCAGTTACCAGGAACGATAAACCAGTAAACAGTCAACCAATAAAAAAAACAAAACCAAAATCAAAAGCTGCGGTCACGCCGCAGCAGTGCGATGAATATTTTGAATATGCATGGGAAGATTATCCTAAAACATCTGCCTGCACCAGAATCGCAGCTTACCAGGCCTGGAATGCCCGCCTTGCAGAAGGAGCCAGCCCAGTCCACATGTTTCATGGTGCCAGTTGTTATCGCTCTTATGTTGAAGACAAGCAGGTGGAGCTGGATGCCGTGATGCATGCCAGCGTGTTCTTTGGTCCTGAACAACATTATCTGAGGGACTGGGAGGCGCGTCCCTTATGGACGCATGAAGAGACTTATTTTGATGAAGAAGAATATTGACGCTTAAGCGCATCATGCACGCAGAAAGACAGGCGTAGGAAACGATAGACCATTAACATCATAGAGGATGACATGATAAGAAACACCTACACAGGCAGGGATGGCTTGCCGTATTTTTTTCCAGTTCTGGATGACGATCTGGCGGGTTTGCCAGACAGCGACAGCAGTTCACAAGCTGATATCCCTGTATTCCAGGCAGATCGGCGACTAGATCAGGAGCAGATAGTTTCTTGGCCGCAGCAGGATATACCAATAAGGACAGACGGTATGAACGACAGGGGTGATCCCTTGTTGTTGCGTGGCAGGCAGCAGCCGGATTTACCCTTCAATAGCTGGCAACGCAACGAGATGCGTGATGTCGAGCAGGAGCCAGCCTCATGGGGTGAGTACGATGGGCAGTCTATGGATGCTGCCATGCGTTCCAATGAGCAAGGCCAGGGAGGGGCTGCGGCAGGATATACGGGGGCCGACGTGCTGCAAAAACATAAGAAACTTTTAGAGTTGCCGCCACCAGGGCTCACACGCGAGCAGGAAGTGATATGGTTGCAGCGTCAGGTATTCAAGAATGACCTGGGTTTGGATATTAGTCGTTTACCTGAGGTGGATTATGCTGACTTTGCCAGAAAGGGAAGTAAATACTATTCGCAAGTCTCGCCTGAAGATATAGGAAAAATCCGCGCGAGAATTGCTGCACATATAGCAAATAGTCCAGAACCCACACCCAGCTCCATACGCGAATGGAATGGCGCACAGTTGGGTAATTTGCAAAACCTGAACATTACTGATAACGTACTCTCTGCCAAGGCTGCACTGGAATGTATAGGTACCGTTCCTGATTGTGATCTGGCTGTCAAACAACTGAATCTGATTAATGGCAAAGACGGTAAATACGGCATGAATGTAGATTTTCATCTCGCGCAAAAAGATGAGCCCGTTGCATTCAAAATGAATGTGATGGACGACGAGGCCTTCAGAAAAAAGGTCGCAGAGAACAGCAGACTGCCTAAAAATACCGGTGGATACTGGGACAGCAATGAGTTGACGATGTATCTGCCTCGTGGCCGTAATTTCAATGTCACCGGGCATGAAATCCTGCATGCCTTGGGACGTGGTCACGACGAATTCAAATATATCGATCCTGCAATGCGGCCCGGCATTATGTCTTACGCTTCAGATATTATCCGTTCACCCAGACCAGTAGAAAGAGACTATAAAATACTGGTCGATAATTATCGCGATTATCCGGCCAGGGTGCCCCGCAGCATCTGGGATTTTTGGAGGAAGTAATGCTACCCATCATTGTTTATGAAGTCCCCAATTTATCCTGTGACGTCGCAGCGGTTGAGCAAGTGCTGAGCGCCAACGTTATGGCGCAATCGAGCTACAAGCTGGTCAATGGCATGACGCTGGTGCGCTGTCTTTCCAAGCCAGATGCGTTTGTGGTCAGCAAACCTGTTATCAAACAGGGCAAGGCTTGCGTGTTTGATGAGGTGAGCCTCAAATGGGAGAACCGGGCCTGGCATTTTCGCGAAAGCGAAAGCAGGAAATATGCAGCCCGCATCAATAGCAAAAGCCTATGTCCGTCACTCGATTATCGTGAGCAGTTTTACCCTGGCCAGCAATGGACAGAAATCTATCCTGACATGACGCTGGAAGCTTCGATGGAGATCAAGAACTTGGCTGAGCTCAGTGGCATAGCCCTGTTGCGCAAGGCAGGTTTGCCATGGGAGCGTTATGCGCGCAAGGCTGACGATCTGTCCAGGCTGCATGTAGCAGCCGTACATGAGGTAGAGGTAGCGCGGTGCCTCAATGAATGGGATCGTATCTGGCCATTCAACAAGCCTGTGCAGTGCTACCAGGCAGTGATGGGCCGGGATTTTTCTTATGTCGAATGGATGGCGTTTGCCAGATACAAGGATGGAAGCATACGTTTCAAGGGGACCAGCATTATCATTGCCTGAGATGTTGCTGCCAGGGTTGCCACTCATCAGTTCTCTAAGGGAAGGATTTGGCGGCGAGCAGCATGGATGTGTCGAAGTTGTGTTTTGATCATGTAGAATAGGCAAGGATATTGCGTCAGCCGTGGTGGGCTTGCCGCCTGCCTTTTCTACGATGTCACTACATTCTAGGAGCGTTTCCTCATGTCTTCCTTCCCCATTCAATCAACCGTCCCCGTCACGATCACCAATAATTCGCCCGCCAATAATGATAATGTCTGGGTGACGGTATATGGCAGCCTCATCATCAATCCCGGCAACAATCAGACTCCGGCGCAGGGTACCAATTATTACCTGGTGCCACCAGCGGCAGGGCAGACGCAGGTGGTGCCGACTGCTGTGACTGAGCTGGCTCCGCCAGGGCCCAATTCGCCAGATGGCGTTATCCTGCCTAGCTACACCCTCACGCAATGGGGCAATAGCCTGAGCCTGCCTGCGCCGGCTTATACGGGGGATGCAAACGGCAATAACAACCAGCAATATTCGGGGCGCATTTTGATTTCTGTCGGTGCACCCACGCAGGCCCAGGTGTCGGTCACATCCACACCTGCCTCAGTCTCGTCACCGAGCCCGGCCAGTGCGCAAGACCCGAGTACTGGCACGTTTTATGATTTTCTCGAATTTACCGTCGCCTCGAATGCGGATGGTAGCATCAATGTCGATATTGATACCTCACAGGTCGATGCCTTTGGCTTGCCCATGCAATTGCAGTTCTTCAAGGATGCTGCAGCGACCCAGACTTATAACGTTAATTTCACTGGTGACACCACCGTAGGCAGCACTCAGGTCACAGGTTTGACTGCAAGCACTGGCCTGGGTCAGGGTGTGCCAGTGACTGGCAGCGGCATTGCGCCAGGCAGCGCAGTGGTCAGCGTGCCGACGGGTGCTGACCCCACCAGCATGGTATTGAACCTGCCTGCTACCGCCACAGCTAGTGCTGCGGCACTCACTGCCGTCATGGCCGGGCCCGTCGGTGTCGTCGGCGTGCGCGATGATATTTTCAATGGCAGCGACATGAGTAATTTTGCGACCTTCATCAAGGAGCAAAGCAACAAGGATAATGCCAGCCCTTTCATGGAATGCCTGGGCGCAGCACCCATGCGCATCGTCTCGCCCAAGGACATTTGCGAGAACCCCAATGTGGCCGCCAGCGATGCGCTGAACAATTATTTCAATGCCCAGATAGATAACTTCTTTTTGCAATACTTCAGCAGCCCCGCCACATCAAGCCCTGGTGTGCCAACGAATGGCGGCGGCAATACCTTCAGCCTGCAATCCTCAGCCTTTGGCCATCCATTGACTTATAGCGGCAGCGTGGCTTTGCAGACCGACGGCAGCTATGCACTTTCATTGAAAGATGGCAGCGGCACCGACAGCAATACCTACACGATTTACTACCCGTTCTCGACACAAAATGTACTGGCTGACTACACGCCGGTTTTCCCGGTCGCTGCGCCACCTGCATGGATCAGCTCCGCCATGGCCGAGGAATCTGCCTCGCAAATGATCTTCGCCTGTGACGCCGTGTTTGCTGACAATACCCTGCGTGGCTTGAGCGGTGCCGCGCTGGCGGTGCAGGGCGATCTGGAGAATTCAATTTCTGCCGCCTTCAACCGTGGCATCATCCTCAATGACCCATCGACCTGGGGTGACAGTAGCTCTTGGTATCCAGATAGCCAGCCCTTCAACTACTGGGTCAAGTACTGGCACCAGGCTGGCCTGACCGAGAGTGGCCTGGCTTATGCTTTTCCTTACGACGACAAGTTTGGCAGCAGCACCAATATCCAGCAAAGCAGTGTCGGCAATGTCAGCATCACCCTCAGCACCTGGGGCAGTACACCCATGCCGACTGTGACACTGACAGCACCCGCCAGCGGCACGCAAGGTGGCAGCCTGCAACTGGCGGCCAGCGTTTCTGGAGGCAGCAGCAGTACAGCGCCAACTGGCAGCGTCAGCTATTTTGTCGATGGCTGTGTCATGAGCAACACTAGCAGCCAACCCAGTGTGACACTGGCAAACGGCCAGGCCGCAGCGGCCAGCTTTAGCGTCCCTGCCTTGCCTGATGGTGCCTATACCCACAGCTATACTGTCACCGCGGTCTATTCAGGCGACAGCAATTACCAGCCTGCCGTTGCCACCCAGACCGTGCAACTCACAGGCCCCAGCGGTGATTTTGCAGTCAGCCTGAGCCCGCCTCAATTCCCGGTTGGTACTACTGTCAGCGTCACCACTGTGCTGCCAGTCGCAACAGTCGCTGGCACGCTGGCGCTGAACCTCATAGATGCATCGCAAAACGTGGTCGCCAGCGTCGCTGCCTTCAGCGTCAGCAGCGCCAGCAATGTCACGCCCTTTGACATTCCCGCCAATGTGCTGAGTTTTACCGGTATCGTCACCAGCGGCAACAACCAGATCACCAGCGTCAGCAGTACCAATGACCTGACCCCTGGGCAAGTGCTGACAGGCACAGGCATACCAACAGGCACGACTATAGTCTCATTCAGCCCCGGCACGATCACCATGAGTGGTAACGCCAATACAGACGCCACAGGTGCAAGCACCGCCATTACATCCAATGCGACGCTGGTGGGATATGCGATACAGACTGTGTACATGCCAGCCGTAGGTAGCGGGACTTTGACGGGGCAGATTAATTTTGCGTTTCAGGCATGTTGATAGATCGCATAAGATGTGAGCAATCATATGCACAATACAAGACCTCTATTTTGGTAAATTGACCCATGCGAACTTATTTACTCCTGTACCTGACCGCAAAAATCTTGATTGGGTGCGTGATTGGTTCAGCGCTTTGCACACCTGTTTACGCCGGAACTTCTTTAACTGCCTGCGTGTCCCGCACTAATGACCTGGCTTGCGCGCTATTCGCAAGCCGGATCAGTGGGGCTGCCGTTCGCACCAAACCAGACGAGATGGCAGAGGTCTCTTTTCGTCTGGCATTGGGGGAACTTGTCCGTATCAACTGGAAGTTAAGCAAGACCGCGGATAAGCAATGGATATATGTGGGGATGAAGTCACAAGACCCCAATAACATCTCACCATGGGGCTGGGTCAGGTCACAGGATCTGGCAGGGGAAGAAGATTTTCGTAAAGTAGTTAACTGCTGGCCGTTTGCCTCTATTTTCGACGAATCACAGGTCGATGCCCCTGCTCTGGATGTGAAGTTTTCGCGTGCTGGCAAGACCGACTCCGCGAAAATCAAGGCCTGGTCAGTAGGGAATTTAATAAGAATAGGCGTGAGCCGTCGCGATTCTCTGGTGTATGCTTATGACCCCGACATGTTCAGGCTTACTCATGCTGGCAGCGAAGAGCGTGGGCTGAATGTAAGTCTGTTTGATCCGCCATTATTGCCGGGCTGTGCCCGCATCCAGATGCGTCGTTAGGCAAATCTGCGGTCAGTAGCAGCATTCCTATAATCAGACCGAAAGTCGGCATGATGCAGACTTTTCTCACCCCATGTCCTGCTTTAATTTTTAAAGTAATTTATTATCGAAAATCAAGAGATTAATAATGAGCGTAACAGCAAGCGTGAAGACACCACTGAATGATCAAGAGCGATTATTCAATGTTCCTGTTTGTAGCGAATCATGGTTTCGTGACGTAATTTTTCCGATTGCAAAAGCCCACAATTTGTCACTGATAGATGACTGGGGTATCTTTGTCAGTATCCAGCATGAAAACATAAACTTGTTCGTTGGCGAATTGAATACGCTTTGCGATTGCATTGAACAGCTGGATAATTTATCGACTCAGGCAAAGCAGCATACTCTCCAAAGATTGAACATCTTGTCAGTTGAGACGGTGAGAATGTTAAAGACAAGGAGTGATATTGTTGTCCTTATTGGATAAGCTGGCGAGGTCAGTCTGCACTCTCAGCGTAAGTCCGATGTATTCCAGTCCCAACAATGCGGGAATGACTTTAATATAGGATGATGAGGCGCGGCGAATTCGTAGTTAGAGTCTCATCAATCCCGGTAAAACCTGCGCAATGACCAATCCCTGCATGTCCGCTATTCCACTTGCATCACCCCACTTCGATTGATATCGTTTCATCTATGCGCTGTTGCCATGAAAGGTTTTTCCGGCATCAGGCAGACCCGCTTGCGCATAGCCGCACGCCTTTATTAACGGTGGATAACACAGGGGTGTGCAGGCGCCCACCAGATTGTGCTGTCTCTGCAGATGCACAATGCCGCTCCGGTCTATGGGCCGGATTTACACCAGAGTTCATGAAAAAATTCAATCTTAAAAAATATCTCGGCGGTTTTAGTGCGCTGCTGGCCATGAGTGGTTCCTGCTTCGCTGCAGGCTGGCAATTGACTGATCTTGGTGCTTTTGAATCGGGTACCAGTGGCGGTTATGCTTTGACGGCAGATGGTCGGGTTGGTGGTCTGTCGGCAAGAGCCGATGGTTTGCCATACCCATTTCTTAGCCAGAATGGTCAACTCGCACCCATAGGCAATACCACAGGCGTAGTGCTGGTCGCCAATAAAAATGCTCTCGCGGCAGGCCGGATCAACAGTGCTGATGGCCTGAGTGTTGAGCTGGGTATTTTCAGCGGCAACCGCACGATACGGCTGGGCAGTTTTGGCGGGAGCTACTTTCAAATCAATGGCATCAATGATAATGGCCAGGTCGTGGGCTACGGCACCTTTGTCAATTATGATGAGCACGCCTTCGTCGCCACCATAGCCGGACTGGTGGATATAGGCACCTTGGGTGGCCGCTTCAGCAGGGCAATGGCAATCAATAATGCTGGTGTTATTGTTGCCAGTGCCACCAATGCAAAAGGGCAAACTCGCTGCGCCTTGTCTTACGGCGGTGGCTTGACCGATATAGGTTCTTTGTCGTCCAAGGGCAGTTGTTTGCCAGCGGCGATTAATTCATCAGGGATGGTCGCGGGTACTGCATATAATGGCCAGGAGTATCGCGCTTTTTTATATGATGGACGGCAGTTCTCTGATCTTGGCACCCTGGGCGGTAATTACAGCGAGGCCACAGGCATCAATGATCTTGGCCAGGTCGCAGGTGCTGCCAGAATTGCCAATGGTGATTACCGCGCTTTTTTATATACCGCAGGCAGCATGCTCAATCTGGGCATGCCCGGCGGTGCCGCAGGCAATAGCTATGCACGCGGCATCAATAACAAGGGGCAGGTGATAGGTTATTACAGGCTCAGTAATGATCGCAGCCAGGTTGACCGGTCCTTCTTGTACAGCAATGGTGTGATTGCCGATGTCAGCAGTCTTGCAAGTGGCCTCACCGACATAGATTACCAAAGTCTGCACATCAACGATGCTGGCCAACTGGCCGGCACCGGCAAGATCAACGGTGTGCAGCGGGCATTTTTGTTGACTCCGCTGTCTTGAGTGATGTTGTAGATGGCCGCAGGGAATAAATAATTTTCTGCTATTGGATAGTTGCCGGTTCGCGTGGATGCGATTGAATTTTGATCGTATCTACGCAAATCGCCGAAGTGAACGCTTAACGGGGAGAAAATTGTGGAGGTATGCTGTAAGTAATGCGATCAAATGGCATGGGGAATGTAGAAAAATAATCTCTATACTGCTCTGGCAAGATAAGTTTATCTTCCTCTACAATGAAGCCTAAATCTCCTCGATCTTCTTTGGCCAGATAATACCCACCGATATCATCGTATAAATTGAAACACTGTTCCAGGGCATAGATCATGCGAACATCATTCCATGACTTTTCGCAATGAAAAGAGATTGCTGTATTCCATCTCCCATGATCATCAGGCTTTTCTGATTTCCACCAAGGTCGCCTGATCTTGACTTCTATGGGGCCAAAAGCAGCGTCACAAGAAATATCTTCTGTATCAGATTTGTCGTGCCAATCAACATCACCGAAAAGAGACCAGATGCGATGTGAGGGAAGTATCGCAGTTGTATGCAATTCAAGAATTGTATTAGTCATTTTTGTGAAAATAATTTAGTAACGGAAAACTGATACTTTAAGACGGCAACCCCAGACCAAAACACTGTTTGGCATAAAGAATGGCTTTACATCATCGTTCAGGCATTAAAAGAGAGAGCGACAAAATCCCGCTTGATGAAATTATGGGGAAACCAGTCATAGTAATTTCGTTCGGCCTCGTTCAGGAAAAAACCTGCATTACCAAGCCAAAAAACAATTGGAAAGTCATCGCGAGATACAAGATAATATCCTCCAAATTTTTGATAAAGGTCTTTGCACAATTGCATCACGAGTATTTCACGAGAGCGTACCCAGAATTTTTCGCAATCAAACGCGATTTTTAGTTTAAACGGCTGGGTATTGCTCATATTGCTTGATTCCCAGTGTGGCTCACCAAATCTCAGCATGATTTGCCCGACAGCCGCATTCGCAAATTCATCCGAAAAGTAACCTACGGGCTCAGACTTGACGTGCAAGATGTCTTCAATGTCAGAAATTTCTACATCTGCCGCTATATGAAGTATTAATTCTTGGGGTGAAGACATTTTTTCTTTCAAATAAAAACGAGATTCAGGAGCAGGGAATAAGATGCATTACAAGGTATCGCTTGCGCCTATAAACCGGATGGTGGCAAGGTGGAAACTGGTGCGTTACAACACACCCTACGCACACAGCGCTTGCCACAGCGCGTAAAGATAGAGTTTTTTCTTTAAAAATTTCAATGATCAAAGGGCGTTTCCATGAAGGCACAACTCCTGAAATTGTGAGGGTACCTGTCATGGTAATTGCGCTCGGCTTCATTGAAAATGAAGCCTTCACCCGCTGTCCAAAACTCAATGGGAGCGTGATCACGGGAGACGACATAATATCCTCTAAATCTTGTATGAAGTTCCTTGCATAATTGCATCACAAGAATTTCACGTGAGCGCACCCAGCGCCATTGACAATCAAATTCAATCCTGAACTTAAATGGCACAGGAATATCCATGTTGTCTGATTTCCAGAATGGTTTCCCGAAAATTAGCAAGACTTGTCCGATAGCTGCTGTTGCAATGTGATCGTAATAGTTACTCACAGGCTCAGACTTGATGCGCAAAATATCTTCAATGTCAGAAATTTCTACATCTGCCGCTATATGGAGTATTAATTCTTGAGGTGAAGACATTTTTTTTCAGCAAGAGTAGTGTGTTATGACGCAACAGTGTGATGATAAATGAGGATAGTGGCAAGGTAGAAATCGGTGCGTTACAAAGCACCCTGCATGCGGCAATTTATTTATATCTCTGATATAAAAATTTTGCGCAGGTCCCGGCAATTTGCGTATCTGTTGGATACAGCGAACCATCATGAATCTCTGCATAGTAGATGGAGATCATAAAATCGGCGAAAGTTTTGTACCTTAATGCACCCGGATGCCTCGGGCTTAGCCACCAGGTTTCCAACTCGCCGTCCCGTGTTTTGACATTTGGATTTAACAAAATAAACTCTTCAACCATAGCGGGAAAATGACTGACTTCGATGGCTTCATTTAAATACCTTGGACGCATATGGGGTGCGCTTTGTTCTTTCCCGTAAACAAAATATTCCTCGTCGGGTAT
Organism: Undibacterium sp. TC4M20W; assembly: GCF_049340245.1. Taxonomy (NCBI): domain Bacteria; kingdom Pseudomonadati; phylum Pseudomonadota; class Betaproteobacteria; order Burkholderiales; family Oxalobacteraceae; genus Undibacterium; species Undibacterium sp. TC4M20W. Next base: position 45,593 of record NZ_JBMPPI010000039.1, read on the forward strand.
TTTGTCATCTTCATTTGCAGTTACCCAGATTTTGTAAGTCCGGTTCGAGGAATTGGCGAATAAATCCACTTTATCAATCGAATGAAAATCGGCGCCTGTAGAATTCCACGGAGGTGATTGCAGCGTTCGAAATTGTCCATTCGATACAATTAAGAAATCCTTGTATGATTGCGGCAGTTTGGACTGAAGCCTTTTTTCAAGGGCGTCAATTGAGTCGACAGGAAGTCTTTGTGCTTTTTTCCAGAGATGTGCTTGTACTTTATTTTCTTTCTTTTCAATAGCCGAGATTTCACTATCCCAGCAGCCCAGAAAGTTTTCCCACGCTTCGGAATTGGTGCTCATGTATTTAGCATCCAGTTTGATCTCTGTCTGGTCATTAGTCTGCATCTTGCAAGAAGCCAAAACGAGCAATCCGACGGAAAGCGCTAATATTTTTTTAAAATAATTAACTGCTCGTATCATCGTTCTGAGTCCATGGATTAAGTACGAACACTCCTGTTGCTTTGAAATCATCAATGTTTCGTGTGACCACCGTCATGCCATGCACAAGCGCAGTCGCAGCGATAAGCGCATCACGCTCGCCTCGTTTGTCGGGCACATGCAAGCTGGCGCAACGCAGGGCCACGGCGGTATCGATGGCCAAGGTTCGTCCGGCAAATTCTGGCAATACATGGTGGTCCATCCAGGCCCGCAATAGCGCCCCTTGCGCTGCATCTTTGCGCTTTATCGATAAAATGCCGAGTTCCAGTTCCATGATGGTGATGGATGATACAAAGAGGTCGGCAGCGTCAACACTTTGTGCCCAGGCGGCGACCTGGGGATCAGCCTTGCCTGCTTTTACTTTTCTCAATTCAGAGACGACAATGGTGTCGAGAATGTACATCATGAGAAGTCTGCCGGACGTATGCTGATATCTGATCGTTGCGGATCAAAAGCTATGTCCTCAACACCCGGCGCTGCCAGCGCATCCGCAATGTTGCGGCGTTGTCTGGTGAGGCGTTGGTATTCTTCAAAGCTCAGCAGTACATGTGCGGGTTTACCACGGTCTGTAATAAACACTGGGCCGTTCTTGCTGGCCTTTTTTGCACGGCTGACATCCTGATTAAGCTCCCGGCTGGAGAGGGTAGTGATGGCCATGGCAACACCTCTTAAAATATCATTTGTAGGTATGTTACTACATAATGCCGGGCGATAAAAGCAGGGCTAATAATTAATTAGGACTTACGCAAAAAAAGTGAGCTATTTTAAAAATGATGTAAACCCAAAGCAGCTTTCAAGTCAGTAAACTAAGGGACATGACATCAAAACGTCCGAGCCGACTGGATTACTGCCAATACTTG
>NZ_JBMPPI010000040.1:0-46138 GCF_049340245.1 Undibacterium sp. TC4M20W
TACCGTCGTCTAAAAATGCGTTATGAGAAACTAGCTATGACACACGAAGCATTTCTTTCGTTGGCTTGTTCTCTCATTTGCTGGAACTTTCTTAAACCTTTAATTTAATTTCGCAACAGCTTCTTAGTATCGGTGATCCCCTGTCTTTCCTGGGGATCAGGCGCATCACTGTCCCATTCAGTTTAATCAGCGCAAACCTGTTTTCTGGATCTGGCATACCGATGATGCAAGGCATGCCACCAGATGTTGAACTTGTGCCAGGAGGATGTCCGGCCTGCCAGTGCTCCTGCGAAGACGTACTGGTTTCGCAATTTTGCACTGGCAAGGTATCCAGCCTCAAAGTATCTGCATACACTTGGACAGGCGATATACACGCCAGCACAAGTGTGACAGACAATAAGATATTTCGCGTGTGGGGCATGGCAGCAATTCCTAGATATACTAAACGGAGAGCTCAATACCGGATTATGCATCAAACATCTAGCAAATATAGAGTCTGCGGTAAAATCTGGCATCCCCGCAACAGCCAAAGGACTCCCATGGAAAACTACGCCCCCCTGCTCGGCATCTGCGCCGCACTCACTGTCGGCGTTGTCAGCCCCGGCCCGAGTTTTGTGATGATAGCCCGCACCGCGATGGCATCTACCCGTGCCGAGGGCGTCAGTGCTGCGATAGGCATGGGCATGGGTGGTACGCTGTTTGCGCTGGCGGCCTTGCTGGGCTTGCAGGGGGTGTTGCTGGCTTTGCCTGTACTGTTTATCGCCCTGAAGGTATTGGGTGGGCTGTACCTGGCATACCTGGGCTTCAAAATCTGGCGTGGTGCGGCTGAGCCTTTGCAGATTGTTGCGACCGAACAATCAGGTGAACGCAATTTGCGTAAATCGCTGTTACTGGGTTTTACTACCCAGGTCAGCAATCCAAAAACATCGATCGTGTATGCCAGCGTGTTTGCCGCCTTCATGCCTGCCACGCAAAGCCTGGGCTTTGATGTTTTGCTGCTGGCTTGTGTCTTCATTATAGAAGCGAGCTGGTATGCGATAGTCGCCGTTGCCCTTTCCTCAGAAAAACCGCGCACGACTTATCTGCGCTACAAACAATGGCTGGACCGCGCTGCAGGTGGCGTCATGATGGCGCTGGGTATCAAGCTGGTGGCATCGGCGCGCTGATACCTGGCTCATCTGTTGCGCATAACAAAAGACGCTTCATCGCGAATGATGAAGCGTCTTTTTTTCAGACCTGATATTGCCTGCTGCTAAAAACCCTGCAACTTATTTTGTTGCTGGCGTTGCTGTCTTGCCTGTGCCTGCTGTTGCAACTTTAGCTGTGTCAGTTTTGACCTCGGCTTTTACTTCTGGCTTGACTTCAGTTTTCGCATCTGTCTTCACTTCAGTTTTTGCCTTGGCATGCTTTTCATGGGTAACATGCTTGGCGTGTTTCTCATGTTTCTCTGCTGTTTTTTCCACAGCTGCAGTTTTGACTTCTAGCGTTGCTGGTGTAGCTGCTGGTGTAACTGCCGGCGTAGTTGCAGGCGTAGTTACAGATGTAGCTGCTGCCGTGGTGTTTGTTGCCATTGCAGTCGTTACTGCCTTGCCAGCTGGTGTTGCTGTGCTTGTTGCGACTGTTGCTGGGGTAGCTGGAGTTGCAGCCGTCACTGCTGGTGTTGCTTTTGCTGGTGTAGCAGTTGTCGCTGCAGGTGTCTGTGCAAATGCGCTACCCATCAAAACTGTGGAAGCGATCAGGGCGGTAATAAGTTTGTTCATGGTGATAATCCTTAATATGTCTGTGAGCGGTTTGTTTTTTTACTTCATTCACCGGCAGCCCGTGCTGCCGGTAAGTGTTCAACAATTACTGATTAAAACTTATTTCGATGCTGCGCTGGCTGCGGCAGATGCACCTGCTGCTTTTGCTTCTTTCTTGGTGTGCTTGGTGTGTTTTGCAGCTTTTTCACCTGTATGCATTACTGGCTTGGCTTCAGGAGCAGATGCTGCTGGTGCTGCAGCAGAAGCACTGGATGATGCAGAAGCGGCTACTACCTTGGCTGCCGGTGAAGATTTCGCTACACTCGCTGCTGCTGCGGCTGTTGCTGGTTTGGATGCAGCAGTAGCAGATGCGGATGCTGGTGTCTGTGCAAAGGCGCTACCCATAACAACTGTGGAAGCGATGATGGCGGTGATCAGTTTTTTCATGATATTTCCCTCTTTATGTTTGGGTTGCTTGCTAAGTTTTGTACTTCGTTTTGCGTTTCGTTTTTCGTCTCGTAGTGTCGCTACGTAAGCCAAAAACGCCGGCCGGATACATTGCGTTGACGCAAAAAACCACAGGACATGAGGCTTAGTGTTGTTGTTCTAAACGGCAGGTAGCTTGTCAACCGATCACCAGGCTCATGCGTTACGCGCGTAGGAACAATAAAAAACGACGCCTGCAAACTGCATGGCGTCGTTTTTTTGTAGGGTGCGTCTTGACGCACCATCTCTTCAATGATCAGGAAAGCGTAGAAAAACGGTGCGTCAAGACGCACCCTACTGGCTGACTTGCGAAACCAGTTCAATGCTTCGGCATCGTTTTTTGTCACGCCCAAGCCTTGGGCATACATAGTGGCGAGATTGCTTTGCGCGACTGCATCCCCTTGCTCTGCAGCTTTCCTTACCCATTTCAATGCCTCGGCATAATTGGCTTTTCCGCCTATGCCTTTAAGATGCATTGTCGCAAAGATGTTCTGCGCATCAATGTCGCCTTGCTCTGCACGCTGATGCAAAATATTGTAAGCAGACTTGTCACCAGCACTTGCCCTGGCAATCAAGGCCCGTTTTTCAGCATCGCTTGTTTGCGCTAGTCCAGGTAGGGATGCCAGCCGGATAGCGCTACTATGCATACAACACACAAGGTTTTAGACACAGGAGCAATCTTCATATGGCAAAGCCTTTAAAAAATACCCGTTGTCAGGGAAATTAATTGCCATAAGTCACCCTGACTCTGGAGCACAGGCAAATGAATTGATGCTGCAGCAAGATTAAAACCTGCTGCAGCATCATTTCACTCAGCTCTACTCAGGATTTGTCGGGCACAAAACGCGCCAATTTAAAAAACTCGCGCCTGCCGGATATCTGCACATCTTCCCCCACATCCAGCAGGATTTGCTGTGGCAAGCGCTCTGGATGTATATCCAGGTTACCAAAAGGCATCTGCACTTCAAGCTTTGTGACCCGCATGTCTTTGTTCAAAGAATAAGTCATCGAACAGCATTCTTTTGTCGGTGGTGGCACACAGCGAGACACCAGCCTAAGCTGGCTTACCTGCAAATCTCCGATGTCGGTACGAGAGCCGCAATCTCGCATGGACAATTCCAGCGCAGTCTCAGGTGCAGGGAAGCTGCCCGAGATTTCTGCGCCAGAATCACCTGCAAATTCCAGCTTTCTGACGCTCACTGGCAAGTGGATTTCTATTTCCTCAGATCGATGGTACCTCAAATCTGACTTACTTGAACTTAGTCTGATATGAAAAGCATCACTGGCCGCCTGCATGCTGACAGCAATCTGCAAATTGGGATTATTGACTTTTACCTGCGTCAAGCCAGGCTCAAAGATGAGTTTGAGCTTACCCACATCCCGGCGACTATCAACCTGAGTATCCAGCACCACCTTGGTATGGTTGCCCAGATCAGCATATTGTTCCCTGACATGGATGATCTCAGCTTCAGCCAACCGCTCTTTGCTCAGGTGGTCAAGCATATAATTGCCTGCGAGGTACCAGACAAAGGCGAGAGCAAATAACCAGGCACCTGCTTTAGAAAAATGACGTGACATCATGCGACCTCCCTTTCCCGGATATGGAAATAGAGTGCACCCCATAACAACACGGGCACGCCCAGCCACAGACCAAAGGAGAGTACATATTCCACCGGCCTGTGAACGTAAGCTTCGGTGTAGCGCCAGTTCCTCATGAATATACCCGCTTGCGGCACAATACCTGTCAGCAGGGTCAGTGTGCCCAAAAAGAACGTGACCAGTGCCGTACGCAGCACGGGAGAGCGTCTGAAATAAACCGCCCCACCAGCAACAAGTGCCTGCGAAAAAGAGAGTAGCAAAAACGAATAGGTATGGAACAAAAAGGAGTGGTCATCCCCCGTTGTACTGCCGCTTGTCAGGAAAGGGAAGAAAAAACGAAAATCGCGGTCACAATGCTCACAGACTGGCATGTTGGCCACGACAGCCTTGGCCAATTGCACAGCAGGATAATGCAATATGACGTACAGCAAACTGTAAGCCAGCGGATAAAGAAGACCGATGACCAGAAACGCCATGAGCCATTTTTCAAATACCGAAGCCGGGCGCATCAGGCCGATCAGACAAGCGCCGGGGTTTTGCAGGTATTTGAAATACCGCCATGTAAAGATCGGGGCAGAGCACCACAGGCCGGTAAAATACCAGAATGACTGCGCATTATATGTAAACTGATCATTTCGGTGCTCGACATCAAGAGCAACCATCACGACCATGATCACCAAATCCAGTATCGCCAGCACCCCCGCAAACCACGCATATTCGCGCCAGCTCTCGGCCCAGTGTGCGCGCAGCAGGCGGCCAAAACGTTGTATGTCAAAAAAATCTGTCATTGCAAATCCTTGGCAGCTTGTAACTGAGGTTGAGACTGAAGCTGGGATTGAGGTTGCCGATAATTCGCCACCGCATCCAGCACACCCTGTTTATTGATGCTCAGCGCCTTGTACAATAATTCGAGATTAACAGCGCCCGGTTCACCCGTGGTATTGCGCGCTATATACGCCCATTGCTGGCCATAAGCTTCCTGGTAAATGCTGCCGGCGGTATCTGCCTGGTCGTCTGCGACGCCGAGTTGCAGCGCATGTTGCAGTGTCTGCATGCTGGCCGACAGGGCGAGTTTGCCGCCATCGACGAACAGCACATGGTGCATCAGGCTCTCAAGATCATGTGCCTGATGGGTGCTGATGATCACGGTACGGTTCGCATGTTCATTGCCACCAAGGATAGTCTTGAATTGTGAGCGTCCGACAATGTCGAGGCCATTGGTGGGCTCATCCATCAGCAACAGGGGCGTGTGGGTTGCCAGGGCAAAGGCAATCACTGCCTTCTTCTTTTGCCCCAGGCTCATCGCGGCAAAGCCCTTGTCGCGCGGGATTTCAAAGATGTCGGCATACTGCGCAAAATCACTGCCTGAAAAACGCGGATAAAACGGTGCATGCGTCTTTTGCAGCACGGCCATGCTGATATCGGGCAGATGAAATTCTTCCGGCACGACATATACCTGCTCCAGAAAAGTCGGCAAGCGCGCTGCTGGCTTGTAGCCCAGCACCTCCACCTGCCCACCATGCGGGAACAGCAAACCTGACAAAATCTTCAGCAGCGTCGATTTGCCACTGCCATTGCGGCCAAACAGGCCATACACGCCGGGCTTGTCCAGCGTCAGCGAAAACTCGTCATAGACGCGCTTCTTGCCATACTCAAATTGTAGTTGCGAGACTTTGATCATCAATTTCCTTAAAGTGCTTTTTATATGTCATGTTGCGTCATGGTGCATGTTGTGCATGAAGCTGGCCGCGAAAACAATGGGATGAATATAAGCATCCATGCCGGCAACAGTTTGCGTATCAAAGGCAGAAGTGTATTACTATTTTGAAAACAGTGGGAGATTTTGGTCGCAGTTGCGATCATCGAAGTTGACAAGCGCGAGACCAATGAAAGCGCCATCCCCAATGAAAACATTGATCTGAACGTGTGATGATCTCAAATGGTGTTGTGGGATGTATGCTGAATCAGGGATTTTCTATCATCTCAAGCCATGCAATATCTGCGCCACAGCGCTGCATCCTTACGTGAAGACCATCTCTCAAGATTCCGCCATTGCCTGCGGCCTGGTGAAAACCGGGTGAGGAATCAAAAGCTGAGTAAGCCAGGTGGGCATTGCCAACGTCAAAACTTTCATTTCCCTTGCCTTTCGCATGCAGGCCTGGATGAAAATTTCTTATCGTGCCATCAATCAATTCACAGCTTCTACTCTCGTAGGCCGAACGCAATGACGCGTATTCGTAATATGTTTTTGCAATGATCAGCACACTGAGTAGTGCACCTGCACCCATGACCTTGAACGGGAAAGCAGGTCCAGACTCTGCTCCCCGGCGGCGCCAATTCATACGAGGATAACCAAGGCGCTTTCGCCATGCATCGACAAAGAGCATCAAACACGCAATCACAACAAGGACGAACCCGGCGTTGAAAAACAGCGTCACATCATAGCTAGTCTTTGTTATATCGAAAAGGACAGTTGAGCGCATGTTCTTGAGTCTTGCAAAAATTCGTGATCTAACAATACGATAGGTCAGGCTACCACGGAGCGCAAGAGGAAATTACTATACAGTACGGTACGAGGTGGGCGTCATTTGCTGCGGCGAGTAAATCAGGCTGACTCCCGCGTTACAAGCACGCCACGGCATACCACAAGCACAGGCCCGGTCATCGTGACTTCAAATTCAGGCGAAATGGCAATCGTGATGTCGCCACCCCGCATGCGCACCGTCAGGTTAGCATCAACCAGCCCCAGCCTGTGCGCCACGGCGGCAGCGGCGCAACTGCTGCTGCCGGATGCATGGGTGTAGCCTGCGCCACGTTCCCAGATTTCCAGTTGTATGTTCTGGCGATCGAGCACGCGCAAAAATTGCACATTACTGCGGTTCGGGAAGAGTAGATGATGTTCCAGCAAAGGGCCCAGTTCTCTCGCAAGGGCTTCAGTAGGCTCTGTTCCCAGCGTATCCGTCAGCACCACACAATGCGGATTGCCTATGGTCGCGCAAGATACCTGTACGCTGCGTTGACCAACAGCGATTTCTTCCAGCAAAACTTCCCGCGCAGGCCCCAGCACCGGTATCTGCACAGCATCAAAACTGACCTGCCCCATCGACACTTCCACTAACTGCTGCTCAGGAAAAACCCTGGCCCGCACGATGCCGCCCCTGGTCTTGACAGTGAACACCTGCGTGTTAACCAACCCCTGGTCGTACAGATACTGGCAAAATATACGCAGGCCATTGCCACTCTTCTCAGCTTCGCTGCCATCTGGATTGATGATGCGTAAACCAAAGTCGGCATCATCAGGACAAGTAGGGCCAAACAACACGCCGTCACTGCCTATGCCGGTACGAAAATCGCACAGACGCTTGATCTCCTCCGTGCCAATTTCTATGGCAGAGGCATCCACAACCAGATAGGCATTGCCGAGCGCCTGGTATTTTGTGAAATTGATTTCCATGCTGGTATCCACCATCTGCATCAATTGTATATTCAGGATATGTGCAAGCTGTTCAATACTTGCTTATTCCTTAGAAAAATGCAGCGCGCTACTGCGACTGACTGATTTTTTCTTTATCGGCAGCCTGCTTACGGATAAAACGCATGCTCGCCTTGTTGCCTCTCACTTCACCATCAATCACCGTTGGTTTGAACCTGCATTGTAGGAGTACGTCGAGCAGTTCACCATACAGATTTCCATTTCCTTTGAAGTTTCCGCTGTGCATGCCGTGAGGCTCTCCATCAATATTGATCTTGAAGCTGATATCGTTGTCTTGCGGTTTGCCAGTGGCGAGTGTCACTTCAAAACCGTCTGATTTACAACTGGCGTCGATCAACTCTGGTTTTGGATAGGGCTTGCCGCCAGGATTGGTCTTCCATTCATATTCATAATACGCCCATCCCACGGTAGGGCGGCCTTCATATGTTGGCACAGTAAATTTGCATTGGGCTATGGTCTCGAGTGCAAGATCATCCAGGCGCTTCCAGTCACTGCTTCTGGAAGCATATTTACCAACCACCTCGCCATCTTCTGCGATCAGGAAATTCAAGCTCATCGAACCATCCATTTCGTATCGGGTAGTTTCAGGCGGAAACGGCGGATTCTTGCAACTCTCTTTGACCAGGGTCGGGCCTTTGTATTTTGGGTCGAGCGCTACTTTCCATATGACAGCCGGGGGATTTAACAGCTCTTGCTTATCAGCTTCCACCTGCTTTGCCAGGTCACCACGCTTCGTCTCTTGATAAACCTTGATCAGATCAAGCGTCGCGTTTTTTTTGTAAGTATTATCCACGGCAGACCCTCGTTTTTCCTTGTTAAGAAAAACGGCCAGTCTCAAATAACTCTCGGCTTTATTCCACTCTTTCTGGCGCATGTATATGCTACCAAGGAAGGCAAACTCTTCATCCAGCCTGGTCCCTATTTTTTCACTGCTGACTTTTCCAAATCCCTCGATAGCTTGAAGAGACAGCTTTTCTGCTTCTGGAAGCTGCCCCTGTAGTATGAGCAATTGAGCATATTTGCTCAAGAAATCAGAATACGAATAACCTGCCATTTGCGGTTTTTTCTCTTTAAAAGCAAGTATCTGTGTACAAACTTTTTGAGCTTCATCAAGCTGCCCGGATTTGATATACAGATCCATTTTTTGGGTAAGGACTCTTAACAGCAATAGAGGTGTTTTGTCCTGCACTTTTTCAGCAATGACGAGTGCCTGCTGATTCAATGACCAGCTGTTGTCAGATTTCCTCGCATTGCGAGCCCACTTCCCTGCCGTCGAGAGCAGTTCATTAACGTTATCTATCGTATTTGCACTAGCAGCGTTTGATAATAAGACGAGTGTGGATGCAAAGAGAAAATTCTTGATCATGGAAAGAGGCGTTTTTAAAAAATAGAGATAGGAAGGCAGTAATATATCTCAAATCACCAGGCATAAAGACGCAAATTTGTGAGAAATGGGAGCTGCAAAATAAGTCACGCGATTGAAAATTGCTTTTCAATCGCAATGACAGCATGTGCACCATTGAGATAGTGAAATTTTGAGTAAGTACAAAAAAATAAAACTCAATTCTTTAAAAAGTCATCACGCCATCGTAAACACCAGCCTCGGCATGTTGGCATCTTTGGCCCAGTTTTCTGCCACCGCAGACAAGGGTGTCGTCTCTACCGCAATGTCGAACCCGCCTGGCACGGCAGCATGCAATACTTCGCCTATCGATTTGAACAGGCGCTGGGGTGGGATGCTGCCTATGCCGCTGCCCATGAGCACGATGGAGGATGAACGCAATACCGCACTTGGCAAATTGATGTCTTCGCCACTGACTGAGCCGACCTGCACAAAGCGCACGGGCACGGCTTCTTTGCCTGCCTTGGCAGCGGCGATGAGCAGCAATTCTGCGCTCTGCCCCCACAGGTAATCGACGACCACATCAATACCTTGTGCAAATTGCTGTTTGAAGACTTCTTCCATGGCTTGCTTGTCATCATCCAGAGGAATCACCACGTCTGCACCTATGGTTTGCAGTGTTTGCAGCGCCTGTTTGTTACGGCCCGTGGCAATCACCTTCTTTGCGCCCAGGTACTTTGCAATCTGCACTGCCAGGCGGCCTGCTGAGCCAGTTGCGCCATTGATCAACACGGTTTCACCCGCCACCAGCTTTGCTCTCTCCTGCATGGCGGCCCAGGCCGACATGCCAGGGTTGGCAAGGGCTGCCGCCTTGATATCATCAAGCGCATCTGGCAAGGCGATGCATTGCGCAACCCTGACTACGGTCTTTTCTGCCATGCTGCCAAACGGCGCTTGCGGCAGGGCAAAATAGACGCGGCTGCCGTCTTCCAGACGCCCTACGCCATCAATACCCACCACAAATGGCAGGCTGCCTGCGGAACTATAATGCCTGCCCGAGGCCCGGCTTTTGACCACAGGGCTGAGCGCTGCTGCCACCACCCTGATCATCACCTCGCCATCGCCTGCGGCTGGCTCCTTGAAATCACCATAGACGGGTGGCTTGCCTGCTTCTACTATAATTGCTGCTTTCATATCTGCTATCCTTTGCTGAAATTATTCAGGCTTGCTCAAATTGGACGCACTGAATATCCGTGCATTATACACACATATTGAAATACGCAAGGACTACCACATGAAGAAAGAAATTGGCGAACTGCGCGGTGCCCTGATGGATATCACCGGCGTGCTGAACCGCCCGCAGCCAGATGCCGCCCTCATTGCGGCAGCGGGCATTGATCTTGACCGCGCCCTCTTCCCCTTGCTGGTACGCATAGAACGCCTGGGGCCCATAGGCATAGTCGAGCTGGCAGAACTGGTGGGGCGCGACCACAGCACCGTCAGCCGCCAGATCGCCAAGCTCGATAGCCTGGGCCTGGTCAGCCGCTGCCCCAGCCCGCAAGATGGCCGCGTCAAGGCCGCCATCATCACCGAACAGGGTCGCGTCATGACGGATGCGCTCGACAGTGCGCGACAAAAGATCATAGAAAAAATGCTGAGTGACTGGAAAAAAGAAGACGTGCGCGAACTGGCCCGCTTGCTGCGGCATTTTGCGGATGATGCGCTGGCCTGGGTGGGGGCTTTGTGAAGTTGCGATGGCGTTGATGATGCTTGTGGGTGAATGCAAGTGTCATTGCCGCTACATCTGATTAACCAGTAGGGTGCGCCATGCGCACCGTTTGTACTTTGAAATTGCCAGATTAAAAAAAACGGTGCGCACGGCGCACCCTACTGCGGAACGATACGGCAACAACAGCGATATACCAATGCGACGAACGCCGCTGGCGCGCCAGCCCGGTGGATTCCAGCCTGCGCTGGAATGACGACTTTAAGATTGCGGCTGAATTAAACAAGGGCGATGAGAAAGCTGAAACTGCTTGAAATCACAAAAATTTGAATACTCACTTGACCGTATTAACGTCATCCCAGCGCAGGCTGGGATCCATCTGCGCTAAATCCATACTCCTGAAATGGCCAGCGATTTTGCAGATCGAGTATTCACCACTTCACTCAACAATCAATCCGCCTGAAAATAGGCATTTTTTGATTTAACTTTGCCATTTTCTGTTAAATCAATCTGGCAATAGGCATTGCTGAACATCAATGCCGGGAACAAGAAAGTATGACCGTCGTTGTCAAATCCCTCATCAGGAAATCCATAATGCCGGGCAGACACTTTATGTCCAGGCTTTCTTTCAAATCCTGTCTGTTTTTCAAATTGCCTGATGATAGGTATGATATCTGCGCCAAGCGCAATCTTGTCGCAAAACACATTCGCATCCCGCTCAGCAGACCAGATGGAATAAGCTACTAGCATGAACAAGATAACCGGCAGAGAAATAATGAACAGTACTATCTTGAGATAAATATAGAAAATTTTCTTGCCTGGATTTTCTTGAACACTCATAGATAAAAAATGTAAGGATTACTGATAAACCTAAGCTATTCACGCATCGGCATCCACAGTATGAACAGGGTAACTAAGGCAATTCAAGCAAAGGAAAACGCACATCAAATAACAACTCCCTTTTATAGCGCCCATTCCAATAACACTGCGATGCAACCACGAGCGTGCCTTTTATTTCGTTCGTCACTTGCGCAAGCTCTGGTGGGACAACGAATTTGGTGATCGTGAATATCAATGTAACGCCGTCACCATTTCGTTGCAAGGCATCATAGGCTTCAAAGGCCACGGCTATGCCTTGCCAGAGTAAATTATAGTAGGTAGGGCACTCTCCCCTGCCTGGTGCAAGATCGCCATGGCCGCCAAGGTCGAGGAAAATGATATCGCGCTCATCATCTACAACATAGCAGGATTGGAAGGCATACACAGGGCCGTAAACCCGCTTTGCATAGTCCCGCAACTCATTGTTACCCATGATGTTGAATTTGAATGTCATCGTCTGCAACTCATATAATTCTGGTCTGCCTTTTCACTCAACGTCTTTGCATCATATTGCCGCACAAACGCTGATCCTTGACGCCACTTTAGCATCAAGATAATATCGCGCAAAATTTTATCCTGCTGCAGGATAGATAAAAAATCCAGTACCCTACCCACATCAAGGCCAGCCAGTGACATCCCTATCTCCATACGCAAGACCCCTCGCCTGGGCATGTTGCCTGATCAGCTCGCTGCTGGTGAGCTTGGTCAACGCCATCATCTGGCGTGGCACTGGCCTGAATCTTTTTTCATTTTCTTATCTGGTGTTCCTGCCCATAGGTGCGATCCTCATGGGGTTTTGTGCCCTGAGCGGGTTTTATCTGATCGCAAACCATTTCAAGTTTCCAGCCAGCCGCATTGACTTTGCCTTTTTGTTGCTGGTTGCCGTGGCTTTCGTCTTGCAGATTTTCTTGGGTATTTACCTGTCGTTCTACTTCATGGGCAAGGTCGCACATCCATCACCAGCTTCATTCATGGAATTTATTTCGCTCTACGTGACCAGGGTCAAGCACGCCATGCGCCTCAATAGCCATACCCAAGACGCCGTCGCCGCCGGTGAAGCGGGATGGTATCTGTTGATGATACAGCTTATGGCACTATGTGCAGTTGCGCGCACCATTTATGGCGCGACCAACAGAAGCGGCAATGCGCAGTGGGAAACGAAGTTTTAAACCAGGATGCAGGTGCGTTACTCTGCACCTCCCATCTGCGTTTCTTTAAGCGCCTTGAAAATCAACGAACGATTCATGCTCAAGGCGACAGCCGTCCTGGCCCTCTATGGATAAACGTCGCCTCTTTAATCCCCGGCAAGCCCAGGAATAGCGCGGTCAAACGTGCCAGGCCCAGGCCAAAGCCGCCGTGTGGCGGTGCTGCCAGTTTGAATGATTCCAGATAAAACTCCAGGCCCTTGCCTGTCAGCCCTTTCTCGGCGAGTTGCGCCATCAGGACATCGTATCTGTGTTCGCGTATCGCACCCGTGGTAATTTCTACGCCGCGATACAGCAACTCAAAACTCCGTGTCAGGCTCTCGCCTTCGCGCATATGGTAGAACGGTCTTTGCTTCCACGGTACACGGGTCAGTGCCACCAGCTCATGGCCCTGCTCTTGCATCATCGCGCCGAGTTTTCGTTCTTCCTCGGCACTTAATGATTCGTCGCCGGATACGCCGAGCAAGGCCTGCGCTTGGGCAAATTCGAGGATATGGCAGGCGGCTGGCACCGTCGCTTTGGAGTAATGCGAGGCCAGCTCAGGGCCCATCCTGGTGATCACCTGCTGCAAGGCGGCAATGATCATTGCACACTCAAGTTGTATGATCTCGACTTCGCTTTTAACACCCTCGAGTTCCACGTCGAAGGAGATAAACTCGGTCGCGTGGCGCGAAGAAAAACTCGGCTCTGCCCTGAATACCGGGCCGACTTCATAAATCTTGCCCAGGCCTGCCATGATGGCAATTTGCTTGTAGATCTGCGGTGACTGGGCCAGATAAGCGCGTTCACCAAAGTACTTGACCTCAAACACCTCTGAACCAGATTCAGACGGCGCACCCATGAGCTTGGGAGAATGTATGCCAATGAAACCCTGGCTCCTCAGATAGCTGGTCATTTCCATTTCGATTTCACTTTGCACTATTAGCGCCAAGGCCTCTTTGCGTTCGCGAAAGCGTGCAACCGGCCATGCCAGCCTGGTGCCAATTTCACTCCCTGCGGATATCGGCCACTGTATCGTTGGTGACAGCAGCTCAATCGACTCTGCCTGTATCTCAAAGCCGCCAGGTGCCTGCGCCGATGCAACGACTATGCCTTCAACTGCCGCATACGCGTGCTGCATCAAGGCCTTCGCCTGTTCACGCGCCGCGCCCGATGACACGACTTGCACCTTGCTCGCACCAGACTGCAAAATGACGAATGCCATTTTGCTCTGTATGCGGGTGGTCGCCACAAAGCCTTCTACTCTTACTTTTTTACCTGCCTGTAATGCGATTTCCTCGAATGTAAACATGTCCTGCTCCTTGATTGCGGGTTGATAAAAATGCCGCCTTCGGATTCCGGAAATGAAAAAAGCCCGGAATCTCCGGGCTTTTTTGAATCGTGGTTTTCGCTATTTGATCAAATACTAATCAGATACAGCGAAACGACCCCAGCCCGAGTTCGAGTTGGAGTCATTATTATTAATGCGGGCAACAAGCGACAAAACCTCGCAGCCACAGGCGAAGCTACGCAGGGAGCGTGGCTCCGGCGTACTTGCTATTTGTGGATACGAAGTAGTTTGCATGATTGTTGTCAAAAATTATTTGTAGTCTGAATCAGACTGAACACTAAGGCTATATCAAGACTATCACGCTTGTCAAGCGCACCGACGGTGGTACTAAAAGCAAGTAGGGTGCGTCTTGACGCACGTTGTTGCGTTGAACCATTCTGATTATTGACGATGTGGTGCGTGAAGACGCACCCTACTCACTGGCAAGGCTCGCACGTCATACTGTTTCAAGCTTGTGATGCAGTGCGCATTTTCTGTAGGAGCGGCTTCAGCCGCGAACCGCTTTACCGTATCGACCATTCGCGGCTAAAGCCGCTCCTACAACCAGCCCGTAGGGTGCGTCTTGACGCACCGTTTTTGCGTTGAACCGTTCTGACTATTGACGATGTGGTGCGTCAAGACGCACCCTACTTTCCTGACATACTCTCCAGCACAGCCGCAATGCGCCCCGCCAGCGGTTGCTGACCTGGCTCATAATTCGACAGCACGACCACGGTATAGCCCGCATCGAGATACATGTCGAGCTTGCTATACACCCCGGTGAACTGCCCGCTATGTCCCACGACTTTGCCCAGCTTGCCCGCACTTAATTCGAAGCAGTATCCATAGCTGCCCTTGTCTGCACGGCCTGCGGTCTGGTCTTGCCAGAACAGCTGGCGTGTCGCTGGTTTGAGCAGTTTGCCTGCCTGCAGTGCATCGGCAAAACGCAGCAGGTCATGCGTGGTCGAATAAGCCAGGCCATACGGCCCGCCGCGCAATGGTATGAGGACAGTGTTTTCTTTTCTGCCTGCCATCGCAGCTTGCTTGCCCAGATAACCGGTGGCGAGATTTTCTGCTCCCTCATCCCTGACATAATTATCTGTACTGTTCATGCCTGCTGCCAGGAACACATGCTGGCGTACATAGTCATAATAATTTTGTCCCGAGACTTTTTCTATGATGACACCAAGTAAAAACGTACCCATATTGCTGTACAAATAATTGCTGCCGGGTGCAAACTCCAGCCTCGCATCACGTGTGAATGGCTTGTAGTCATCCAGGTTTCGCAACGCGACCATCTGCATATACGGGCCGTTGAGAAACTTGCTATTGAAAAGATCGCCCAGGCCCGATGTGTGCGACAGCAACTGGCCTATGGTGATTTTTTTCGCCACTTCAGGCGACAACCAACTGGCATCCACATAGTTGCTGACCGTGTCTGCATACGACAAACGCCCCGCCTCTGCCAACTGACCTATACCCACTGCCGTAAACATCTTGCCGACCGAGGCGACATTAAACCTGGTGTCTATCGTATTGGCCACATGGTAGCGCTTGCTGGCTTCACCACAGGCGGCCTCGCTGATGATCTTGCCAGCTTTTGCGACCACATAGGCACCAGAGAATTCATCCTTGCTGCAGGCGGTGTTGAATATGGTTTGCAGTTTGTCTTTCAGTTCAGCTTCAACTGCGGGCGACAAGACTGTATTTTTATCAGGCATTGCAGCCGTAGTAGCGGTATTGGTTTGCGCAGCTGTAAGGGATGTCAGAAACAAACTCAATATGGCGGGCAGTGCATGGCTGGTGCGCATTCGTTTCCTTATCGGGTGTATGGATGAGAGGCTGGCAAAATTTATTGGTCGCTATTGATAGCGTTGTGGATTTTATATGAGTATGCCCTTAAAATGAACAGCACCACCTTACTTTTCTTTCGCTCATGCACGCATTAGACAGATACAGAAACACCCGCGACCACTGGGGCGAATTGGCACCAGATTTCAGTCAAACCATGAACACGGAAGATTTGGCGATCGATCTCAATGCAAAGCAAAGATACGCTACCCTGCTTGCAATACAATATGATTTTCAAGAAATTGACAAAGAACTGATTCGCTATCTGTTTGCACAAGAAATAGATTCTCTCATTAATGACGACACCAGCGGCACCACTTACTCGCTATGGCTGGGTGCCTATTTGCTGGCAAGTTACCGGGACCCACTTGATATTCCCTCGTTCTATAAAGCAAAGAATATAGACATGGATACACACGGTGGATTTGACACTGAATTCATGTATTGGGCGCTAAAAACAGAAACACACGACTACGTACGCACTCACTTCCCTGATCTGTATAAAAAAATCCAGGACGATACAGAATCAGAAGAATTTTATGAGTGTCTGGATAGCTGGTGGGCAAATCGCTGCTCGGAGCATCCTGCCCACCCTGCTGATGAAAATGACTATGCCCTTTATGAACGTCACTTATATTTTGGTGACCTGAAGCAAGCGCGCAAGCATATAGATAACTGGGCAAGAGACCGCAGAGATGAACGTGAAGTTTCAGTCACGCTAGAGTATGCATATAAGGCACTGGGTGCATATCGGGAAGTCATCAAAATTCTTGAAGTAAATCTGAGTCAGGCAAAAACAGACCGAGACAAAATCATTATCATCAGTGATTTGTTACAGATGTATGCTGCACTCAATTCACCGCCTGAAGCCTTTGCTTATTTCGCGCAGGCAGATGCAGAATTATCGACTTTTCAAAACTGGAAGAGCGTGGGGTTAGGCAAAATGTTGGTTCACGCCGCCTTCGAGTATGCCGCTCTGTGTGATGACGACCAGATAGCAGTGTCTTCATGCGGATTCGCCTTGTCCTGGTGCCAGGAACTGACTTCTCATCATTATACTTTGCTCGTCGCTGGCGAGAAGGCAACAAGACGGTGCCAGCTTATTTCTCTCGCTGAAGATTTCAGACACAAGGCCGAAACAGAACGTCAACGCATAGATGCTTTATTCCGGAAGTGAAGAACTATTGCTGCATCTGATAAGGCCCGCTCCTGTGAGAAGCTTTAAGACGTCATGCGGCGCATTACAATGCGCCCTACGTCAGGGTAATGACGTGCTCTACTCGTTGTTCGCCTGCACACCCGCTGCATGTCTGATATCTGCCTCGAGCTTACCCACAAAGTCATCCATCGTCTCCTCCCCCAGGTCCACCCTCTTGGCACCGCCACCCGCAACAAAAGTCACGTCAGTGATGCCGATGACACCAAGAATGAGGCGCAGGTATTGTGTAGCGATGTCGCGTTCACGTATTGGTGAGCCCTCGGTATAGACGCCGCCAGAGGCGATCAGCACGGTGGCTTTTTTTCCGTGGACGAGGCCGCTGCCATCAAAGCCCAAGGTCAGGCCTTTGCGCACGATGTGGTCTATCCATGCCTTCAATAGCGCGGGCACATTGTAGTTATAAACCGGTGTCGCGATAACGATGTGGTCTGCGGCCAGCAGCTCTGCGACCAATTCGTCGGACAAACTCAATGCATCCGCCATGGCGGCACTATGCTGGGCGGGTGGTGTGAAGTAGGCTTGCAGCCAGGCGGCGTTGGTGAACTGTAGGCCGGTTTGCATTAAATCGCGTTCGACGACTTTGCCATTGGCATGCGCGCTGCGCCATTCCTGCACAAAGCGGCGTGTCATATTGCGTGAGACAGATGCATCGCCGCGCGGGCTGGTTTCAATGACCAGGAGTTTTGTTGGTTGTGTCATGAGATATCTCCTTGAAAAAGGAACTCACTATATCGCTGCAGCGGCTTCTTCAATAGAGATTAAATTATGATAAAGTCCATCATAATTTATGATACACAACAAGGAGAAGCATCTTGATAGGTAGCTTGACACTGGACCAGTTACGGGTACTCGTCACCATCGCCGACACTGGCAGCTTCTCTGCCACAGGCCGCAAGCTGGGGCGTGTGCAGTCAGCCATCAGCCAGAGCATTTCGACGCTGGAGGACGTGCAGGGTGTGGCCTTGTTTGACCGCAGCGGCCACAAACCCCGCATGACAGAAGCCGGGCGTGTGCTGGTAGAACAGGCGCGCCATGTATTGGCCAGCGCTGCCCGTTTTGAAGCAATGGCGGCAGGCACGCGCGCAGGCCTGGAACCCGAACTGGTCATCGCGATAGACCCGCTGGTGCCCAGCGCACCGCTGATAGATAGTTTATCGATGCTGAGCAAGACCTACCCTCATCTGCCAGTCAGTTTTTCGACCGAGGGGCTGGGCGGTTCGCTGAGGCGCTTGCGCAGCGATGCTGCTGCGATTGCGATTTGCCTGCTGCTGCCAACCGTGCCTGACGATATTGCCGCTTACCCCTTGCTGCGCATAGACATGCAGGCCGTGGTGGCGGCCAGCCACCCGCTGGCAGCACTGGCAAAAATGGCAACGCAGGGCCGCCCGGTGACACAGGCTGATCTTGAGCCCCATGTGCAACTCGTGCTGTCCGACCCGGTCGCACCTGAGAGTGACAACTATGGCGTCGCCAGCGCCAGGCTCTGGCGCTTTGTCGATCTTGGCCGTCGCCTCGATTTCTTGCTCGGCGGTTTTGGCTGGTGCCGCATGCCGCTACACCTGGTTGCCGGGCACATCAACAGCGGCGAACTGGTCGCCCTGCAAATCGAGAACGACCCCACCCCCAAAGAAGGCCTGACGATTTATGCCGCCCATAAACGCAGCCGCACGCCCGGGCCTGCGGGGCGCTGGTTGCTGGATGATCTCAAGAACCGTTTGCAGTCTTGACGTTTTTAACAGGCTCGCGCATGCCAATAGAGATGCGCAAGTCCATGCTTGCTTCATCAAAAACTACTGATCCATGTAGCTTGTTTACTCTTTTTGTGACATGCTTCCGCCCCGCTGAGAAAATTTCCTGACCATGGAAAATCGGTAGCTTTCATACCGGCAACTCTATGACATTTGCGTGACCAAAAATTTCGCTTGCATGTCAAATCGCACCAGATAGTCAAAAAAATGACGCCTAGTCAAGTTTAAGGAGTTGCGAAATTGTATTGCTACACAGGTCAATTTTTACCTCGTTTTGCCCGTTGCAAGATATTGAAGTTGATGGTCGTATCGAAGTTGATGTTCGTGCTATTCATATTAATGCTGGTGACATGGGTAACACCGGCCAGCTCGCAACAGATACCGCTGCGCTACTACACCCAGCTTGATGGCCTCAGCAATCTGTCTGTCAGCGCGATGGCGAGCGATGGTGATGGTTATATCTGGGTCGGTACAGAGAATGGGCTGTTTCGTTACAACGGCACTGAATTCCGCCGCTACGCCAAAGCAGAGGGCTTGCCCGAACCCTTCGTTACTGCTCTGCATGTAGATGCGCAACAGCGGCTCTGGGTAGGCAATAGTGACGGCCTTTACCTTAAAAAGGGCGAGCGCTTTGAACCCATACTCCACAATGGCAAAAAACTGCCAATTTCTCCAGGCCAGAAATTCAATACATCGCCAGACGGCACTCTGTTTTTCATCAGCCAGCAACGCCTGTATGCACTGAATTTGCCACTGAAGATGGCCCAGGGCCAGCCGCAATTGCAAGTACTTTTCCCCACGCAGCAAAGCTTCTCACAACAAGCGCCAGATACCCTGTTGAGTGTTCATCGTGAAAAAAACGGTGATTTCTGGCTGGGTTGCGGTTCATCGATCTGTCAATACTCAGGCAAACAAATTCATGTCTGGGATGCAGCGCAAGGTGTGCCTGGCGACCAGTGGCTAAGTTTTCACCGCGACAACAGCGGGCAACTCTGGGCCAGAGGTGAGCAGCATATTGTGGTTCTGCAGCCCAGCGAAAAACAATTCACCGACAGAACGCCACCAGGCGACATCCTGCATAAAAAAGGACTGGTCACCTGGATATCTGCCGATGCAGAAGGACGCATACTCAGCAATGCCAACCAGTCACTGATACGCTGGAACAAAGACCATTGGGAAAATTTTGACCGGAAGAATGGCCTGAAAATAGCAGGCGGCCTGACTGCCCTGCTATATGACAAAGATGGTGGCATGTGGCTGGGTTCACGCGGGCTGGGCCTGGTCAAATGGCTGGGTTCTGGCAATTGGGAAAGCTGGACCATGGCGCAAGGCATGCCTGACGATGTTGCCCTTTCCATGGTCAGGGACAAGGACGGGGTTTTGCATATAGGTACACGCTCTGGTCCGGCACAACTGCGTCCGGGCCAGCGTCAGTTCAACAACGTCACCGAGAAACAGCAAACACTGAACCATCAATGGTCAGGCATGGTGGTCGATCAGTCTGGTACGGTGTGGGGCGGCACTTATTCAGGGCATTTGATGCGCTACGATGCAAAGACCAGGCTCTATGCGCAAGTAGCAAGCCTGCCGCAGATTATCCGCATGCTGCCCGATAGTCAGGGAAATATCTGGCTGGCCACCACAGACGGGCTGTTTGTGTTCGACAGCAAGGCCAGCAAGATCAATGTCATGCGCCCTGCCGGGCTAGACAGTTTGCAGATGCCCAAAACCGAGAATTTTCGTGATCTGTGCCTGAGCCCAAATGGCCATGTCTGGTTCATTGCGCGCAATCAGCTGCTGCGTTTTGATGGCAGGAACTGGGCTAATTTCCCGGTCAGTTTCAATGGCCTGCCGCCCAATATGTCTTCCATTACCTGCACTGCAGAGAATGACTTGTGGCTGGGCACGCACCAGGCGGGCTTATTGCGTGCCAGTGTCAGCAATGGCGTCTTGCAGTTACGGCAGCAAGAATCACCGGTGCTCAAAGAAAAAGTCATTTTCTCTTTGCTTGAAGACAGCCGTGGCTGGCTGTGGGCAGGTACCGATGCCGGTATCGCGGTCTGGAATAAAAAACAGTGGCGGCTATTCAATCAAAGCAATGGTTTCGTCTGGAATGAAACCAATGGTCACAGCTTTTATGAAGACAGCGATGCCGCCATGTGGGTGGCTACCAGCAATGGCATCTCACACATACTCAAACCTGAGAATCTGTTCAAAGAACACGAACTCAATACCCTGATAGAAAGCATCCACAGAGATGGCGCCAGCTACACCAGCGATAAACCGCTGGCGCTGGCCTGGTCACCCCAACCGCTGGAACTGGTGCTGGCCAGCCTTAATTTCAGAAACCGCAGCGCGCTGGAATTTCATTACCGCCTCAGTGGCCTGGAAGAAAACTGGTCAAGTTCAACGACACCCAAAGTGCGCTACACCGCGCTTGAACCAGGCAACTATCGCTTTGAATACTTTGTCAGCAATGCCGATGCCCAGCAAACCTCGGCGATCAAATCGCTGGAACTGCGCATACAGCCGCCGTGGTGGAGAACCATCTGGTTTTACATCTTGATCGCTGCAGCCCTGATGCTGCTGGTTTTTATCCTCCACCGCTATCGCCTGCGCAAGCTGACCGAGCTACAGGCACGCACCGAAGCCATCGTCAAAGAACGCACGCGTGAGCTGGAAATATCCCGCGAACAACTCAAGGTACGCGCCTTGCGCGATGGCCTGACATCTGCCTGGAACCGTTCTGCCATGATGGAAATGCTGGACATGGAAATCGGCAAGGCACAACGCCAGCAAACGCCCTTGCTATTGGCCCTGCTGGATCTAGATCACTTCAAACGCATCAACGACACTTACGGCCACCCTGCTGGCGACGCCGTATTGATCGAGGTGGTGCGCCGCCTGAATGCCACAGTGCGCCAGTCTGACGCCGTTGGCCGCTACGGTGGCGAAGAATTCCTGATTATCATCCCCGGACTAGACGTCAACCATGGTAAAGGCCTCATCGAAAGATTACTGAAATCAATTCGCGAAAAAGAGATCGCCATCAGCGACCAGCAATCCATCGCCGTCACCAGCAGTTTTGGTGTCATCGCCTTTGATCCACACAACCCGATGACCGCCGCTGAATTGATCTCGCATGCCGACCAGGCTTTGTACCGGTCCAAGCAGCAAGGCAGAAACCGAGTTGAGTATGTAGGCTGAGAGTAAAAAAAATGAGTGGCAGGTACGATTGGCCTAGCGTAATCGCACCTGCTGTAGAAGGTTTTAATTCGTGGCCGCTGCCTGCCCAAACTTTAACTGCGTCAACAGGCTTGCCGTATCGGCGTGCAGCCAATAGTCTTTTACTTTACCGCCTTCGATGCGGAGTATGTCTGTACCTGTGAATTTCAGCGGTGTCCCTACGGCTGCACCTGTGCCGGGTATGCCACCACCATAGTTGCCCGTTGCCTCCCAGCGCAGCACTGCAAAATTGCCATCGACAATGGGGCCGACTTGTACCGTGAAGCGCAGGTTTTTGAACAGCGCATGGCTTTGCGCGACCCAGGCTGCAAGTCCGGCGGGGCCACTAATTGCAGTGTCAGGGCGGCCATCGAGCAGAGTGGCATGCAAAGCAAAATCGGGCGCGATGATGGACTTTGCCAAATCCAGATCGCCATTCCACAGCAAAATCCATTGATTAGTCAGTCCCTGATGTGCTGTGGTCACGCGGGTTTGGTGCGTTGGCGTGATTGCAGCAGGGGCAGATGCCTTTGTCTCAGCGGTCGCACCAAAAGCCGCAGTCAGGCTCGTGCCCAGCAATGCAATTGCGGCGGCCATCTGCATGGTTTTACGGGTATATTTTCCAAATGAGTTTCTGGATGAGTTGCTAGTTGTGTTCATGAAAAGCTCCTGAAATAAGTTCAATGTATTAAAAAAATTAATAGGTGATTGCGTCAGTCATCGCCGGTCTGTTGAAATACTTTTGCTTCGGTTGGCAAAATCCCTGATGAGGCCTTGCCGTTTGCAGCCGTATTGCGATGAAAGAAGTATGGGCGAATGCCTGGGTAAAAGAAATTGCAGAAAGCCGACTAGCGGCTATGCATTAATGCATAGCCATATGGGATATGCCAAATGAAGATGAATGGGAAGATTGATAGTTTGTAGCCTATTCCGGCGACCAGCTATTTTTACTACATGGTCTTGCATTTGTTTTGCAACAGGAGTGCCAGGTCATGTGCCTGGTTTTAAACTCCCTCAAGCATGAAAAAATGCGCTTCAAGCATGCTTCTTGACATAGTCCTTCAAACCCGCAGTGAGCGCAGCAAATGTCACGGCACAACGCGGGCTTTCGCGCAGATCTTCGTGCATGGCGACCCATATATCCAGGTTGACCGAGAACTGTGTTTTTAAAACGCGGACCAGGTCTTTGTCCCTGGCAGCCAGCACAGAATGGCAAACCCCTATGCCATAACCAGCGCGGATTGCCGCCAATTGCGCCAGATCACTGTCGGTACGCAAGGCAAATGACGAGGGTTCAAGCGTGGGGAATTTGGACTTCAATTTACGCAGGAAGGCATTTTCCTGGTCAAAACCAATGATGGTATGGCGCGATAACTCATCCATAGTTTTTGGCATGCCAAAATCAGCCAGGTAGCTTTGGTGGGCAAAAAACCCAATTTCAATTGCACCGGCACGCTTAGCGATCAAGGCATCTTGCTCTGGATTGACCATGCGCACGGCGATGTCTGCCTCTCTGTGCAAGAGATCATCGACACGGTTGGACAGCACCAGCTCTATCATCAGTTCAGGATGTTGCCGCCGCAATGCCGTCAAAATAGGTGGCAGCACTTCTACACAGGTGACTTCACTGGCTGTTACCCGCACCGTGCCGCGCACACCTGATCCATGGCTGCTGGCAACCCTGCGCAATGCTGCAGCGGTAGCCGCAACATCGGCGGCATAGGGTTTGAGCTCCAGCGCCGCCTCCGTTGGCGCGAAGCCGTCAAACGTGCGCGTGAACAGTTTTAAATTCAGCGCCTTCTCCAGGCTGTCTATATGGCGGCCAACAGTAGGCTGCGTCATGCCCATCGCCCGCCCTGCTGCCGACAGCGAACCGGTATCGATGACCATCAAGAAGGTGCGGTACCACTCCCAGTTCGGCTCAGCGTTCATGGCATATACATTTATTTATAGCGACCATGCGATTCTAGGCAATTTTCATTTAACTGGCAATACTGCACACTGGCATCTATTGCAGTAAAACTGTGCCAGTTAATACTAATGCAGCATTGATGAAAGAGCCCATACCATGAATATCGCCACCCATTTAGCTCAGCTATTTTCCAACCACGCAGAGTGCGCAATCGCCTTACGCCCCAGGCAACTGGCGATATCGGTTTTTGGGCTGGCCGTGCTGGTACTTGAATTTTGGTTGAAGGTGCCTGTGAAACCAGTGCTGGATACTTATTTGCAGAAACTGCTTGCCTGCATCGCCCCAACAACATCCTCGCAGGCTGCGTTATAAGGTAGCCGACAAAAAAGCCCCATCAACGAATTGACGGGGCTTTGAATACCGTTTTGAACGCTACATCAACGGCAAGATGATCTATGAGACCTAAGGACTCACCGCGCTCTTGATCGCAATCGCCGTCACTGCCCAGCGAAGTAGGGTGCGTCTTGACGCACCACTTTTCGGTCAAAAATTTCAATGTGCACGCGCATAAGGGTGCGTCGAGACGCACCCTACAAAAAAGCCCCATCAACGTGTCGATGGGGCTTTGAACACCGTTTTGAACGCTACATCAACGGCAAGATGATCTAAGAAGCCTACGGACTCACCGCGCTCTTGATCGCAATCGCTGTCACTGCCCAGCCCAGCCAGCCATTTGGCTGCGCGACGCTCCATGCCATGGCGGATGATCCTAACGCCGTCACTGGCGCATGCTGCGTGCCAAAGGTCAGGGTATTGGGGTTGGTATAGCTGAGCGCGCCCATGCCATAGGTAGGGACTATGCTTTGCGCATAATCGCCGCCATACACACCAAATACCAAGGAGTTCGACTGCAAGGTAGTCTTGGTGGCGCTGGCTGAGGTGCTGATATTGCTGGCGGTGACAGGGTTGCCATCAAATATCGTCGGAGCAAAATTCGATATTTCATAAGCTGCCATCACCACGCCTTGCGCTGCGCCGCCATTGGCATTGATGGTGAACGAAGTGCCGCCGGTTTTTGCAACTGCATAGAACCACCCGGCACAAGAAGACTTGCAGGCATCGGTTTTATACCAGATGTAGTTGCCTGCGTTTTTGTTGTCGGTAACGGTAAAGTTATAGGTATTGCCCTGGTTACTGGCCATCGCCACCAGGATCAGATTACCTGCCTTGACCGGATTGGCAAAGCTGATAGCCGCAGGCCTGGTGTCGCCATCTGCATAGGCCGGAGCAGCCGTTTGCACGATCACGGCAGATGCCGGAGCCTGCACGGCACCCGGCAAGCCCTTGATGGCAATGACCATTTCTGACCAGCCTGTCCATCCTTTGGGCTGTGTCACTTTCCACGATACCGGGGTGCTACCCACTGTCGCTGCCGTGGCAATCTGCGTACCGTAAGTCAGGGTATTGGCATAAGCAGCATTGAATGCGCCTGCTGCATTGCCAGGAGTGATGACCTGATCTGGGTCACCACCATAGACGCTGAGTACCAGTGAATTAGCCGAGACAGTCTGCTTGCCCGCACTTGCCGTGGCACTAGTATTACCAGTGCCGCCAATGCCATTAGCAATAACTGGCTTGCCATCAAATATCGCAGGGTCAAAATTGCTGACTTCAATCGCCGACATGACCAGCGATTGCGCCGCACCACCAGTGGCACTGATCGTGAAACTGCTACCACCCTTTTGCGCGACCAGGTAGAACCAGCCAGCACAGGTGTTCTGGCAGGCATCGGTCTGGTACCAGGTGTAATTGCCCGCGTTCTTGTTATCTGACAGAGTAAAGTTATACGTGTGGCCCTGGGTGGATGCCATGGAAACCAGGATCAGATTGCCAGCCTTGACAGGATTGGGGAAGCTGATCGTGACCGGGCGGGTCGAACCATCAGCAAACACCGGGGCTGCAGTCTGCACGATTTGCGGCGGAGTGATTGGCGCTGGTACCAGGCCAGTCACTGCATCTGAAACAGCAGTAGCAGAACCTGCACTGTTCTTTGCGGTGACTGTGCAAGTCAGCGCCTGCCCTACATCTGCCGTGCTGACGATATAGTTGGCGGCAGTGGCACCAGAGATTTGGGTAGTGCCGCGCTTCCAGCGATAGGCATAGCTCGTTGGTGCATTGCTCCAGGTGCCTGTTGAACAAGCCAGTGCGCTACCGACGAAAGGCGTGCCGGAAATGGCAGGCGCTATGGAATTGACCGGGGCCTGCACAATGCCGAGGTTAGCGCTGCAACTTGCCGTCGTGCCGCCGTTGGAACCGGCGCAAGTCCAGGTCCATGGGCCTGTGCCTTTCAATAAAGACGCGACACCAGCACTGCACAAACCTGTCGTCGGCGCGCTGCTGAAGCTTGCGCCGTCAGCACTGCCACAACTGCCATTGACGGGCACAGCAACACTTGCCACCGTAACTGAATTGCTCATGACCGAGACAGCGCCCTTGGCATTGCTCGCGGTAACACGCCATGCAATGACCTTGCCCGCATCTGTGCTGGCTGGCGTAAAGCTGTTGCTGTTACTACCTGCAACATCGGCACCATTGACTATCAATTGATATTGATAGTTCGTCGGGCTATTGATCCAGGTGCCTGTACTTACACTCAGGCTGCTACCGACCTGCGGCGTCCCCTGAATAGTTGGTGCAACGCTCACCGCTGGCAAGCCGGTATCGCTGGCAGTACCTGACTGATAGGCCCCCACATCCATGGCCTGCGGGTTGCGGGCTTTGAGATCATAGTCGTTGGTCACCAGAGAGGTCACTGCTGTCGCTATCGAACCCGCACCACGCGCGGCGCTGTTGGTTTGCAAATGAAAGTCAGCACCCGCCTGCACAAACAGCGGGATAGCCATGATCGCGGTGCTATCCAGACCAGGGCTGCCAGAGCCGTTGAACCACAGGTTGCGCGCAAACGTGCCTGCGCTGGCCTGCACGCCATTCGAGCCTGAGTTATACGGCGTGCCAGTGGCAACATAGAAGATATTGTTTTCAACATCCATCGCGCCTTTGGGCAAGTTCCAGTCATTCGTCAATGCACCATAATTGCTGTTGCCAGCGGTGTTGGTGTTGTAGAAGGTGTTGTTATATATTTTTGCGCCAGCGATGTCGGTCGTGTTAAAACGCACTGCCGCATACTGGATGTTATAGACAACGTTGTTCCATACCTTGACATTGCCCGCCGTACCATCGGCCAGGTTGATGCCATGCTTGCGCACATCGTGGATCAGATTGTGGTGGACATTGATATTGCCTATGGGCGTGCCAGAAGAACTGTAACTCTGCACACCGTTGCCGCCAAAGATATTGCCCACTTCGTTATAGGCCACCTCGTAAGAGCCGGTGCCATCAAAATAAAAGCCATGGTTTTGCAAAAAGCTGCTGCCATCGTCCGGCCCGCAATACACATCATGCACATGGTTGCCCAGCACCACGACGCCATTGCCGCTACCTGTGACACCCGCGCCCTTGGCATTGACATTGTGCACAGCCGTATAGGCAGTCAACTCGTTATTGACCACACGCCAGTTGGCACCCTTGTATTTATTCAGTTCATACCCTGCCTGCACGCTGATCATGCCATCGCCACGGCCTGACTCTATCTTCAGATTGGTGACGGTGATGCCGGCACCGCAGCCTATCTCCTGGCGTGCACTGTCGGCAGAAGTAATCACGCCGCCGGAGGCATTGTCCTTGCTGCTGGCGAGTGCCTGCGACAATTGCGTGGTTTCTGCCGGAAAGCCCATCAGCGTGATCGGCCCGCTTTGCACCGCGCCTGTTGCCGGCGTGCCGGATTTGTTTTGCGCCCGCAAGAAATAATTGTCACCGGCCTGGTGCACATCAGTCCACACGCCGCCACGCATGACAATAAAATCACCCGGCAGGACGATGCCCCATACACCAGCGGTCGCCACAGGCTGCAAGCCGCCTGCAATCGTGCAGCCGACATTGATGTCATTGGAATTATTGCTGACTACCAGTTGAACGTGCCGGTAAGGGTGGTTGATGTCATCCGCTTGCCCAGTGCTGTCATTGCCATCGAGGCTGACAAAATAGATTTTGCCGGGGTTGATTTTAAAGCTCAGTTGATTCGCGTCTGTCGCGACATTGCCATTAATGACCACCTTGACAGGCAGGTCACTGCCATTGGCCGCGCTACCGAGTGCGCCTATCTGTGCCGTGATCTGCTGTATGTCTGCCCTGCCGCGTGAGACACCGATGGAACGGTAATTATCTACCTCGATATTATCGAGATACACCTTGGCATTGGTGCCAGCCCCTGTCGTGCCAAAGTTCTGGCCAAAGACCGACAGGTAAATACCCTTGTTATTTTCGCCGCCAGTAGTGGGGCCAGAGGTGATGTCGGTATAGAGCTGCTGCGGCAGGGATCCAACTGCGCCACCAGAAGAAAAAATCGCCGTCACATATTGGGTATCCGCTGTTTTGGTAAAAGTGCAGTCTGCCGTGCCGCTGCAACCCGTGCTGGCAGCGGCTACACCCGGCCCCGCCCAACCAACAAAGCCACTGCCAGACGCATGCAGGGTCACGGTCGCATTCGTCGCAAACAACTGGCTGCAACTGCCAGTGTAGCCAAGCACGTCACTGGTACAGCTCACTGCGCCCGGGCTGCCCGCGACAGTAGTTACCGTGCCGTCACCGGCGACGCTGACATTCAGCAGTGAATTTGCATCACCTGATGACGCAATCGCATTCATCATCGCCTTCAGGCCAGAGCCAGCCGCCGCTGCCGTCCCACCGCCGCCGCCGGGCAGTGAATTACCACCACCCAGCACAACAAAGGCGCTGGCCGCAGTCGCCACAACGGCTGCCACCAGCAGCGTGAGATATTTTCTGGTTTTCATTTTTCTTCTTACCTTTCCGGGACGCAGCGACAGATCAAAGTCAAACAGCGGGGATGGGGGACAGATTGTCAGCAAGGCAGCCTGCCGGATAAATGCGGCAAGCTGATGATCATTTGGCAAACATTGATTCTAGGTAAGACATCCATGGTTTAGCAACCCATAGATATGAGAGGATTTGTATCTGGTGTATCAGGATGTAAGTGCGGGGAATATTGAGGCTCTGCCCAGAACTTGGCAATGCGCAGCAGCACGCAAACGACATCTGGTAGGGTGCGTCGAGACGCACCCTACTGACCGGGATTTGCGTATATTCCAGGGAACCCATTGCTGTGAAATAGTCGTCATGTAGGAGCGGCTTCAGCCGCGAACCGCTTAGCCGTATCGGCCATTCGCGGCTAAAGCCGCTCCTACAGGTAATACGTCATAAAAAGATAAAGCGATGCCATGCCGTGAAGTAGGGTGCGTCTCGACGCACCAGATCGTCAATATTCATAAAAGCAAAAAGGTGCGTCGAGACGCACCCTGTTTCACTATTTCTTTTCCGCCGGCATCTGATCCACCGCCTGCGTTATCGCGTCCTTGAAATTCAACTGGCCTTCCAGATAAGGCTCCCACACCTGGTCTATCAAATCCAGATATTCTGGCCAGGCTTTTTGATACAGGCCATTTTTCAATGCGTAGGGCTGGTAGTCCAGATTGGCGCTCTGCTTGAGTACATCCTGGGTCACTTTACCCACCGTATAAAATTGCAGCACATGCCATAAGTCAGACTCACCTTCTCTATGCGCAGCCTTCATCCTGTCATTGATGGTAGCGACCAGGGTATCAGTAACGGTGGTGTGCGAGGCCTCGTGATACAGCATTTCCAGCGCCGCCAGGCCCTGATAATCTGGCCTGCCGCTAGGCATGATGATCTGTTCATCGGTATAGGCGCCCTGCCTTGTTCCCGTCATCACGACGATATCACTGCGTATGGGCTTGGCCGGAAAAGCATGCACCATATACTTCTCTATGCGCGCCTGTATTTCCTTGCCATAGCTTGCATCCAGCTGTTTGGTCTGCCTGATCCAGTCCTGATTGCTTTTGTTCTGCGATGCCCAGATGCAGCGGGCATACACAGGAGCAACCCGGTTCAACACAGCAATGAGCGGTGCCGGAATAGCCAGGCCGCTGGCGTCACGACGCTGGTCATCCACACTCAGGCCACGCTTGATGCCTTGCATGGTCGCATCAAACAGCGGATCACGCTTGGCATAATCAGCCTTGTAAAAATCAACAGCCTCTTTCAGGATAGCGAATTCTGCCTCACCGGGTTTGTTATCCCAGGGCAGCTCTTGCAGTGATTTTTTTCTGACCGCCACATCCAGCAGAAAATGATGCAGGTTCATCAAAAACGCGCTGTGATACTCAAAACTGGCACGCTGCATGGGCAAACCCGGCTTGCCGTTTTCTGCACTGTGGGCGGTTGTCAGGAATGAACAGGCGAGGGAAAGAGAGAGGAATAACTTCAGAACAAGGCGCATAGTAATTCGATGGGAAAGGTAACAAACTGCTGACTTGGCTCAGGACTTGAACATACTTAAAGCATGCAAATTCCCCGGCGGTGATTCTAGCTTAATTTTGCTGGCCCCTGTATTTTTATGCAATACCAAATCCACAACATTAAGAATGGAATTCAATTTACCAGCATCATTGAAATATATTCGACAGAATTTTCATCAAAACAGAGAATTTTGCACGGCCGTTATTTGCCCATCCACTTCTTCAGAAAACGCTTTGTCAATGCCGCCCGCTCCTGCGGAGTACGCCCCTTTTGATTGGCACCAATCTCAGCAGCAGCGGCCATGTCACGCGCAGAATGGTAGGAATGCCTGTCCTTACCCATCTTCCATACATTGCTGACTTGCCGCTCCAGCACAGGCAAATGAGCGTCCAGCCCTGCTGGTGTTGCACTGACGAGTGCCACACGTTCAGTGCTACGCCAGCGACTGTGCCAGCGCTTCTTTTCTTCCTTCTCGCTTTGGCAAACACATTGGCCCCAGACAGGTTTTTTACGGCGGCTGTTACTCATGAGCTCATCTCACTCCTCAATTTTCTGATAGCTGGTTGCAGTAAGTCCGAATTACACACACTACCCGCCTGACTGTATAGTTCTGTAGCAATCAAGAAATCCACCATCACTCTTGATGGCGAACGATGCTATTTCTTGCAGCGTCCAGATCGCAGAATAATTATCATCGACAACTCCGGGCAAGATACTGATGAGCCTCAGCGCGAATGCACTGGCATCATTCACACCTTTGTTGGCACTAGTGGACTGTAACAGTGAAATCGAGAGTGAAGGACATGTGCCCGGCGCATCAGGGCAAGGCAAGGGTGGAACAAATGAGCACAGCGATAGCGGGGCTATCGCGAGTATTTGCAACGCAGGCATGATCGTCGCGCACATGGCAGGCACTCCGATTTTCACTGTTACAGTTCACTAATCTTGCGCATCTCAATTGCCAGCGATACGCCTGGCATGCCCTGGAGCGCCTCTGTGACGTTGGTTATGTTTTCAGGCTCATACTCAGTGAGCATGTCATCATAAAAATAAATAGTCAGGGTATAGTCTTCTCTATACGGGTATCGCCATGTCTGTTTTTCATACTCAATGGGACTCGCCATATGATCAACTACCTTATCAACAAACTGACGGTCTTGAGTACGAAGATGGACTATGATGGATTCTGCCATGGTGGGGTTTTACTGACTATGAGTACGCATGATTAACCTGTAGGCATGATTAGCGCAGCTTTGTCGTACAAATCGCGCGCATATTGCATCACTATTTCCAGAGCAGTTACTCCTCTTGCCCCAATTACTTTAATGCCTCTTTTTGACGTGAATGTATGTACTGCCTGTCCCGTGCGTATGATTGCGCTGCGCTAATCGTATCTACGCGGGCTATCGCGCCTAACAGAGACGTTATCTTCTTGGTGAATTTTTATTGTGTTGATTTAATATCTCACCCATTGGCATAAGGCCTACCTATCGAAAATTATGTCAAAC
Source organism: Undibacterium sp. TC4M20W (assembly GCF_049340245.1). Taxonomy (NCBI): domain Bacteria; kingdom Pseudomonadati; phylum Pseudomonadota; class Betaproteobacteria; order Burkholderiales; family Oxalobacteraceae; genus Undibacterium; species Undibacterium sp. TC4M20W. Next base: position 31,695 of record NZ_JBMPPI010000040.1, read on the forward strand.
GCTAGCTGACAGGTTTTTTGTACCTGTTCCGGTGCAAGTTTTCGATTCTGTGGAATTTGCGCTGCGGTTCGAATCATGTCATTGACGCCCGAAAACGTGTTTTCACTTAAGGATAGGATGTTATCACTCAGTTTCTTGCCTAATACAGGACTAATGGTGTCCTTCCATGATTCATGAAACTCCGTTAGCAGATCGCCGAAAAGTTCGATGGTATCGTATATGTAGAGCAGGTCTTGAGCTCGCTTTGTCGGAGAGCGATCTTTCTGGATCAGAAACTTCTGGACCATGAAGCAAAGTGGATTAGCGACTTGGATGTCGATTGTTGATGACAGCGGTATGCCATATTCGGGGCCCAGTGTGATCAACCACGGGGCGACAAGAAGGATATCCAAATGACGAATCTTTTGTGCCGAGATACCCGCCATCTTCATGGTCGCATCAGACACCCCGCTTCGTTTGATTCCACTTCCATTCAGCGGGGTCAAAAATTCAGCGTAGAATCCGCCGTCTTCGTCCCCCAAGGTGTAGTGAGCAACCGGTGGCCGGTGCTCTCCACGTAACTGCTCCATGAACCCATGCCGAATAAGGGCTTCCTTGATATCCCCTTCGATGGGTGCTCTGTTGGCAAATGCCAGGTCAGTATCACGAGTAAATATCGGCTGATATTCCGGCTTGTGCGCTCTTGGGTCGAATCGATGAAGCCGATGTGCCCATCCACCTATAAATACAAGATGTGCACGCCAAGGTAATAGTGCCTGAACAAGTTTTGCAATTGCATCCAGATCGTTCATGTCATTAACTCCCAATGATTGGGCGAAGGATATTTTCATAGATCAACTTAGCCTGCTCTTCACCACGCGATGGGTGATTGGCGACATCCAGCCAAACTTGAATGACATCTGAAACGAGTAAGCCATCTTGTTGTACTGCACCTCTAAAGACTGACTTTGGCGATAGCGCTTGTCGCACAATGAGGTCTGGCATCTCTGATTGAGAAGCTATTGCTAAGATTCTCCACTTTTTATCGTCAGGCCGTGGGAGCTTGGGCACATAAACATAAGGCAGAACACCGCTAACATGCCCCAATCCTAAAGCCTCAGCTGCGCCAAATAACGCCATACACGACTCATCCCGATTGCTTGTCAGAAGACTTCGAAGCTGCTTTTGTGCAGAGCCACGAATGAGGAAACGCATTGGCAATTCTGATACAGAACGTACCGTAGCTGACCGCCAACGGTTGAATAATTCTTGACGACGTACCAGAATCAGATATCGCGAGGTTTCAGCCAAATACCCTTCGGTGCGCAATCGTTGCAAAAACCTTGAGGCGCTCATGACCGATACGCCTGCAGCCTCAGCCAGTTCGGAACCACTTCGATATTTCTTTCTAGGCGCTTGCAGCAAATGGTCAGGTATTTCATTTGCCAATAACACTTTTAGCATCCACTGATTAAGATCAGAAAAAATGTTGGCAGGCTGCGTCTGAGGCGGGCCACCGTGCCATCGCAACTCTGTCGGCTCGGCATTGAGCTCTTCCAGCCCTTCTCCTCTAAAATATCTGAGTCCATCCCTGGAGACGAGACCAACCGCCACATTCGGCGCGTATTTTTCAACAAACGCCTCGATCTGCTTTGGCAGATAGAGAGAGGCACTATCCACATAGATCACCGCAAGAGCTTGTGCATTTTTCATATTGAGCGCATATGATTGTGCTTGCAGAATAGCTTGTGACAGCATCGGAATCACTCGATCAGGACGTCCTTCTGAAAGAGATTTGACTTCAATGACATAGCATTGCCTGCGCCGCCGTACAACTAAATCCGGGCGAATTGTTTCTGACTTTTCCTCACGCAAGACATTCCAGGCATAGGCATGGAATAAATCTGCTATAAGAGCCTCAGCATTCTTGTCCCGGCCCATGGGTGAGGAAGATGGAATCATGTCTTTCGCCTTTAATTTCTGCCATGTCCATTATAACTACCACGCCCATGTTGTCAATCACGTACATGTTATATATCACGTCCATGTTACATATCACGTCCATGTTATAAATAAAAAACCGCAACAAAACCAACGCACCGAGTACATCACCCACCCACAAATTTAGAGGCGAAATTCTAATTCTGCGTCTGTTTAGTTGATGTGATTCACGCAAAAAGCAATCCGTTAAAAAGCTGTATCACAACATCCATTTTTGCCTGCTTTTTTTACATAAGCGACGCCAAAAAATGCGCAAACCAGCACAGGAAATGGGGATGCATATGCGCTTTTTGCGACGGTTTTGTTGCAATTTCACAACCACTTTCTACTGCTCACACATTCCTTTTCAGTAATGAAAGTATATCTTTTCCTCTATGAAAATAAGTTTTCATAAATTTCAAGGTAAATGATTAAAAAAATTTGTCTATACATAAACACTTATTGCTTTTGACATATTGTTAAAGAATGTCAATAATTTGGCTCTGTTACAAAATGGCAAACTGGTATTGAATACTTCCAGTGCCTATAAAAAATTCGGCAGTGAATATCGTCTTGCGCGGCTTTTGCCAAGCGCAAGTGGTCTTACTATTGCCTGAAAGAATTGTTGTGTGGGGAAAATGATCAATTACCTGCATGGCAATATGGGACGAAGGGCGGGCCTCGCGCAGCTTGCCTGGTTGTCTCTGGATGTAGGGTAAAAGCGGTGCGGATACACCGCTTTTGTCTGTGCATCCACCCCTGTTTTGGGAAGAACTGGGGTGAGTACCTGGAAAGACCGACGCCGCCAACAAGCATCGGTCACATACTTCGTATCAAAAAAACAAGGAGAGAAGTAATGCGTATCAGCAGTAATCTACAACTACTCACTGGTGTTTCCATGGCTGTTGCCATGCTGTTCAACACGGCACAGGCTTCTGCAGAGCAATGGGCGCCAACAGCGACCAAAGCAACCAGGATACCAACAACGGTGTCATCCAAATCAGTGGCAACACTGATGCAGGCAGGCACGCCAACTCAAATATCGGTTGCACTCAAGCTGCGTAACAAGGCTGACCTCGATGCCATTACCACTGGCATCCTGAACGGCAAAAACGTGAAGACGATTTCGAATGCCGAATTCATGAGCCGCTTTGCACCGACCACAGCCCAGGTGCAATCCGTCGTGAATTACCTGAAGGCCAGCGGTTTCGTCAACGTCACAGTGTCTGACAACCGCTTGCTGGTGACTGCAGATGGTGCGGCAGCAACGGTAAAAACGGCGTTCAACACTGACCTGCAAACCTTTAGCATCGATGGCCGTACTGTGCATGCCAACACGACAGATGCACAGATCCCGCAATCGCTGTCTGACATCGTGCTGGCTGTGCATGGTCTGCAAAACGTGCACACCTACCGCACTCACCTGGTCAGGCCCAATGCCAATACACTGGCAAGCACCGGGCATAACCCTACCGAGTTCTCGGCGATCTATAACGCCAATGGTTTACCCAGCGCTGTGAATGCCACCATCGGCATTATCACGCAAGGCAGCATGACACAAACCATCAAGGACTTGAACACGTTCACAAGCAAAGCCGGTTACCCGACTGCGAATGTGGAAACCGTGACGATAGGTTCACCCAGCACGGATACTTCCGGTATCGGTGAATGGAATATGGATACGCAAGATGCGCTGGCAACTGCAGGTGGCACGATCAAAAAAATGGTGCTCTACACAGCCAACACACTGAACCTGACTGACATCACGGCAGCCTATAACCGCGCGGTCAGTGACAACGTGGCCAAGGTCATCAACGTGTCTTTGGGTATGTGTGAAAACGATGCGCAAAATGGTGGTATCACGGCCAGTAATGACCAGATATTCCAGACAGCGGTGGCACAGGGCCAGACTTTTGCAGTCTCGTCCGGCGACTCTGGTGCGTATGAATGCGGTGGCCCTGGTACATCACAAAGCTATCCATCGGCTTCACCTTATGTGATCTCGGTTGGTGGTACCTTGCTCAATACTTCTGGCACAACCTGGGTATCTGAATCGGTATGGTCTTGCACCACGGCGGCAAATTGCCAGGCATCTGCAAGCGGTGGCGCTGGTGGCGGGCCATCCCTGACAGAAGCAGCACCTAGCTGGCAAATCAGTTCCGGCGTTCTGGGTTCTGCAACCAAACGCGGCACGCCAGACATCTCGTTCAATGCTGACCCTGCCAGTGGTGCTTTGGTGATTGTCAATGGTTCCAACCAGCAGATCGGTGGTACCAGCCTGGCTGCACCTATCTTCACCGGCTTTTGGGCTCGTGTACAGTCGATGAACAACAACAGCCTGCCCTTCCCCGCTGCTGCGATCTATCAAAAAGCAGCCAGCACACCGGGCATGTTCCACGACGTGACAACTGGCAGCAATGGTGGTTATACCGCCAAGGCAGGCTGGGATTATGCCAGTGGTTTTGGTAGCCTGAACATGGCTAACTTTGCCGCCGCCATGGGTTCTACTCCGCCACCACCAAATGTACTGGTCAAAGATGTACCGATCACAGGCATCAACGTGGCAACAGGTGCCAACCTGGTATACACCTTTGCAGTGCCAGCCGGCGCCACCAACCTGAGCTTCAAAACCACAGGTGGCACAGGCGATGCTGATCTGTATGTACAAGTGGGTTCTGCTCCAACCACCACGACCTACCTGCAAAAATCTGATGGTTCTACCAGCACTGAAACCGTGACAATCGCATCACCAACAGCAGGCACATACTATGTCTTGCTGAATGGTTATACGACATCCAACGGTGTCAACCTGGTGGCAACTTACCAGACCGGCACACCAGGTAATGTATTGAACAATGGCGTACCAGTCACAGGCATCAGTCTGGCCTCTGGCGCATCATCGGTCTATACCTTCGTGGTACCTGCGGGCCGCCCAACAGTGACATTCAAAACCAGCGGTGGCTCTGGCGACGCTGACCTGTATGTCAAACTGGGCTCTGCACCAACGACCTCGTCTTACCTGCAAAAATCTGATGGTGCCAGCAACAACGAAAGCATCACCATCAATTCACCAGCAGGCGGCACTTACTATGTCCTGGTCAAGGCCTATAGCGCAATCAGCGGCCTGAGCCTGGTAGCAACAGACTAAGAAAGCTCTGATGTTGATTTAAAAGAGTAACGGCATTAAGGCCCCGGGGTAAAAACCGGGGCCTTATTTTTTTGCAGCTCTCTTAGATACGGCATCACAGCGTGGACAATCGTAGGACGCATTACAAAGCGCCCTTCATCACAGTCAAGTCTTCTTTCGCTTGTTACGGTAAGACAGATGCAGGAAAAATATGACTGCCAAGTCATGTCATAAAAACATGATAATAAAATAGGGCGTGCTAGAAAAATTTCTCAGATCGCCTGAGCATCTTACTCACAAAGCTCTTTTGTAATCGGTTATTCTTAGCGTATTTATTTTTCGAAAAACAACTTTTTTTCATTGATATGGATGAATTTCCTGAAAACCCGCACATTTATTTTAGTGTGAATAAACGTAGTGCCTTAAATATGAATCCCGGCACCATTGTAATTTGCACGCCATCAGACCGGTGGAACGATTTTGGTCATCAAACTATTTTTGACTTTGCTTTGATCGTTGGACCTGCCGAGGTAATTTGGAGTCGCCTTAGATTAGCGTTTTTAAAGCCACTAAACAAAGATGAAAGTGAATATGATTTGGTCAATGAAATTTTTTCCCACCGTGGTGCCGTAGATACTCTTTCGTTAGATAATTTTCCTCATTTTTTCACCATGCAGTTAAGTGCTGAGGCCTATAGTAACTTAAGCAAAGAGCTTGGAGAAAATACCGCTCGTAACATACTCACAAAACTAAACGATGTAGTTGTGGCCGAACATAGCGATGCTCAACAACCATGGCTGGAAACTGCATTAAAATCCAGTGCTTTCAATCGCTCTTTCCTGCGTACCCCAGAAGGATTTCTAGCGTATTTTGAAGGAAATGCAGCTCTCGCCGGACAAGTTTCGAAAATTGATTCGTCGCTCCCTCAAAAATTGAATTTTCATTTTCAGTTGGATGGTTTTTTAAATTCACATGAGTTTAGGTTTTCTTTTGATCCTTCCAGCCTTTTCCCCAAACGTATGGCAGCCATTATTGGCAAAAATGGAGTGGGAAAAAGTCGAGCATTGAACAATCTTGTACATGCCGTCTTAAGGCGCGATGAAAATATTACCGATGAAAACGGAAATTTTCCAAATATTTCAAAGATCATCGCCATTTGTACGCCTGGCGAAACTGAATCAACATTTCCACGCGCAGAAGATATTCACTCGGCCATAGAATATGTCCGATTGTCCGCGATCCCTGGTCAGAAAATGACATCATCTAACGAAACCCTACCTTTAGTCTTACAAAAATTGGCAAGGCGGGATATAGAAGAAAATAACAACAAGTTACATATCTTCCAGCGCTCAGTTGAGTCCATTCTTAATTTTGAGGACCTCTGGATTGTGCCACCTGCAGACTCTGCCAATAACGGAAATTTGGTTCAAATTGTGGGAAGTGTCAGGCTGCACGATCTAAGTTGGGGAAACGAAAAATCAATACTTGATTCAGCAATGAAACTGGATAGAAATGGTGTCTTGGTACACGGCATAAATGGTCGCTACTTTCCATTAAGCAGTGGTCAAATATCTTTCATTCGCCTAGCTGCACAATTATGCTTGCATATGAGCCCTGGCACACTTGTGCTAATTGATGAGCCAGAAACGCACCTTCACCCTCGCCTTGTGACGGAATTTGTCGTAATGCTAAATAGCATCCTAGAGCTTACCAATTCTATTGCGATCGTTGCTACACATTCTGCTTATTTCGTGAGAGAAGTGCCAACTACTCAGGTTCAAGTTATAAGGAAGACGGATGACGGCTTTGTCCAGATAGGCAATCCTCGTCTTAAGACTTTCGGTTCTGATATTGGGGCAATTTCAGACTTTATTTTTGATGACGAGGCAGCTAGCCGGATTATTAGAGATGTCGGTGCAAAAATTCATGAGGACGAATCTTTGCAAAACGATTGGGAAACCTCACATGGTCACGAAATATCGACTGAAGCCATCATGTATCTCAAAAGATCCCTGAAAGAAAATGGCGATATTGAAAAATGAAATATTTATCTCCTCCTACTTATGACGACTTACAAATTTTTCGAGCGCTATCAACTCACCCGCGTGCCAAGATTCATCCATTATTGGGTCAAAATTTAGGACCAATTGGGGCCGCCTATCAGCATTACAAAAACTCTGGAGGCAATCCCCATTTACTTCATTCACCATTATTGTTAGACGATGATCTCAAAGAGAACATGCAGAAAATTTATGAAAAGAAAATTGAAGTTTTAAAATATATTGATGAAATTCGAAACAAGCTTTCGCCAGATGTCTGCCCGATGTGCGGGAGTTATGGTAATGGACAAGTTGACCATATAATTCCGAAGACAATTTATCCAGAATTTTCTTTTTTTTCTCATAATTTGATCCCTGCTTGCAGTTGCAATCAGACTAAATCAACGAATTTCAAGGGTCCTAATGGGGAGAGACTTTTACATCCTTATTATGATATTGAGTTAAGAGATCGTATTTGCTACCTCGCTTTTTCAGGTAGTGTAGATACGCCAGATTTAGACGTGGAACGAGTACTTCCATATGCAAGCAACCAGCATGTCAAGTTTCACATCGAATCAGTCGTTAAAAAAAGCAACATTTTTAATTGGGCCAGCAAAGAATGGTCAAAGCTTCAGACCAGACCGAATCGCACGAGGCTTCAAAGGCAAAATGAATCAGTCAGCCGCTCAGATATCAAGAGTATGTTGGAAAGAGAATTTATCTCATATGACGAAGAATATGGCACACCAAACAATTGGAAATCCATGTTCTACTATGGCCTTGCCTTAAAAGAAGATTTTCATGAACATATTCGGAATTACGTGAACGCTGCTCAACCATAAATTTTGAGACGATCATCATTCATGCTCCACCGCTTAGATGGAACGATTAATGTAGTTAGATTGTGCAAAGATGATTGTTTCAGATACATGCCAGGAGGCTCACGGCGATTATGCGATGTTAATCCCACTTGCTTCTCTGAGGTTTCATTAACACTGGCAATATTTGTATTCGCGTTTCCTGCGTTAAGGTCATCCCAGCGCAGGCAGATATCTATCAGCGCATTAGCTCTTTTTAGATTACGGAGCGACTTGAAGGGAGCGCCATGCGCACCGTTTTCTGCACGCACATGTGCCATAAAAATGACGTGCACAACATAGCCACGCCCAACAAAGGAGATGAATGAGCAACACAAATCTTGCGATAGAAACGAAATACGAACACGGTGGCGGCTATGGCATCAACGAAGGTGAATTGCTGTACGCGCTGAGGAAAAAGAGCAAGTTAACGATGCTCAAGATCGTCATCCACGATGTCTGGCTGTGGTCAGTGCTGGTTGGCCTGTTTTTATGGGGGCCGCTGCTATGGAGCCTGATCCTGTATCCGGCCTTCGTGCTTCTGGCTCTGGTGCTGCGCATTTTCATCGACATCCCAAATTCATCTATCAATATGTACGCTGTCGCGCTGGCCTATGCCACTGGCGTCTGGCTGTCACTGCACAAGCAAACCCCGGTGCGTGATTACATGACCAGAAAGCAGCATGCCGCCACCAAAACCCTGCATCTCGATTGCAGCCAGAAACTGCTGGTGGCAGAAGAAGTATATCGTTTTGCATCAGGAAAAAACCGCGTAGTGAGCGTGCCGTTTGAGCATATGTACGCGTGGGTAACCTGGCACCAGGCTGACAAAGAACTGGCGGATGATGATACTTATCTGGACTCCGTCAGCATCTTTCTCAGGCTCAGACTCAACAATAACAGCAGTCTGGACATGGAGTGGGTCAGGAAAAAAATCGGCGACCCGGTTTTTTATCATCAGTACGATAGCAGCAATGCCACGCAGAATGCGCAGGCAAAAGCGAAGTTTGATGAAGTCATGGCTTTGTTTGCGGATTGTGGGATAGGGCAGAAATGAGATTGCCAGATTTTTTTGGATCAGGCCAAATTTATTGTCCACAAAAAAGCACAGAGAAATCCGCTGCCATCAAATGACCCGCAGTTTGTAGGGCGCGCCATGCGCACCGTCACGGCAATGCAAATAAATACTACGGTGCGCACGGCGCACCCTACCAATCCACAACATTCATCGTGCACGGCATAGGCATCTTACCCGGCATGCAACCATCCCATGTGGCGCATTACAATGCGCCCTACGTCACGCTCATATTGTGATCTGCCTATGATCCCGCACCGGGGAAACAAGATACTTGCACGCCATAATCCCCGCTTTAGCCCCTAAAACCCCGGCAAAATCACAATAAACCGTTACCACCGCCGTTATTCTATGATTAATCTCCAAAATTGATTACACTCATATTATTTTCGCCTTATTTTCCTGATATCTACCTGAGCCTGCACCATAACGTGAAGCCCGCCATCAAGCCTGCCCATCAATTTATCGTCTGCCATGAATGCGACCTGGTGTGTGCGGATGTGCCGGTCGCCACGGGTGAGGCGGCGAGTTGTCCGCGTTGCCGGGCTATCTTGTACCGCAATGGCACTGCCAGCATTGATGTGGCACTGGCGCTGGCGATCACCTCGGTGATCCTGCTATTACTGCTCAACAGCTTCCCGCTACTGTCGCTGAAGGTACAGCAGGTCACGCGTGACACCACGCTTTTTCATGCGGCGCTGGCGATGTGGGATGATGGCATGCACATCCTCTCGCTGCTGGTGATTATCACCACGATGCTGGCACCGGCCCTGCAAATCTCGGTGGCGGTCTATCTTTTGTATGTGATCCGTTTTGGTGATGCCGGGCTGGCGCTGGGTGCGCCACTGCGTGCGCTGCAGACCCTGCGGCCCTGGAGCATGGTCGAGATTTTCATGCTGGGCTTGCTGGTGTCGCTGGTCAAGCTGCAACACATGGCCGACATCGTCATTGGCCCGGCCCTGTGGTCTTGCGCTTCGCTGATCTTTTTTACGGCAGCGCTGACCTCGGTACTAACGCCGCGCAATATCTGGCTGTGGGCACATGCCGCCAAAGCCAGCAAGGCAGCCACCGGGGTGAGCCATGTCTGAGCAAGAATACCGCCACATCCCCGCTACCGGGCTGGCGGGCCAGACCGGTGCCTCTGCCGGGCTGATCACCTGCGACATTTGCGAAGCCCTGTGCTGCACCCATGACGAGGCCGCTACCCACTGCCCCATCTGCGGTGCCGCCCTGCATTTGCGCCATAAAGACAGCCTGACCAAATCCCTGGCTTACCTGGTTGCGGCGACAATACTGTACATCCCCGCCAACCTCTTGCCGGTCATGCAAACCAATACCATCTTTGGTACGCAGGACGATACCATCATGAGCGGCGTGCTGGTGCTGATGTATACAGGCTCATGGCCGCTGGCCTTGCTGGTATTCTTTGCCAGCATCGTCGTGCCTTTGCTGAAGCTGTTTTCGATCAGCCTGCTGCTTTACACCTGCTCAAAAAAATCGACCTGGAACCCGCTGCAGCGCACCCAGTTATTTCGCATGATAGAGGCGGTGGGCCGCTGGTCCATGCTGGATGTGTATGTCGTGACAGTACTGGTGGCGCTGGTGCAGTTTAAATCCCTGGCAGCGATACACCCTGGCGGCGGTGCGCTGGCCTTTGGTGCGGTGGTGGTGCTGACGATGCTGTCGGCACAAAGTTTTGATTCACGTTTAATCTGGGTAGCAAAGACGCATGAGTGATCCAACTTCAGAACATCCTGGCCCAGAGGCAGGCAAGCCTGCCGCTGCTGGCACAAGCAATGCAGCAGCCAGCATTGTAGAAACCGTCGATGCAGTCGATGCCATCGTCCCGGTCGTCAAGGTCAGGCCAAAGCGGCGTTTGCCCTCATTTGTGTGGGCCGTGCCTGTCATTGCTGCCCTCATTGGTATCTGGCTGGTGGTGCAAAGCGTGACCAGCCAGGGGCCGGTCATTACCATCACCTTTAAATCTGCCGAAGGGTTGGAAGCGGGCAAAACCAAATTGCGCTACAAGGATGTGGATGTTGGCCACGTCAAGGCAATTGCCCTCTCGCCTGACCGCAAGCGTGTGCTGATCACGGCGCAGCTGATCAAGAGCGCATCAGACATCCTCGCCACCGATACCCGCTTCTTCATCGTCAAGCCGCGCATTTCTGGCGGCTCGGTGTCTGGCCTCTCTACGCTGCTGTCCGGCAATTACATCAGCGTTGATGTCGGCACCTCGTCCGATACCACCAATGAATTCACCGGGCTTGAAGAACCACCACTGGTCAACCGTGATTCACCCGGTCGTGAATTTGTCTTGCACGGTGCACAGACAGGGTCAGTCAATTATGGCTCGCCTATTTTCTTCCGCCACATCAATGCCGGGCATGTCACCAAGTTCCAGCTTGACCGTGACGGCAAGGGCGTGACCATCCGCGTCTTCATCGATGCGCCGTATGATCAATACGTGACCGAGGACACCCGCTTCTGGCATGCCAGCGGCGTGGATATGCAGCTCGATGCCAATGGTCTGCGCGTGACGACAGAATCACTGACATCACTGATAGAAGGCGGCCTCGCCTTCCAGGAACATGATGATGCCCTGCCCGGTGGCAAACCCGCGTTTGAAGGCAGCGTCTTCCCCTTGTTTGAAGACCGCGAACATGCCATGCGCGCGCCGGATACCAAGGTGCGCAGCTTCCTCATGTATTTCCCTGAAAGCCTGCGTGGTTTGTCCAAAGGTGCCCCTGTCGATTTGCGCGGCATTGTCATTGGCGAAGTCAAATCCCTGGGTGTGGAATTTGCCGAGAATGGCCGCCTGCCGCGCTTCCCGGTAGAAATAAGCCTCTACCCAGACCGCCTCAAGGCCAGGGTCAGGACAGGCACGCGCCTGCCTGATGACGATACCGAAGCCAAAGAAAGATCACTGCTCGACCACCTCATCACCCGCGGCTTGCGCGGCCAGCTACGCAGTGGCAATCTGCTGACCGGCCAGTTGTATATCGCCCTCGATTTCTTCCCCGATGCACCGCAGGCAAAAATGGACTGGCGCACCGATTACCCCGTACTGCCCACCGTCGGTGGTGGCCTGGCCGAAATTCAGGAAACCGTAGGCCGCATCGCCAAGAAAATCGACAAGCTGCCTTTCGATAAAATCTCTGGCGAGCTCGTGCAGGCCCTCACCAAACTCAACACCACCCTCGCCAGCACAGAAAAACTCGTGCACCGCCTTGATGTAGAAGTCACGCCCGAGCTGACCTCTACCCTCAAAGAAGCACGCAGCACCCTCAACAGCGCCAACGCCCTGCTGGCAGAAGACGCACCGCTGCAACAAGACATGCGCGAATCATTGAAGCAAGTCGCCAAGTCCGCCCGCGCCGTCGCCAACCTGGCCGACATGCTGGAACGCCATCCAGACGCCCTGGTGTTTGGCAAACAAAAGGTAAAACCATGATGCGAAGCACACACGTCCTGACGATTTCCCTGGCGGGCCTGGCGGGCCTTTTACTGGTCGCCTGCGCCACGCCACCTGTAGAACACCTGTACCGCCTCGATTACCCGCTCGCCAGCAGCAGCCAGGCAGAGGCACTGTATGAACTCGTCGTCGCCACCATCAAACTGCCAGAGGCAGTGAACCGCCAGCAACTCGTCATCCAGAAATCTGCCACAGAATCCATCGTCAGCGACGAACAACGCTGGCTGGCCCCGCTGGACGAACAACTGACCAACGCCCTCACCGCCCACCTGCGCAAAAACCTGCCCGACGCCTGGCTCTTCTCCGACACCGGCATCAACGCAGGCATAGCCGCCACCCCAGGCAACAGCTTGCCCCGCTACCAGGTCAAGGTACAAGTCGATCAGCTACTCATCCAAAGCGGCGAGCAACTCACGCTCGAAGCCAGCTGGGTCGTGCTCGACAGCAGCCGCAAACTGCTAAAACGTGAACACCAGGTGTTTACCGTGCGGCTGAATGGCACCGCCTATGAAGCCGTAGCACCCACCATGTCAGAGGCGGCGCGGCAGTTGGCCGAGCAGGTTGGGGTGAGCGTGGCTGGCGTGCGCAAGTAAATATAGTTACGCACCTAACGTGACGACCCCGGTTTTTTTTCTTTCTGAAAAAAATGATTGAAAGCGACGATTTTGACTTCTGATCTGGACAACATGGATACTCTTGGTCTGAGTTTGGCGTGGCAAATACGCGATGGCAGCTATGTTGACACCCTGGAGATAAAGAGTTTTCTACACTATAAAGTGCCACTCTTTTTACTCGCTGCCAATGTCTACCTGGTAGGAGCGAACTTTGATGATGACAGCTTTGGTGGAGAAGGAAAGATACTGCGTCAATACCTGAAACCGTGCAAAAAAAATGCCTTTCTAGTCGATAAGGCGTTATGTAATGAAGTAGCTTCTCTTTCTCAATATATTTTGGGAAAGCACAATCGCCAACTCGTCAAAGGAAAGCTACCATCTACAGGGGATTTGTTTTTTGAATTTGCACAAAATACTGAGATCACAAGCTTCGATCTGTTATTCAAATCTTCTTTTGCTTTGTCTCATATGTCAGTACAAGAATTCAAGAGAGGTTTGCCGGGATGGCACTCCATTATGGAACCGGGTATCGTTGAAAGACATGTGACGTATATTGTATTTTCTGGACATGGTACACAATTGAATTTTGTTGGCCCGGCAAACGCCATTCGCACTCTGCGCAAACATGCCGAAGGCTTGGTCAGGGATTGGCCAGAAGCTGAATTTTTTCTTGATACTGTTGACTTCCCAAACTGACTATTGAGCCAGGCCCGTAGATACTGTTATGCCAGTCAAGCTAAATGCAAGCTAGCATCGAATGGTTTTCCTGATTTCAATACCCCCAAAGCGACATGTATCAACTTTCTCATCATAGCGCCAATAATGAGCTTGGCAGGTTTCCCGGCTGCGGCTAATCGTTGTCGGAAGACCTTACCCCAGGTGGTTCGATGCAGAGTTACCATAGCGGGCATATAGAGCGCTTTACGAATAAATGTATGCCCAACCTTTGACATTTTTGCTTTGCGACAGACACTGCTGCCAGACTCGTGCTGCTCTGGGTCAAGACCTGCAAAGGCAACAGCCTTCTTTACAGAAGAAAAACGTTCAGAGTCTGCATAATACGAAAGCAGTACAGCAATCGTGCGCTCGCCGAGCCCAGGAACACTGTCTAATAATTTTTGCTTATCTTTTAAATCTGGATCATTATTCATATGATTGTTGATCGACCGGGTCAGTGACTTGATTTCTTTCTCCAGCCACTCAATATGATTAACCAAGCCTTGTCGAATGGCATCACGGGCTACCTCAAGCCGGTTGAGTTCTTGTGTCCGCATCACTTGCAAGGCATCCAGGCGCAA
>NZ_JBMPPI010000041.1:0-46060 GCF_049340245.1 Undibacterium sp. TC4M20W
AGCAAGTATTGGCAGTAATCCAGTCGGCTCGGACGTTTTGATGTCATGTCCCTTAGTTTACTGACTTGAAAGCTGCTTTGGGTTTACATCATTTTTAAAATAGCTCACTTTTTTTGCGTAAGTCCTATTAATGATTGGAGTGATGGTGGAGTTGTTTTCGCCATTGCTGATAACAAGCCAGATAATGAGTACGAGATTGTATGAACAGATTCCTCGGATTTGTATCGGCTTATAGATGGCCAACAATTGCCGAAAGATATCTCTCGATTCGACAACTTCAGTGTGTGGGTTGCAGATCGGGTGGAATTCGAAAGAGAAAATACGTTTTAACGTACCGATGTTACTGTCCCCTCATTTTGCCATCACAACTGGTGCGTTGTAAGAACCTCACCTACCAGTTTCGGTGTAAGCATCTCGGGACAGGCATAGTCATATCATTCATATCCTTGCTTGTTAAAACAGCTTCGCGCACGTAGTACTCACTGTTAGAATTCTCAGGCAGCCCAGGCATACTTTAGCGTTGCTTCATTTAAGCGTTCACGGCGAATTAATGCGCTTTATTGCCTGGGCTTGCACCTTCTTTGCCATTTGCTTATGCATGGCTTCACGGGCGTAACTTGGCACCCTTGCATCTGGCAAGCTGACATGGGCCGCGCGTTCTGGTGAATTTCAAAAAATCCTCACTACGTCTCAATCGACGGTGGCAAATAATAATCATTTATCTTTATTGCCAAATAATAATCCTGTATATTTGCTTGCAAATTCCCCGTAAGACCTCCCTCCAGAAAGGATACCTGTATGCACCATGCATTGCGTAGTTCTTTGTTTCTGCTGGCTTTGATCGGTGGCCAGGCTGTTGCCTCGACCAGTCATTCTTTGGGTATAGAGCGCAAGCAGTATGGCGAGTCGATTGCCTATGACATGAATGCAGCAGGGCAGGTTGCTGCCGTCATCAAGGAAAAAGATGGTACGCCTCACGCCGTGTTCTTTGAAAAGGGTAAACTTGTCAAACTGGAGTTGCCGGGCGAAACCGAGAGCGAAGCCAAGCGCATCAATGATAAGGGCGAGATCGTCGGTTCATCAAAAAAAGGGGAAATATGGCGCGCATTTATCCGCACCCGCGATCATGGCACCCAGGACCTGGGCACTCTGGGTGGCCCCAATAGTTATGGTGCTGCACTCAATCAGACTGGCCAGGCTGCCGGGTTCTCTGATACGCCTGAACGTGACTGGCATGCCTTTCTATATACCCCCGGTGAAGCGCTAAAAGACTTGGGTACGCTGGGCGGCAGGGTTAGTTATGCGAGCGGCATCAATAACCAGGGGCAGGTAGTTGGTTCTTCCATGATCACCGATGGCACGCGCCGGGCATTCCTCTATGATGCTGCCAGCGGCATGAGAGACCTGGGCACTTTGGGTGGCCGCACCAGTTCAGCAACGGCTATCAACGACCATGGCATCGTCGTGGGGGCTTCGGAAATGAAAGACCGCCGCTGGCATGCCTTCATGCACGATGGCAAGCAGATGATAGACCTCGGTGCCAAAATCGGCTTTGGCGACAGCTTTGCCACCGGCATCAATAACGAAGGCCATGTGGTTGGCGTAGTTGATACTGCAGACCTGCGCCTGTCCTTTGTCTGGCGCGACAATAAGATGACGCTGCACGCGGCCGGCAAAAGCCTGTACCTGACCAATGCCATCAACGATGGTGGCCAGGTCATCGGCGCAAGTTATGACCGTGGCCTGTATGCCGCTACCATGCCCTCGAATGCCGTTCCTTTCGTGGATATGGGCGGCAATAAAATCCTCGGTTTTAATGTAGTCATGCTATTGGTGGCCCTGACTATCGCGATTTTCCGCAAACGGCTCAAGGGTTTGTTCTTTGAGAACAAGCTGTTTTTTGGGGCTTGAGATTGCAGCAGGCATGCAGCAAGCAGATAAGGCTTATCTGCCTGCAAGCCCCATAGCTGGTGAGTATAAAAAATGTCTGTTCGTGTCAGTTAAAGCAAACCAACAAGCTGATTTCACCTGGGCTGGCGATTAATTTGAGCCAGCTTTTTATTTAGTATGACAATATAGATTACGCATGCAAACCAAATATCAACTGACATTCGTATTAAGCATAGTATTGAGCGCGGCATTCTCTTTCCCGGCTTATGGCAGAGCGGGACCAGTGCGTAGTGCCGAATATGACAAATGTATAAAGAAAGCTGAAGCAGTGGATCCGGCAATTCTGGATTGCATTTCTGCCGAATATAGCCGTGCAGACAAACGCCTGAACAATGCATATAAAAAGTTGATGGGTACGCTCAAAGCCGATCGAAAAAAAGACCTGCAGGAAGTACAGCGTCTATGACTGAAATTTAGCGATGCCAACTGCCAGTTTTATTATGATCCCGACGGCGGTACCTCTGCCAGAATGAGTGCAAATGAATGCTCCGTCACGGCCAGGGTAAACAGAGCCGAAGAACTGGAATCACTTACCCAGTTTTAATCGCCTGCCAATAGGCAGAGTTAAAGACTGCATGCAGCTATGTAGTTTGGATTAGCCCCTGTCCATGCATCAACAGAGTTACAACTGATAATCAATGGGTATTAATCTGCATCATTTAAGTATCCTTGATGTGAGATTTACCTTGTCTGCGTCACCGGATAACAGGATGTACAGACAAGCTCACATGGGATAATCATCGCTGGATTCAATGATAAAAGAAATGATGAGCATGAATACACATTGGGAGGAAAGACTGGCAGCTCTGTGGGCAGAGTTTGACGCGACAGAAGCACAGACCTTCATTGCACGCATTGACGCACTGGCTGCAGAGTTGCCACCTGATGCCGCCATAGGGTTATTTGAACGCGGCGGCGCACGGGATTCTTGCGGTTTTACTGAACTGGCGATTCCCCTGTATAAAGCTGCTCTTGAAAACGGCCTGACAGGTTTGCGACGCCGCCGGGCGAATGTACAAATGGCCAGCTCCATCCGTCACCTGGGTGATCCGCAAACGGCGGCTGACCTGTTGTTTGTTGAAATGCAGCAAGGCAGTGATGAACTCGACGGTGCAGTGCGCGGCTTTCTGGCCCTGGCGCTGGCTGATCTGGGACGCGAACGTGAGGCACTTGCGCTTAGCCTGACAGCGCTGGCAGGATATTTGCCGCGCTACAATCGTTCGCTGGCGCGGTATGCTCAGGGGCTGGCAAAAAATACGGACGTTGCCTAATATCAGAGAAATTTTTACATAACATGCCGACGAAAAAACTAAAAACCTTGCTCGCAAGCTTGCTACTTGGCACTGTCTGCATCACCGCCTTTGCCGATACCAGACTCAAAATCATCACGCAAACCGGGGCGCTGGCTTTTACTGTGGATGATGACTGGGCTGTACTGAACATGCAATCCAAACTGCCAGTGGCTGCCGCAGTTTTCCAGTTACCCAATCCGGCAGACAGGCAAACGGCTGACTCGACCAATCTGATATTGAAATTTTATGACCTCAATACTGACGCAGGGCGCACTGCCTATGATGTGCCGGTAAAACAGTATGGTAGTAACGCACCCAAGACAGAAAATGTTGATGCATGGACTATATTCCGTCAAGAAGCCCTGCAAGGCGCGACGCGCTATACCATCCTCGATGCCCGAAGAGACCAGGTCGCAGATTCAACAAACATATCAGCGACGGCACGTTTGGCCTGGCCTCACTTGAAAGGCAATGCGAAAAAATATGATGCGTTGATGGAAGCCAGGTTTCGCAAATTTCTTCATTCTGTGCAAGGTGAATTGGGGCCATATAGACCACAAGAAAATGAAGTCATAAGAAGACCTGTGCAATAAGAATTTAAGCTCACATGAGGCGACAGTAAGGACGCGAATCTGAAATTGCCCCCTTACTTTGCAGTGCAAAATAATTGACTGTTATCGCGCCTCTAGGTTTTACAGCGGAAACATCTGAGCAGCAACTTGTTCCCAACTATTGCGCGGCCCGTCAGCAGGCACTTGCTGCATACAAAAAGTCACATCAGAGTCAGGCCTGATCAGCATATAGGCAGTCAGTTGGCGTTGCAGTTCTGCTGCGCTGATATTTGTTATTTCACCATAAGACTGCAACAGCGCCTGCAGCAGCAAGGGATTGCCTTGTGCCATGAAGATCATCGGTGTCAGGAGTTCAAACCTGTCGCTATTGCCGACGATGGCATCGCCAAAATCCAGCAGGCCCGAGAGCCGCCATTGACCCTGTTCCTGCTTTGCCATCAGGTTCCACGGATGGATATCCATATGGATAAATCGCAAGTCACCTGCTTTGGCAAAGTCTCCGGCAGCTTCGATATAGGGCATGACTTGCGCCAGCAATGTTTCCGGCATTTTCCTGCGCTGGTGTCTAGCCATGCAATCGGTAATCAGATCGCGTATATAGTTTGGCCAATCGACCTTGATGGCGATATCCGCGTCAAACTTCACACTGCCGAGTTCACGCACAAGCTGGCCAGTTTGCAGCATGATGGATCGCTTCTGTTCGATATCCAGCGATGGCCAGATGTCCGCAAGCAAAGTGCCTTGCAAGCGACTGAAGATCACAAACACCCAGTGATCGATTTCACCGCTGGCGATGAGCCTGGGTGTCTGCAATGACAGTTTGCCTTCCAGCAGCGGTGCCACCAGAATTTCTTTGTCACCCTGACGTCGCCAGTTCGGTGGCACGAGTTTGACTATCACGCCCTCACCCAATCCAAACAAGGCATTCGCACCCAGAGGGATTTTCTCCCAAGGTTCAGCAGGCAGGTCGAATGCCTGTTGCAGGTACTTCAACACAGGCATCCAGGCTGTCAAAGGCGCATTTGCTATGAAGTCGTTACAGGCAGCATTGTCGAGATTTTGTGGCAGGCAATTGAGGACTATTGTCATTGAACTTCAAGCGAAGAAAAGCGGTTGGTGGTGGAGTCAGAAGTACAAAATCCTCAAATCAAGGCTACTTGCTGTTAGACGGCGCTGAAGTTTTGGTTTGAGAATTTTTTAAGCCGTTTACATTGTCCGTATTTTATTTGATAAAGCAACCGAATAGACTATAGCCCCTAAGTCGATCCAAGATTTGCTAACACTTTCGACTGAAATATCTCGCAATATTTTTTCTGAAGAATTCTCAATAAATTCAGTCACTTTTTGTCGAACACTTTCGAAGAGGGGAGGACTAAAATAACCTTCGCAATCAATTTTGCAAGGACACTTGGATTTAATCGTAATATTTGCATAGTATTTTTCTATACCTTTTGCAGCTACCCAACTTTTGCAGGTGCCATTTTTTAAATCAATGTACTTGTAAATATGAGTACTTTCATCATCTTCATAAATAGATTTTAAAATGGCAATGCTATCTAAAATCGTGTCGCGATCTTTTGACGCAGGAAGTGACAATGTTCCGTGAATTAGGAGTGGAATAGGAATAATGTTCTCTAATTCACGTTCTTCCATTTGATGAAAGTAGGAAATTCCTTTCATTTGCTCAACGATATCATGACATTTACTTATACTTGGCGAGCCATTGTGATCCGGTGATATCTTGTCACTGTCAATAATGCATAGTATTGGTGCAACGCCATCTTTTATCCGCTGTGTTAAAACTACTGGAGCATTTCCACATCCACCTGACATTTCAGCTATAAATCGCTGCATTTTTGGGTCAAGTTTTTTTGATATTGCGAAGTATTTACTTGCTACTTGAAAAGTGTCTACGTCGCCGATATGTTCCCCAATTATTTTGGAAGGTTGAGAAAGCCAAGATACCGCATATTGAAGATCGCAAATCCATTTGAATGATTCGTCATTTTTCTCAATTGTTAAGCCAATTGAGGCTTTATTTTTAATTTCGACATAAAGTCTAGTTGCGCTTATCAAAGAAGATAAATTATCAGATTGTGTGGATATTGTTTTAAGCGTTTCTTGAGATCTATTGCTGATTTTCCCAAGAAAATTTTGAGAAATTAAGTGCACTGTTTTTTTTGATGCCGCAACGTAATGCAATAATTTTGAATGCAACATAAGCAAATCATCTAAATTACGAATATCATTTTCGGAGAAAGAATTTGATTCGACTGCCAAATTTTCGTTTAAAAAAATAAGCATAAAATTTAATTTAAACCGAAAGAAAACCGTATGGCCAATTCGTTAATTGACCATCCTCATCGTAACTAGATTGGGTAATTTTTGTTTCAAAAGATTCGCGTTGCTCAAATAATAAAAGTTGAATACTATTTCGATCAAATTTTTCTTCAATTATTAAATCACCAATTTCATTTATCATTGATTGACTGTGCGTTTCAATGATGAATGTGATGTTTCTGGTCGCATCGACTTTTGTTGTTTTCGCGATTAGGCGAGCAAGTTTTCTTTGCATTGCCGGATGTAGATGCAGTTCTGGTTGTTCCCATACCAGAATCGTATTTCCATGATAAACACGTCCGGCAATCCTAGCATGTGGTGACGATGAAACCCAAGCTTGAACTGCCAATGGCAGTACTTGAGAGAAACCAAATCCCATATCTGCCATGTTGTCTAATCGACCTGTGGTTAAGTCTAAGAGATTAACCATTACATGGCCTTGTTCTCCATCTTCTCCAGCTAATATTACATTGACGTCCAATGTTTCGCTAAGCCATTTGTTTAAATGTACTAATTTTTCTTTTGTGAGTGAAACTAAAAGGAACGCCAAATTTGAACCTTCGGGGTCAATATTGTCCACTGCTAGCTCTTGCTTCCTATAATACCGTTGTGCTGTAGCACGTATAGGTCGAATGTAGTTAACTGTGGAAAAATGTTGTCGCAAAGATAGGTCTATGTCTTTAATGAGTGATCCACTGGCGGCCAATAGAACTAACGTATGGAAATTTTGAAGTATCGTCTCATTAAGTTTGATCGTATATAAAAAATCTTTCCATGTCTTATAGTGATATGGCAGAGCATTACAATATGAAAGGAGATCGATTTCATCTCCAACGACATTTAATTTTGTGCAAATTTCATGAATTCGTTCATTCGCCAATCGTTGATGTAAGTGTCTTCTTAAAAAATAAAAGAGGCGCGTATGCATTGGCGAATATGCAGGAACTAATACATCATTTTGTTTTGAGAAATATTCAGTGGAGGGCGCCAGAAATCCGATTGTATTTTCTTGACTGTATTGGCTAGTAACTTTGATCGTAGTATCTCTACATTGCGCCTCGATCAATTGACCTGATGCGTCAAACGAATACAAAATTGAAACACTCGCAACAGAAATAATTAACTTATTACATCTCGATCTAGAGCTGTCTGTTTCTTCACTAATGAGTGTAATGTTAAAGCTTATTTCTCCATCTCTAAGGTGATGAACTCTGTTTCCATATCGGAGTGTGTTATTTTTAGGAGATAGATCTTTTTTTTCGATTTCAAGTAAGAAATCAAATATTACTTGTTTGTCAGTTGCATGACGAGACAGAATATTTTTGAAGGTACCAAAATCAACTAAATCACCGTTCCATAAGATGGGCGTTCTTTTTTGTACTTTTGCACCTTGATTAAAGATTGGCCACATTCTTGCAAATGAACTTTTCCCAATACTATTCTTACCGACTAACAAATTAATCGGTTTCAGCGTAATGTGACCTGTATCAAGAAAACTACGAAAATTTGTAGCTCGGAAGCTTTTTATTTTCATTTCTAATTTTTCCAGAAAGTTATTATTTGAGATAAAGGATCTTTTATATGAGCAATGTTATTGTGTTTTTGCCTAAGGATATTTGATCATACTGCATTTTTAATAATATGCAGATGATTAGTATTTGATGATCAAGTAATAGACGAATTGAACTGTAATGAACTCGATTTAAAATCATGTAAAGAGTGATATGTTAATGGTGAAATTGGCAATATCTCATATTTATTTAGACATCTTTAAAGCAAACGCATCTTCAGTGTCATAAAGTCCAAAAATCTTCTGGTATGGCCTAATGATTCATTGGTAATGGCATAGAACAATGCAGTGCTGACGACCTAATTGGGGACGTCTAATCTGACTAAGACTTTCATCTTAACTTGGGTAATTGCCCTAACTCAAACGCCTGTGCCTGACCAGCACCTGTTCCTGCGCCTTGAAATGCGCAGCGAGTTTTTCCACCATATACACTGAGCGATGCTGGCCGCCGGTGCAGCCTATCGCGACTGTCAGGTAGCTGCGGTTGTCGCGCTTGAAGGCGGGTAGCCATTTTGTGATGAATTGCTCGATGTCGGCAAACATGTCATCGACCATCGGCTGTTCTTTGAGGAACTGGATCACGGGTTCATCGCGGCCTGTCAGCGGGCGCATGATGGGGTCGTAGTGGGGATTGGGCAGCATGCGGACGTCGAAGACAAAGTCGGCATCCAGCGGCACGCCTATCTTGAAGGCGAAGGATTCAAACATCAGGGTCAGCGGAGTGTGGCCTATTTCTATGACGTCCTTGACCCAGGCGCGCAGTTTGTTGGCACTAAGATCGCTGGTGTCGATGACGTGGGCGACCAGTTGTATGCCTGAGAGAATTTCGCGTTCTTCCTGTATGCATTCAGTCAGGCTGAGCCTGTCGCCGGGCTCTTTGTCGAGACCCAGCCGGTGCGACAGCGGGTGGCTGCGGCGGGTTTCTGAAAAACGGGCGACCAGGGATTCTGTGCTGGCGGTCAGGAACAGGACTTTGACATCATGCCCTTCTGCACGCAATGTGCGTATGGAGTCTGGCAAATGCGTGAGCTGATTGGCGCTGCGGCTGTCAATGGCGATGGCCGCTGACGGCACGCCTTCCTTGATGAGCGTATTGACCAGGTCTGCCAATAAACTGGGCGGCAGGTTATCGACGCAATAGTAGCCTGCATCTTCAACCACATTCAGGGCGACCGATTTACCGGAGCCGGAGATACCAGAGATAAGCAGGATTTCCATGGGATGTACTCAACAGGTATTTAGTCACCGTTTTCCATGGCGCGGCGTTGCCGTTCCATGAAATCTTCCAGCGTATTAATACCACGTAATTGCAGGATGGTATTGCGCACAGCCGCTTCCAGAAGTACCGCGATATTGCGGCCTGCAGCAACCGGGATCACGACTTTTCTGATAGGCAGGCCCAGCACTTCTTCAGTCTGCGAATCTATCGGCAGGCGTTCGTAATTTTCTTCGAGGGTACTGCGGCGTACCAGATGCACGATGAGTTTCAGGCGCATCTTGCGGCGCACTGCGGTTTCACCAAAGATGGTCTTGATATCGAGCAGGCCCAGGCCGCGCACTTCCAACAGGTTTTGCAGCAGCTCGTGACAGCGGCCTTCTATCATGTTCGGGGCAATGCGCGAAAATTCGACGGCATCATCGGCCACCAGGCCATGGCTGCGTGAAATCAGTTCCAGCCCGAGCTCACTTTTGCCCAGACCGGATTCACCAGTGATCAACACACCTACACCCAACACATCCATGAAGACGCCATGCATGGTGATTTTTTGTGCGAGTTTTTTCGACAGATAGACGCGCAGATAATCAATGACCTGTGCAGATGGATAAGGCGTAGAAAACAGCGGGATATTATTGTCGTCGCAAGTCGTCAAAAACGCTGGTGGCGATTCCAGACCCTGTGCCACGATCAGGGCAGGTGGCGCACCGGCGACGAGTTCACGCATGAGGTTATTGCGCGACGCATTCGACAGGCGGTTGTAATACGACAGTTCCTGGTGCCCCAGCACCTGTATGCGGCCAGGGTGGATCAGGTTCAAATGCCCGACCTGGTCGGCAGAAGACGCCGCATCACCTGTAATTTGCTTGTCGGCGCCAGCAAAACCCGCAAACCAGCCCAGTTGCATGGTGTCGCGGTTATCGTCGTAGATTTTTTGTACCGTGAGTTCTGTCAATGATGGCATGGCTATGTGGGTTGAATCTGACGATGTCTTGGTTGTCTGGGGGTATTTTGCTTGCTTGAAGTATCAGGAAACGCAGGGAGCTTGAGCTTGATCAGACTGCCGCAGGCGAATACGCAGCGGGCAGCCCTGTCACAGTCTGTCATGCTGTGCCTGGCAGGTTCGGACGCCAGGCCATGATTTTTTCATATATCGCAGCGGCGCTGGTTTCAGTATTGAGTGTATCGCGGAAAGTTTCGTTCGACAGCATCTCTGCCACTTCAGACAAAATTTCCAGATGCTGTTGCGTGACATTGTCAGGCATGAGCAAGAAAATCAACAGGCTGACTGGCTGGCTGTCTGGCGATTCAAAAGGAATAGCTTCCTTGAGCCTGACCAGGGCCGCAATCGGTGCCTTCAGGCCCTTGATGCGGCCGTGCGGGATGGCTACGCCATGGCCGAGGCCAGTAGAGCCCAGGCGTTCACGCGCAAACAGGTTATCAGAGACAACCGAGCGCGCTATGCTGCAATTATTTTCGAATAACAGCCCGGCCTGTTCAAATGCTCTTTTTTTGCTGGAGACTTCCAGATTCAGGAGTACGTTGTTCAGAGGCAGGATTTTTGCAATATTCGTCATGGTGCAAGATCGTTTTACAGCGAAATGGTGCAATGCACAAAATTAGGTTTTGACAAATTATAGGCTTCTTTTGGCCGATTTGCGCAAAACTTGACAACACTTTTAACGAACGTTGTCTCTCAGTAATTTTTCAAATTTATCAACAGGCAGGGGTTGACTGAAATAAAAGCCTTGCATCTCCTGACAACCAGAGTCGGCCAGGAAGAACATCTGGTCGGCTTTTTCCACCCCTTCGGCTGTGACACTCATACCCAGCGCATTGGCCATGGCAATGATGGCGTGCGTCAGTACAACAGAATCGGGGTTGCCCGGGATATCGCGGATGAAAGAACGGTCTATCTTGAGGTTATCAATAGGGAAACGTTGTAAATAAGATAGTGAAGAGAAGCCTGTCCCAAAATCATCCAGGGAAATGCTGACACCGAGTTTTTTGATCGCATCAAAGACCGGCAGCAGCAAGTCTATGTCACCCATCAGCAAGCCTTCGGTAATCTCCAGCTGCAGTGCAGATGGTGGCAAGCCGATTTCTTGCAGGGTTTGTTCTATATATTTGGGCAGGCCAGGGTCCTGGAATTGCTTGGGCGAGATATTCACGCTGATGACCATGTCCGGCGAATATTGCTCGCGCCATAGCTGGGTTTGCAGACATGCCTGGCGCAAGATCCAGCGGCCCAGTGGCAGGATGAGGCCAATTTCTTCTGATATAGGGATAAATTCGTTAGGCGGTACCAGGCCAACGTCTGGCATTTGCCAGCGTATCAGCGCTTCTGCACCAACGATCTGCGAGGTGCTGAGGCTGATCTTGGGCTGGTAATACACCAGGAATTCATTGTCAGTCAGGGCGCGGCGCAGATTGGTTTCCAGCGCATAGCGGTGCTGGGCGCGTACATTCAGTTCTGTGGTGAAGAACTGGTAGTTGTTGCGGCCCAGTTCCTTGGCATGGTACATCGCCGAATCAGCGCAGCGCAGCAGCGTAGGGCCGTCTTCACCATCATGTGGATAAACACTGATGCCGATAGAGGTACCGAGGTGATATTCATTGCCCTCAATCACGAAAGGATCGCGCATACGGGCCAGTACACGCTCAGCCAGGTCCTTGAGTTGCATGGCATCTTCAAAGGCTTCGGCAACGATGACGAATTCATCACCACCAAGGCGGGCCAGCATGTCTGTCGTGCGTATGCACGAACTCAGGCGCGACGATACATCACGCAGGAGTGTATCGCCCGCAGCATGGCCAGCAGTGTCATTGACGTTCTTGAACCTGTCGAGGTCAAGAAAGAGCAAGGCCAGGCGGTGCTGAGTGCGTTTGGCACCGGCCAGTGCTTTGACCAGGCGCTGGTTCAGTTGATGGCGGTTCGGCAAACCAGTCAGGGCATCGTAAGAAGCCATGAAATGCAATTGCCTTTGCGTCTCGCGCACTTCTGTGGTATCGGTGAAGGAAATCAATACGGCAGATACCGTGGCGCTACTTTTTTTATTGATAGGCAGTACATTCACCAAGAGCCAGACAACGGAGCCATCACGCAACTCCACTCCCATGGATAAATTCAATATTGGGGTTTTACTGCGGAAGACCACGGAAGCCGGATCATCCCCCATACGTATCGCTTGTCCTTCGTCACCGAGTATGTTCTTGAAATAACGGTGACGCCTGCCAACGGTGCTGATGTCATCAATTTTAAGAATACGTTGGGCGCTGGGATTGCAGGTCAGGATCTGGCCGCTGGGGCCTATCACCATGATACCTTCACTGAGATTGGTGACCACGGAGCGATAGCGTTCTTCGCTTTCCTCCAGGCTTTGTTCCATGTTCTTTTTATCGATGGCCAGACCGATGAGGTCACATGCATCCATCATCATCGCCTGCTCATCTTCATTCGGGCTGTGTACCATCTGGTGATACACATCGACCGTGCCCAGCAGGGTGTTGAAAGCCGTCGTAATCGGCAAAGACCAGCATGAACGCAAGCCGTAGCGCAGCGCCGGTTCACGCAAATTTTTCCACAGCGGGCTGACTGCAATATCCTGGACTATCGTGGTGCGCTGGTAATAAATCGCGGCGGAGGCTGAGCCCGAACTGGTATCGACTGGCAGATTACCAAGCAAGGCGCAAAAACCATCTGGCAGCGAAGGGCCGGCACCAAAACTCAGTTGCTGGGTGCTGTCGTCATATAGCGTGATGGCGCACAAGGCGCCATTGTCGAGCAAGCGTTCCATACGATCGCAGACGTCTTCCAGAATATCGGTCAGCGGTTTGTCGAGCGCAATCATCTCGAGAATTTCTTTCTCGTGATGCAGGGCTTCATGGACGCGGCTGGATTTATAACGGACTTGGTCGATCAGGGGCAGGGCGGTGACGGTAGCGCTGGAACGTGAACTGCTGCGGGGAGTGATTTCTCGCGCCGTCAGCAAGATGGCGGTTTGTTCATTGAAATTGAATTGGGTAGCGCGGACTTCTATATCGAGCAATTGACCATCAAGCCGTATGCACTGGCAAGTGTGTTTGCTCTGTGCCCCGTCCTGCCGCAGTTTTTGCAGTATGGTTTTGGCACCTTCATGATGCCGCCCATGCAAAAAAGCTTCTGGCTTCAGGCCTATGAGCTGCTGCGGGTCACCGGCATGCATGAGTTCTGCACCTGCCGGATTGGCATACACGAGATTGTCGTCGATGAGCACATACATCGCATCCGGGTTATGTTCCAGCAAGGCCATATGCCAGTCTTGACTGGCGACAGGCTCGCGTGTACTAGTACTTGAAAACGGGACCGGAATTATCACGACGACAATCTATAAAACGAATAAGTCTGGATACTTTACATCAAGCAAGTTCTAAGGACAATGATGGTAATTAGCTAGCATATTAAAAACACATTAGCCTGCGGTAGATAAAAAAACACCTCTTGCAAAATTGTACTTCCCTGGCCGGACTTTATTTCAAGCGCTTATTTTAAATCGATACGCACGAACATGAACAAGACGTCGCCATTACCCTTGTTCTTGGAAAAGCGCGGGACATAGGTTGCCATCAGCTTGGTATTGCGTGTGCCTATCGACGCCACTGGCAAAATGACTGGAAAGGGTATGCCACCAAAGTAATCGGTGCGGCTAATTAACGAGCCAGTCAGGCCACCACCAACTTCGATCTTGTCACCTAGCGGCTTCATCCATTGATAGACATAGCCTGCCATAGGTTGTGGCTTAAAGTGTGAATCAGAAATCATCATGGCATAGACGGATTCTTCATTGTCTTCCTTGGTGCGTATGGCTTTGCTAAAGCCCAAACCCCAGGTGTTTTCATTGAGCTCTGCAATTCTTTCCCTGGTGTAAGTGCCGCGGCCATGGTGGGTATGGCCAGCCAGCATCAGTGACAAGTCGCCTTCATCCAGGATTTTATTGGCTTTGGCTTTGGCGCTATCCCACCAGCCCATATCTTCCTGGACTGGGGCGCCAGTTGTTTGCGCCTGGGATGCTGTGCACAGCAAAAAAGCGGAGGCGCACAAGACAGCGCGCAAGGAGAAATATTTGAATTTCAACATAATATTGCTTACAAATGGATACAAAAAATGAGTGTGAGAGGGATGCAGCCACACATACTGGTACGCTTACTGGCGTGCATTCCGGCGATTGTCCGGGCCCTGGCCCGTACTGAAATTGCTGCGCCATGGGTTGATGTCCAGTCCACCGCGACGTGTATAACGTGCATAGACTGACAATTTCTGCGGTTTGCAGTGGCGCATGATATCGACAAAGATGCGTTCCACACATTGCTCGTGGAACTCATTATGGTCGCGGAAGCCTATCAAATACTGCAACAGGCCTTCCTGGTTGATTTGCGGGCCTACATACTGAATTTGCACGCTGCCCCAGTCTGGCTGGCCAGTTACCAGGCAGTTGGACTTCAGCAAATGCGAGATCAGGGTTTCTTCTACCGGTGACTCATCAACATTGGCGGTCAGCAGCGATGGGTTGGGGGTATAGCTATCGACTTCAATATCTAACCTGTCGAGCAACTGGCCTTGCAGTTCATGCATGGCTAATTTGTCGAACTGGTCAGGCGTAGTCAGTTTGACCTGCACTGCCGCACCAAAACCTGCAGATAAATCTGCCTGCAACAGACTGACCAGCGCATCTGTACCCGCCAGGCGGGTCTGGTTGAAAGAATTCAGGTAAAGCTTGAAAGACTTTGATTCGATGATGTTCGGCGAATCTGCTGGTACTGTAATGGCAGCAATCGCCACCTGCGGTTTGCCACGCAGGTTTAGCCACGAAATTTCATAGGCATTCCAGATATCCACACCAAAGAAAGGCAGGCTGCTGCCAAGGCCTATTTCTTCCCTTTTTCCGGAACGGGAGATAGGGAAGAGCAGGCTGGCATCATATTCGGACTTGTAAGTCGCGGGCTTGCCCAGTAAAGAATGTTCAGGCGTATTTGGTGCGGAATCTGTCATGTTGTCTGCGTTGCGTAATGTATTACTTAAGATCTGCGTTACTTAAGGCTATGAGCTGTATCAGCCCAAAAATAATTGATAAACGGGATTCTTACTTTCATCCCAGTAACGATAGCCCAGGGTTGCCAAAAATTCGCGGAAAGCCTTCATTTCTTTCTTTGGAACCTGTAAACCAACTAAAGTTCTGCCGTAATCTGCCCCATGGTTGCGATAGTGGAACAAACTGATGTTCCAGTTCGGTGCCATGCTGTTCAAAAAGCGCATCAGCGCACCAGGGCGTTCAGGGAATTCAAAGCGATACAGCAATTCATCCTTGGCCAGGCTGCTCTTGCCACCCACCAGATGGCGGATATGCAATTTCGCCAGCTCGTCATGTGTCAAATCCAGGGTAGGGAAGCCGTGCTTTTCAAAATTCTTGGCAATTTTGCCAGATTCCAGCTTATCGTGCGTTTGAATGCCCACAAAAATATGCGCGGCTTTTTCATCACTGATGCGGTAATTGAATTCTGTGACATTGCGCGCGCCTATCAATTCACAGAAACGGCGGAAGCTGCCGCGTTCTTCTGGTATGGTCACGGCAAATACGGCTTCACGCGCTTCACCGACTTCGGCACGCTCGGCAACAAAGCGCAGGCGGTCAAAGTTCATGTTGGCACCGCAGGCGATGGTGACCAGCGTTTCATTCTTCAGCGGCTTCTTGCTGGCCTTGGCGCGTTCTATATAGGCCTTGCAACCGGCTACTGCCAGGGCACCGGCAGGTTCCAGTATGCTGCGGGTGTCCTGGAACACGTCCTTGATGGCGGCGCAGACGGCATCTGTATCAACCGTAATCACTTCATCAACATACAGCTTGGCCAGACGGAAGGTTTCTTCGCCCACCAGCTTGACGGCTGTGCCGTCAGAGAACAAGCCAACATCCGTCAGGGTCACGCGTTTGCCCGCTTTCAGGCTGCGTGCCATGGCATCTGAATCAGTCGTTTGCACACCGATGATCTTGATATCCGGGCGCACTGCCTTGACGTAAGCTGCCACGCCAGAGATCAGGCCGCCACCACCGATGGCGACAAAGATCGCATGGATGGGTTCAGCATGCTGGCGCAAAATCTCCATGCCAACCGTGCCCTGGCCAGCGATAACGTCAGGGTCATCGAAAGGATGGACGAAGGTCAGCTTGCGTTTCTTTTCCAGCTCCAGCGCATGGCCGTAAGCATCGGTGTAAGAATCACCAAACAGGACGATTTCAACCAGATCACCACCATGGGTGCGCACGGCATCAATCTTGACAGGCGGCGTGGTGGTCGGCATGACAATGACTGCCTTGCAACCCTTCTTGCTGGCGCTCAGGGCCACGCCTTGTGCATGGTTACCTGCCGAGGCACAGATGACGCCGCGCTTGAGTTGCGCTGGCGTGAGATGGGCAATCTTGTTATAAGCACCGCGCAGCTTGAAGCTGAACACGCTTTGCATGTCTTCGCGTTTGAAATAAATTCGGTTATCCATGCGAGCCGACAGGCTGGTGGCATATTCCAGCGGGGTTTCAAATGCGACGTCATAGACGCGCGCTGTCAGGATCTTCTTCAGATAATCGGTGCTCATGGATGTCTTATTGTTAGGTAAATATGGCTGATCTACTCGTGATCCAGGGCTAATTTAGCCCTAAGTAACGACATAGTGATTCGAAATTACAGCCGCCATTATAATGTATGCCTTTTACAGCCATATCAAACCACGATGATAGAAGCCGCAGTCCATTGGTTATTAAGCGTTCTGGCACTGCCTGAAATTGGTTTGAGTTCGGTATTCCTCATCAGCTTTATCTCGGCCACCTTGTTGCCATTAGGCTCAGAACCTGCCGTATTTGCCGTCATCAAGGCCAACCCGGCGATTTTTTGGCAAGTCATCATCGTCGCCACAATAGGCAATACCCTGGGTGGCATGGTCGACTATGGCATGGGCTATGCCGCCAAAAAAGCCTTTGACCGTGAACGCGAAAGTTACTGGTATCGCTGGCTACAGCATTTTGGCCCCAAGACCATGCTGCTGGCCTGGCTGCCAGGCATCGGTGACCCTATCTGTACCCTGGCAGGCTGGTTGCGCATGCCATTCTGGCCCAGTGTGTTTTATATGGCAGTGGGCAAGTGCCTGCGTTATATCGTCATCACCTGGCTGTTATTGAAAGTGCCAGAGGGGTTCTGGACCAAAATCGCCAATTTCATATTCTGATCAGACATGGGCAGAGGTAAATACTATGGCTGGTGGCGGCGCGCAGGTGAGGGGCTGGAAGCCGCTTTCTATCAAGAAAACTGGGCAGCACGCATTGCCTATGCCCTGAAGCTGCAAGGCGGCTTGCATATAGACAGGCGTGATTTTTACCTGCCCCTGCCTGCGGGCTTTCATTGCAAACTGGCCTTCATTTCAGATTTGCATGCAGGCCCGTTGACGGACGTGCGCTTGCTGGAACAAGCCTTTGCCGCCATTGCTGCTTTTGCGCCGGATGTCATCCTGTTTGGCGGCGATTTCGTCTCGCTGCATGCCCGACATATGCAACATCTGATTAAACCATTGGGTTTGCTCAATCCAGCTACCCCCAAGTTTGCCGTCATGGGTAATCACGACTTGTGGCTCGATGATGTGCATATCAGCAATTGTCTCAGGGATGCAGGTGTCCAGGTCTTGATTAACCAAAACACACGCCTGCCCACCCCCTTTGATGCGATTTCGATTTGCGGCCTGGATGAACCCGGCGTCGGTATGCCAGACGCAGACCAGACTTTTGCCGGGGCAGGTGATGTACGTTTGTTGCTCATGCATTCGCCGCTGGGTCTCAAACTTGTGGCTGGGCATGATTTTCAAATTGCATTTTGCGGCCATACCCATGGCGGACAAATCGCCACGCCGAGTGGCAAGCCGCTGGTCTTGCCACCAGGCTCAGGTGAGCGCCGTTATGCCCGGGGCTTGTTTGTCTTGCCAGACGGGCGTCAATTGCTGACCAGCCAGGGCATAGGCATGAGTGATTTGCCAATACGCCTGTTTGCTCCTTCCGAAGTGCATTTATGTCATTTGTATTCTTCGCTGGATGTAGTAGAACAGAATGGCAGCCAAGCTAAATCAGGTCAGCAGGCCAGGTAGTTAATGTATAGACAAATTCGCTTAAAAATTTTGTGCCTTTTGTCGGGATGTCACAATGTTTGACTATAATGCTTGCCGGAAAGTAGTCAGAAAAGCGGTATCCGCACGATGACTCAGTGTAAGCCCAAAGCAAGCACAACGCAAATTTTATACGCTCACGCAGGTTTTTTAATAAAGATACATGCCCCAGCATGTGGCATGTCATGCGCTCAACAAGGAAATTAAATGCAAGATACTAAACAAACCAATCAACAACCACGCCGTGGATTTTTGCAAGGACTGGTTGCAACTGCGGCTGGTGCCACATTGGCAGCGCCTGCATTGGCAAAACCTGCCGCGGCAGCACCGGCGGTATTTCTTGATGCAGCCAAATGGTCACCGCGCAACCGTGACCTGGTAGCGGCCTTGATCGCCAAGCATGGCAATACCAGCAAAAGCTATTCTGCCAAGCGCAAGCCTTACGCTGTGTTTGACTGGGATAACACCAGTATCATGAATGACTGCGAAGAAGCGCTGCTGATGTACCAGATCAATCACCTCGCATTCAAGCTGAGCCCGCAAGAATTCTCTGCGACTATCCGTCAAAATGTACCAGTTGGCAATTTCACTGCTGACTACAAAAATGCCGCTGGCAAGCAACTGGACCTGGAAAGCGTTTGTACCGATCTCGACAGTGACTACGCTTACCTGCACGCCAACTACAAAGGCATGGCCGGTAGCCGCAGCCTCGAAGAAATCATGGAGACAGCACAGTTCCAGGACTTCCGCGCCAAGCTCTACTTCCTGTATGAAGCCGTCAATGACACGCATGGCGTGAACGTCGGTTATCCATGGGTCATCTACTTCTTCGCCAATATGACCGTTGGTGAAGTCAGCGCACTGGCAGAAGCATCGAATGACGCCAACCTCGGCATGAGCCTGACCAAGACCAAATATACCAGTCCTTCATCCCTTCCTGGTGTGGCCGGCGTCATCTCCACTGCCCACTTCCACGGCATACGCCTGTGTACCGAAGTCGCGACATTGATGAACACTTTCCGCCAGAACGGTTTTGACGTGTATGTCAGCACAGCCTCGCTGGAAGATGTGGTTGCCGTATTCGCGACCAATCCAAAATATGGCTACCACGTACAACGTGAAAACGTTCTGGGTCTGCGCCTGGAACAAAACGGCGACGTGTATAAAAACGCCTACCGCAAAGACTGGCCTTTGAACTGGGGCTCAGGCAAGACTGTTGTCATCAAACGTGAACTGGTCGCCAAAAAAGGCTACGGCCCTGTATTTGTCGCCGGTGACAGCGATGGTGACTACGACATGCTGCGCGATTTCAAAGAAACAGAAATTGGCCTGGTCGTGAACCGCCTCAAAAAAGGCAAGATCGGTGAATTGTCCAAAGCCGCTGCTGATGCTGCCAAAGAAGCCAACCCACGCTTCCTGCTGCAAGGCCGCCAGGAATCCACAGGTAACTGGTTGCCAGTGGAAACAACACTGAAACTGGGCAAGACTGCGCCTGCATTGTTGGGTTGATTTTTTCTGCATGAAGAACGGGCGGCTGAGGCTGCCCGTTTTTTTTATCTGACAATTGCAATAAATGTAATATTTTCATGTATTGAATGACCTGATTTATTGCTATATATAGTACTAAGTGCTATATTTGTGTCTTCATCAATACGATATCTTGCGTTATGCAAATCTTCCTGACGAAATGGTTTGCCCGCTGGGCAATCAAAGAAGGTTTGCCTGAGCAGGCATTATGTGCCGCAGTAGCTGAAATGGAACAAGGTTTAATTGATGCTTATCTTGGAGGATATGTCATCAAGAAACGGGTCGCTTTAAATGGGCGTGGTAAAAGTGGTGGCGTACGGACAATCCTGGGCTTTAAGCTGAAAGATAAGGCCTTTTTCCTGTACGGATTTGCCAAAAATCAGCGCGACAACATTGACGACAAGGAACTACAAGCCTTAAAAATGTTGGCATCTGAATTGATGAAATATGATCGCAAGGCGTTGGATAGAGCGATACAGGCGCAAGAACTCATAGAGCTGAAAGAAGGAACAAATGAGCAAACATGATAAATTACTCGACGTGCTGCAAGGTACAGCGCAAGGCTTGCATGCTGCAGGGGTTATGGATGCAACTACCATGCGCGAGTTTGATGCTCTTTGCCTGCCACCAGTGCAAGAGTACACGGCTGAACAGATCAAACATCTGCGCTTGCGCGTCAAGGCTAGCCAGGCGGTCTTTGCTGCTTACCTCAACACCAGTCCTTCGACAGTGCAAAAGTGGGAGCAGGGGCAAAAACATCCTAACGGTCCTTCACTAAAGCTGCTGAATTTGGTGGATCGCAAGGGTTTGGAAGTGCTGGCTTAAATTCCATCTTTTCTATTTTGTCTCAAACGATCACTGTCTGATCTGCACACAGGTGTAAAATACGACAAACGATGTAAATCAAATTTGCCCGCCTGATTTTTGTGCAGCGTTATTTGTGATGATTTTGCAATTTATCCACTTTTACGACAATTCTGTCGATTTTTGCCAAATTCCATTCGGAAAATTGCCACAATCACCATTCATTACCGTATAAACTTCAAGGCTGTTGGCGCGTGGTGCATCGCAATAAGTTAGAATGGACTTTTATATATCCGTCCAACCACGTCACTGATGAATGCTCCAGCCCAGATCCAGGCCTTGCTCGCAGATGCACCCCAAGGCGCCACACCGACCCGCGTGCGGGAAATTCCCTATAACTATACGTCGTTTTCTGACCGCGAAATCGTCATCCGCCTGCTAGGTGAAGATGCATGGCAATTGCTTGATCAATTGCGCGGCAAACGCCAGACCGGGCGATCTGCGCGCATGCTGTATGAAGTGCTGGGTGATATCTGGGTCGTGCAGCGTAATCCCTATCTGCAAGACGACATGCTGGATAACCCAAAGCGTCGTCAGGATTTGATTGATGCCTTGAACCACAGGCTGGCGGAAGTCGAGAAGCGCCGCCTGAGCACCGTCAACGATGATGCAGAACGCAGCAATAGCGTAGAAATTCTGGTACAGGCCGCCCGCAAGGCGGTGGCAGCGTTTTCCAAGGATTTTCGCGACACCTATGACTTGCGCAAGAAAGCCAACAGGCTGCTGGCGCGTTTCACTGCAAAAGACAATATCAAGTTCGATGGCCTGAGCCGTGTATCGCATGTCACTGATGCAACTGACTGGCGCGTTGAATACCCCTTCGTCGTGCTGACACCAGACACTGAAGATGAAATGGCTGGCCTCGTCAAAAGCTGTATAGAGTTGGGCCTGACCATTATCCCGCGTGGCGGTGGCACGGGTTATACCGGCGGCGCGATACCGCTGACGCCTTTGTCGGCGGTCATCAATACTGAAAAACTCGAACAACTGGGCGAAGTCGAAATGACACGCCTGCCTGGCGTCGACCGCGACTATGCGGTCATCTACTCAGGTGCAGGTGTTGTCACCAAGCGCGTTTCGGATGCCGCTGAAAAAGCTGGCTTTGTATTTGCCGTAGACCCAACCTCGGCAGAAGCTTCATGCATAGGCGGCAACGTCGCCATGAATGCAGGTGGCAAGAAGGCGGTATTGTGGGGCACGGCGCTGGACAATCTGGCTTCATGGCGCATGGTTGATCCTAATGGTGACTGGCTGGAAGTGACAAGGCTTGAGCATAATCTTGGCAAAATCCATGATGTGGAAATCGCCAAGTTCAAGCTTGAATGGACACATCCTGGCGAGAAGCAGCCCTTCAAGACTGAGCAACTCGATATCAAGGGCCGCGTCTTCCGCAAAGAAGGCCTGGGCAAGGATGTGACTGACAAATTCCTCGCGGGTTTGCCAGGTGTGCAAAAAGAAGGTTGCGATGGTTTGATTACGTCGGCACGCTGGATCTTGCACAAGATGCCCAAGTTTGCCCGCACCGTCTGCCTGGAGTTTTTTGGCCAGGCGCGGGATGCGATACCGAGCATTGTTGAAATCAAGGACTACCTCGATAACGAAACCCGCAAGGGTGGCGCGATATTGGCAGGTCTGGAACATCTGGATGAACGCTATCTGCGCGCCGTCGGTTACACGACCAAATCCAAGCGTGGTGTCTTGCCCAAGATGGCCTTGTTCGGCGATATCGTCGGCGATGATGAAAACGCCGTGGCTCAGGCCGCGTCTGAAGTCATACGCATTGCCAATACCCGCGTCGGTGAAGGCTTCGTGGCCGTCAGCCCTGAGGCACGCAAGAAATTCTGGCTGGACCGCGCCAAGACGGCGGCGATTTCCAAACATACCAATGCCTTCAAAATCAATGAAGACGTGGTGATACCGCTTAACCGCATGGGTGAATATACCGATGGCATAGAGCGCATCAACATAGAATTATCGATACAAAACAAGCTGGCCTTGCTCGATGCCTTGAAAGCTTTCTTCGCCAAGCGCAATCTGCCACTGGGCAAAAGTGAAGATGCCGCCGGCGATGATATCCCCGCATCTGAATTGCTGGAAGAACGCGTCAATGAAGCCAATGTCTTGCTGCAGGCAGCAGAAGCACGCTGGACTTATCTGCTGAATAATCTCGACAAGCCACTCAGTGCAGCCAAGGCAGAATTGCTGGACCTGGGTCTGGACAAGCTGGCATTTGTCTTCGAAGAAAGATTAAAATCACAGCCTGATGTGACGGTATTTTCCATCGTCCAGGACAGGACAGTGCGGGTATCCTGGAAGACAGAAATCCGTGCGCAATTGCGCCAGATTTTCAGTGGCTCGGCCTTCAAGCTGATACTCGATGAATGCGTGGCCGTGCATAAAAAAGTCTTGCGCAGCCGCGTTTTCGTCGCCCTGCACATGCATGCTGGTGACGGCAATGTACATACCAACTTGCCTGTCAATTCTGACGATTATGAAATGCTGCAAGTGGCGCATCAAGCCGTTGCCCGCATCATGGTGCTGGCCCGCTCACTGAACGGCGTCATCTCGGGCGAGCATGGCATAGGCATCACCAAGCTGGAATTCTTGACTGAAGATGAGATCAAGGATTTCCGCTCGTATAAATTGCGCATCGATCCAGAAGGCCGCTTCAACAAGGGTAAGCTGCTGAACCTGCCAGACTTTGCTGCCGACCTGCGCAATGCCTACACGCCTTCGTTTGGCCTGATGGGGCATGAGTCGCTGATCATGCAGCAAAGCGACATTGGAGCAATCGCCAATAGCGTCAAAGATTGCCTGCGCTGCGGCAAATGCAAACCTGTCTGCGCCACCCATGTGCCACGCGCCAATTTGCTGTATTCGCCACGCAATAAAATCCTGGCAACTTCGCTGCTGGTCGAAGCCTTCCTGTATGAAGAACAGACGCGCCGCGGTATCTCCATCAAGCACTGGGAAGAATTTGAAGACGTGGCCGACCACTGCACCGTCTGCCATAAATGCGTGACGCCCTGTCCGGTCGATATCGACTTTGGTGATGTGTCGATGAACATGCGCAATCTCTTGCGCAAGATGGACAAGAAGTCATTCAACCCCGGCACGGCATCAGCCATGTTCTTTTTGAATGCCAAAGACCCGGCCACCATCAAGGCAGCACGCCAGGTCATATTTGGCTGGGGTGTGGCGGCACAGCGCATGGGTAATACGGTATTGAAAAAGCTCGCCAAAAAGCAGACCAAGGCGCCACCGGCTAGCCTGGGCAAGCCTGTCATGCGCGAGCAGGTGATCCATTTCATCAACAAGAAAATGCCGGGCAACCTGCCCAAGAAAACGGCGCGTGCCTTGCTGGATATTGAAGATGACAAGATGGTCCCCATCATCCGTAATCCACAAACCACGACAGCAGATACTGAAGCCGTGTTTTACTTCCCTGGCTGTGGCTCGGAAAGGCTGTTCTCGCAAGTCGGCTTGGCAACCCAGGCAATGTTGTGGAATGTAGGCGTTCAAACCGTGCTGCCACCGGGTTACCTGTGCTGCGGTTACCCGCAACGCAGCGCCGGCCAGTTCGACAAAGCCGAGAAGATGATCACCGATAACCGCGTGCTGTTTCATCGCATGGCAAACACACTCAATTATCTGGATATCAAGACCGTTGTAGTTTCTTGCGGCACCTGCTATGACCAGATACAGGGCTATGAATTCGACAAGATATTTCCTGGCTGCCGCATCATCGACATCCATGAATTCCTGCTGGAAAAAGACGTCAAGCTGGCGGCAGTGAATGGCACGCGTTATATGTATCACGACCCTTGCCATACGCCGATGAAATTGCAAGACCCGTTAAAAACGGTGAATGCGCTGATCACCACGGTCGATGCAGTCAAGATAGAAAAGAATGACCGCTGCTGTGGAGAAGCAGGTACGCTGGCCGTATCACGTCCTGATATCTCCACGCAAATACGCTTCCGCAAGGAAGAAGAAATGAACAAGGGCGCAGATAAACTGCGCGCTGATGGCTTTACCGGTGACGTCAAAATCCTGACGTCATGCCCTGCCTGTTTGCAAGGTTTGACGCGCTATGATGAAGATTCTGGCACGACTGCCGACTACATCGTCGTCGAAATGGCCAAGCATATCCTGGGCCCAAACTGGATGCCGGAATATGTCGCCAAAGCCAATAACGGTGGTATAGAAAGGGTGCTGGTGTAATGACAGTCGTTTGTGAATTATGTGATGCCAGTGCCGGCGATATCCTCATCAGCACCGATCAGTTACGCATCATCCTCGTTGATGACGCGAACTACCCCGGCTTTTGTCGCGTCATCTGGAATGCGCATGTCAAAGAGATGACGGATTTGTCCGCAGACGATAGAAACGTTTTCATGCAGGCCGTCTGGAAGCTTGAAGCTGCCATACGGTCAGTCATGCAGCCGCACAAGATGAATGTCGCCAGCCTGGGCAATATGGTGCCGCATCTACACTGGCATCTGATCCCGCGCTACACCGATGATGCGCATTTCCCTAACCCGATCTGGGCGGCTGCGCGTAGCGATGCGGTTGAGCAACCTGCACTGGATGCGCGTCGCAACTTGTTGCCGCAATTAAGGCAAACCATTATTTCGAATTTCGCATCATGAGCATAGGTAATCCACAACCCACTTCCCTGAATGCACGCACCCAATCGCGGGTGCTTGAAGTCGCCTTTGATGATGGCAAGGAGTTTTCGCTGCCGTTTGAATTACTGCGAGTGTCTTCGCCTTCTGCCGAAGTGCGTGGTCATGGGCCGGGGCAGGAGACACTGCAAACCGGCAAGCGCGATGTTGGCATTGTGGGCATAGAGCCAGTCGGTAATTATGCGATCAAGCCCATCTTTTCTGACCAGCATAGCTCGGGGATTTTTACCTGGGATTATCTGTACTGGCTGGGTGAAAACCAGGCGCAGGTATGGCAGGAATATCTGGAGAAATTGCAGGCGGCGGGGTTTGCCGGGGAGACGGGGCGGGATGCGCCTATGCAGGTGAAGGGTGGGGGGAGTTGTGGGACTAAGCATTGAGTGAGCATTTATCTCAGATCTCAATTCTCAGATTTCACGTCTAAGGTATAGACCAGCACCGCGATCTTTTGATATGCCGTACACACATTAACGTCATTCCAGCGTGCTTTAGCTGGAATCCAGCGGCGTTTGTAGCATGTTGTGTAGTTTACTAATATCAGAACCGTGAGATTTTGTGAGCTGATTTTATGATGATTGCATTCGTTAATTTACGATTGCACGCCGGGGAAAATTCGTAGGTTGGGCTACGCTTCACCAGCCCAACACTCAGCCTCCGATCAACGTATTTCTAAAAAACGAAACGATATTTCTGAATTCGTTTTTTAACTACCTGCATACACTATTTAAGATTGCAGGCCGGTGGTAGACCGGCGGCTACATCCCTTTTTGCTTCGCCAAAAAGGGATGCCAAAAAGGCGACCCAGGCGTCGCTGCCCCCTGAAGGGGGTCCCCTTTGCAGCAAGTCAAAAAATGGGAAGATCCGAAACTCGCTTCGCTCAGACAGCGGCTCTTCTTTTTCCATTTTCTGCCTTGCAGCAAAGGCATCGACACATGGGAACTGCAAATTTCAAAAGCAACCCCAACTTCAAAAGCGCTGTTAATAAGCTGTTTTTGTGAAATTATAGTTTCTACGTAATTGTTCGCGCATACTGAGCTGACAACTTACTCCAAATCCGCCTTATCAAGATAAATAGTCCCCTTCACCCCAGCCCGCTTATCCACCTTACCCTGCAATACCAGCAAAAACTCCGCATCACTCACCGCCTGCAACCCCGTCTTCTTCACCACCACATCCGCCATCGCCGCAGCCGCAGGCACACTGATCGCCAGCACATGATCAAAGTCAGGGCGGCTATCAATTTCCTTCAACAGGAAACGTTGCGTGCCTCTGCCTATCTGATGATAAATAGCCTGCTTGCTGTCACGCATTTGTGGTGATAGCTGGCGGAAGATCAGGGTTTTTTCTACGACTATCGGCACATCCTTGTACTCGGTTTTTCCACCCTGTTCAAAATGCCCAAGCACGATATTGGCCTTGAACTGTTTCAGCGGCGTCTTGCTGTATGCGGCCAGTCTGGCAATCTCGAATTGTTCTGGTTCCATGGTCCACAAGACCAGTTTTTGTTCCAGCCTGGTTTTGATAGCCGCATCCAGCTTTTGATCAAGGCAGCGTATCTGCAAGACGACCTGGTAATCATGCGGCGCATGGAACATCGGCAGGTGCGAGACATACATGCCTTCGCTGTTGCCAAACAAAAGCATGCCGTGCACGCCCCAGGTGGGGCCGTGTTTGTTTTCTGCATGGGTATTGAAGATGCAGCAAAAACTGAGTAGGAATAAGGACAGCAGGCGTTTCATGCGCTTCACACCTTTACCAGCAATTTGCCGCGATGTTCGCCGGTGAAGAGAGAATTCAGGGCGCTCGGCAATTGTTCAAAACCATCGATGATGGTTTCTTCAAACACCAGCTCACCCGCCTTGACCCATGGTGAGACGATGGCCAGCATTTCATCCATGCGGTGCAGGTAATCACGGGCGAGTATGCCTTGTATGGTGGCGCGCTGGTAGAGCATGTGTTGCAGCAGGCGTGGGCCCATTTCTGACACGTCGAGGCCGCCGTTGTACTGGCTGATCTGGCCGCAGATGATGATGCGGGCGCGGCGTTTGATGATGGGGATAATGGCATCGGTGATCATGCCGCCGACATTGTCGAAATACACATCAACGCCGCCTGTGAGTTTGAGTATCTCCTGGCTCAGTGTTTCGTCATTGCTGAAGGTTTTGTAATCAAGCGCCCAGTCAGCGCCCAGCTTGTCTTTCAGCCACGCGCATTTTTCTGCGCCACCGGCGATGCCCAATACTTTTGCGCCATGTCGTTTGGCGAATTGCACCACCAGTGAACCAACTGCACCGGCTGCACCAGATACCACCACCACCTCACCCGCGTGTGGTTTGCCTGCCTCGGTCAGGCCAAACCAGGCGGTGCGGCCGGGCATGCCTAGCACGCCCAATGCTGTGGATACGGGGGCGATGGTCGGGTCTATTTTGGTCAGTGCGCTGACATGCACGCGTGCATGGCTTTGCCAGCCTGTCATGCCAAATACCCAGTCACCTTCCTTGAGACTGGCAGCATTCGATGTCAGCACCTGGCCGACTACGCCAGCAGCTTGCACGGTATTGAGTGGATGCGGTTCCGGGTTATAGGTGGGTTTGGACGACTGGTTGATGCGCATGTAAGGATCTACGCTGATATAGCGGGCGGCTATCAATACTTCGTCACGGTCCAGCGAGGTATCGAGGGGTTGGCTGCGCAATTCATAGTGTTCATCGCTGACGACGCCTGTGGGATGGCGGCTGTATATCCATTGCTGGTGTATCTGGTTTTCAGTGCTGGTCATGGCGGGATCAAGATGAGTAAAAGATGCTGACATAGTAGGTCTGTTAAAATGTCTCGTAAAGCAATATAAATTCACTTTTAATGTCCAAATTGGAAATTTAAACGAGAAGCCTAAAAAAACCTAAGCAAGATGAACCTCATAGACCTTAAAATCTTTGCCTGCGTGGCAAGACAGCCATCGCTGGGAGCAGCGGCCTGACTCCTTCTACCATTTCCAAGGCCTTGCGCAGGCTGGAGGGCGATCTG
This sequence comes from Undibacterium sp. TC4M20W, assembly GCF_049340245.1. NCBI lineage: Bacteria > Pseudomonadati > Pseudomonadota > Betaproteobacteria > Burkholderiales > Oxalobacteraceae > Undibacterium > Undibacterium sp. TC4M20W. The sequence goes on from NZ_JBMPPI010000041.1 coordinate 28,219, forward strand.
GATACGGTGTTGTTTGACCGCTCTGCCAAGCAGCTCAGCCTGAATGCCAGCGGCCAGCGCATGCTGGACTTTGCCCGCAATATGCTGTCCTTGGCTGACCAGGCCAAGGCCGATGTACGGGGTGACGATGCCAGCATTAGTTGCCGCGTGGCAGGCCCGGCCATATTGTTGTGGCGGCATGCCGATCAACTGGCGCAAGCCATGGCAGCTTACCCGGCGGCAGACATGCATTTGCTCAGCATGTATGAAGAAGATGCTCTCGCAGCATTAGCCAGGGGCGAGGCCAGTCATGCCCTGGTCACCAGCGAAGTCTTGCATGGCCGCACTGCGCACTGGTCGGCGGACTGGGCCAGCATCTCGCTGGGTATGTTAAAGCTGCAACTGCTGGCGGGCAGGCAACATCCCTTGCTGGCTGATGCTGGCGGCCAGCAAGAACAGAGTTTTACCAGCGCACAGGTGTTGGTCCATGATTTTGTCAGCCCGGTGCGATCATTGTTTTGCGGCAAGCAACGTGGCAAGCATTCGGATGGTTGGCGAGATGACCAGTTCCCGCGTCGCATCGCCTACTGGATAGATGATTTGCAATTGCTGCTGGCCACGGTCAGGTCAGGCAAGGCGCTGGCTTACCTGCCTGATTTTGCCCTCGACGATGCTGGCCTGGTTCGCCTTGAGATGACAGACTGCGGTTTTCAATGCGTGGAAGAAGTGCATCTGGTCTGGAATACCCGGAATGCAGCGCAGTGGCAGCAGGCCGTAGGCAGGGTGTTGACAGAGGGGGCGTGATTTTTTTCAGCCGGGTGCGGAAATTTGCAGTGGTTGAGATACAATCCGTTACATAACAAGATGAATGTCAGCCAACGGAAATTTCTACAGTCGTCAGAAAACCGTGATAATTCAGGATTCTTGAAGAAAACAGGGCAGATAAGATGAGCAATACCACCCATTTTGGTTACACCACCGTAGAAGAAGACCAAAAGGTCCATAAGGTTGCCGAGGTTTTTCATTCCGTCGCCGCCAAATATGATGTCATGAATGACATGATGTCGGCTGGCTTGCACAGGGTATGGAAGATTTTCACGGTCGCCCAGGCAGGTGTGCGCCCAGGCTTCAAGGTGCTTGATATTGCGGGCGGTACGGGTGATCTGACCAAAGAATTCGTGCGTCAGGCGGGCAAGACCGGTGAGGTCTGGCATACCGATATTAACGAGTCCATGCTCAGGGTAGGCCGTGACCGCCTCTTGAATAAGGGCCTGATCACCCCCACCTTGTTATGCGACGCAGAAAAATTACCTTTCCAGGATAATTACTTTGACAGAGTGACCGTGGCGTTTGGTTTGCGCAATATGACACACAAGGATCAGGCACTGGCAGAAATGCAGCGTGTACTGAAACCAGGTGGCAAATTGCTGGTGCTGGAATTTTCCAAGGTACCGGAAATCCTGCAAAAACCTTATGACCTGTATTCTTTCAAGGTCTTGCCATGGATGGGGCAAAAGATAGCTGGCGATGCTGACAGTTATAAGTACCTGGCTGAATCGATACGTATGCATCCTGATCAGGAAACCCTGAAAACGATGATGGAAACAGCAGGGCTCGACAGCGTGCAATATTTTAATTTGACGGCAGGTGTGGCCGCTTTACACACCGGTATCAAGTACTGAAAACTTGATACTGAAGTAAATGATGAAGTAAATGATGAAGTAAATGAGTTTTGTAGCAAACCTTGAAACAAACAGGAGTCGAATGATGAAAAAGTTTCTGATCGCCATGCTCGTCGTAGCCAGTACGATGACAATGACAGTGTTTGACGCAGAAGCCAAGCGTCTCGGTGGTGGCGGCTCTATCGGTCGTCAATCCAATAATGTAACGCGCCAGGCGACACCGCCTGCACCAAGCAATGCTGCCAGGCCGGCCGCAGCACCTGCGCCTGCTGCTGGTGCGCCTGCGGTAGCCGCACCTAAACCAGGCATCCCCTGGAAGGGTATTGCCGGTGGTTTGATCGGCGGTGCCTTGCTGGGTGCAGCCTTGTCGCATTTTGGCCTGGGTGGCGCAGCTGCCAGCATGCTGGGTAGCTTGTTGACCTTTGCCCTGATCGGCTTTGCGATTTTCTTCGTGATCCGCCTGTTCCGTAACAAGAATGGTCAAAACACGGGCAATAGTTTTAATCAGCCAGCGTTTGCCGGCGCAGCTGCACTTTCGCCAGTAACACCGCAACCTATGGCTTTCCAAAACAATGCCCCGGCTTCTTCAGGCGGCAATGCTGACACCAATGCCACCTGGACTATTCCGGCTGACTTTGATGTACCGGGCTTCCTGCGTAATGCAAAAAGCTATTTCATCCGCTTGCAAGCAGCTTGGGACAAGGCTGACATCAATGATTTGCGTGAATTCACGACAGCAGAAATGTATGCTGAACTGAAACTGCAAATCCAGGAACGTGGTGCATCTTCCAATGTTACTGATGTCGTGACTTTGAATGCAGATATGCTGGGCGTAGAAACCGTAGGCGCTGATTATCTGGCAAGTATCAAGTTCACAGGCATGATCAAGGAATCTGCCACGGCACCGGCAGAAGCCTTCAGTGAAGTATGGAACTTGTCCAAGCCAGTCAATGGTCAGGGTGGTTGGGTATTGGCCGGTATCCAACAAATGTAATGACGGACTCACGCAAAACCGCTCCAGCGGCCTTACAGCGCCTAGCCGTACAATTGTACTGTCGTCGGCGCTGCAAGATTGCTGGAATAATTTTGCGAGAGTCCTTAAAGTTTGATACGTCGCAGGTATGTCCATTGCGATAAGCTGTTAAACTGGAACCGCCCTGCAAATGCCGGGCGGTTTTTTATTTGCACGATATATCTGGTTGCCATTTCTAGTTGGCCGGTGTTTTGCAACAGCCCTGATTTGAACATGATCCCCTCCGCACCTTTTGTAACTTTTATCAATCATCTGCTGACGCAAGAAAGCTGGGCTAAAAACAAGCTCTTGCCACATGCCGGTAAAATTGCCTGTATAGACTTGCAAACCATGCAGTTGCGCCTCAAAGTGGCACCAGATGGTTTGCTGGAAAACGCCGCTACTGACGAGCCGGCGCAAGTGACCATCTACGTCAAACTCAGCGATTTGCCGCTGATCGCACAAAACCGCGAGCGTGCCTTTTCTTATGTCAAAATAGAAGGCGATGCAGACTTTGCCAATACCATTTCCAACCTTAGCCAGAACCTGCGCTGGGAAGCGGAAGAAGATTTGAGCAAGTTGTTTGGTGATGTCGCGGCAGTACGTATGGTTGGCTTTGCAAAATCTCTGCACCAGACTGCGCTGGAAACCCATCAAAAAATCCAGGAAAACCTGGCTGAATATTTTTTAGAAGAAAACCCCATGCTGGTCCGGCCCCAGGCCGTGCAGGGCTTTAGTACCGAAGTCAACAAGACGCGGGATGATGTCGAGCGTCTTATCAAGCGCATCGAAAAACTGGAAAGGATGCGCGGATGATATTGAAGTTTCTCAGGCTGGCGAAAATCATACGTATCGCCATCAAATATGGCATCGATGAAATCGCCATTTCCGGTCTGTCCGTTCCACGTACGGCGCGTCTGATTGATACCGTCATATTCTGGCGCGACATCTCTGCACCACGTGGTGAACGCCTGCGTAAAGCGCTGGAAGAGCTGGGCCCCATCTTCGTCAAGTTTGGCCAGGTATTATCAACCCGGCGTGACCTCATGCCGCCGGACATCGCCGATGAACTGACGCACCTGCAAGACCGCGTCCCTTCATTCGACCCTGATCTGGCAATCGCACAGATCAAGAAATCCCTGGGCTCACACCCTGATCAGTTATTCGCCAGTTTTGAACGCGTGCCAGTTGCTTCTGCGTCTATTGCGCAGGTACATTTTGCCACATTGAAAGATGGCCGCGAAGTTGCCGTCAAGGTGCTACGCCCCGGCATGAAAGAAGCCATTGATGATGACGTGGCCCTGATGCAGATTGCTGCAGGCTGGCTGGAAGCACTGTGGGCAGATGGCAAACGTCTCAAGGCCAAAGAAGTCGTGGCCGAGTTTGACAAGTATCTGCATGACGAGCTGGACCTCATGCGCGAAGCTGCCAATGGCAGCCAGTTGCGCCGCAATTTTGCCGACTCGGATTTGCTGCTGGTACCAGAGATGTATTGGGATTATTGCTCGTCTTCGGTCATTGTCATGGAACGCATGCAGGGCATACCGATTTCACAGCTGGATAAACTGCGTGAAGCCGGGGTTGATTTGCAAAAGCTGTCGCGCGATGGCGTGACCATTTTCTTTACTCAGGTATTTCGCGATGGTTTTTTCCATGCCGATATGCACCCCGGTAATATCCTGGTATCGACCGCGCCAGCGACTCTTGGCCGTTATATCGCGCTGGATTTTGGTATCGTCGGTACGCTCAATGATTTTGACAAGGATTATCTGTCGCAAAACTTTTTGGCTTTCTTCCAGCGCGACTATAAGCGCGTGGCAGAGGCGCATATAGAATCAGGCTGGGCACCCAAAGAGACGCGTGTCGATGAGCTTGAGGCGGCAGTACGCGCCTGTTGTGAACCCATCTTTGACCGGCCATTGAAAGATATTTCTTTCGGCCAGGTCTTGCTGCGCCTGTTCCAGACTTCCCGCCGTTTTAATGTAGAAGTACAACCGCAACTGGTGCTGCTGCAAAAAACCTTGCTCAATATAGAAGGACTGGGGCGTCAGCTTGACCCTGACCTGGACTTATGGAAAACCGCCAAACCGTATCTGGAGCGCTGGATGAGCGAACAGGTAGGCTGGCGCGGCCTGCTGGACAAACTCAAGGCGGAGGGACCACGCTATAGCCATATCTTCCCGCAATTGCCGCGCCTTGCACATCAGGCCCTGACACGCGCTGCCGAACCCCGGCATAGCGATGAGATGCTGATGGCGCTATTGTCAGAGCAAAGACGCACTAACCGCCTGTTACGCACCATTGTATATTTTGGTGCTGGTTTGTTCTCTGGTGTCGTGGTGGCGCAATTGCTGTTGCATTTTTATTTCAAAATCTGACGCATCAATTCATACAGAAGCATGGCTGATTTCATAAATCGCGACCCGCGCAATCCGCAATTCTGGGATGAGCGTTTTGAAAAAAACTTTACTCCCTGGGATAAGGGCAATGCGCCTGCTGAATTGCAGGTTTTTATGCAGGCTGCGCCGCAGCCCATGAATACGCTTATTCCCGGTTGTGGCAATGGCTATGAAGCCGCCTTTCTGGTGCAAGCAGGCTGGCCTGTGGTCGCCATCGATTTTTCGCCTGCTGCCGTGCGCAGTGCGCAGGCAGCGATAGGGGAGTGGGGCAAGCATGTTATCGAGGCCGATTTTTTTGCCTTCGCTCCAGCGCAACCGCTGGACCTGATTTACGAACGCGCCTTCTTTTGCGCCTTGCCACCTGCGACGCGGGTTGATATTGTCAAACGCTGGGCTGCACTGTTACCCGCAGGTGCTTTGCTGGCCGGGTATTTTTTCTTTGATGATGCGCCAGATGCATCGCTCAAAGGGCCGCCGTTTACTATACACAGCGCCGCATTTTGTGAATTGATGTCGCTGTATTTTGACTTACTGGAAGAGCGGGCTGTCAGTGACTCCATCCCTGTGTTTGCAGGTAAGGAAAAGTGGCAGGTTTGGCGGCGGTTGTAATATCGTAATCGCGGTTGGGTTAATCGTAGGTTGGGCTAGGGTGTAGGTTGGGCTACGCTTCATCAGCCCAACACACTCGGCCTTTGCAAATGTTTACGTGATTTAAATGCCGAGTGTTGGGCTGATACCCCGTAGCCTAGCGAGGCCCGGCCCAACCTACGAAGTTAACGCGCTCAATACTCACAGGCACACCCCTTGCTTGCCATTCCCTCACACTGACCACGTCATAAGCCGGTCACCTCTATGCTTCACTCTCCCTCATGGCGTATGCCTCTGGAAAGGGAATAGAATGAATAAAACAGTCACACTGGCATTGCAAGGTGGTGGTTCGCATGGCGCACTGACCTGGGGCGTGCTTGATCGTTTGCTCGAAGATGGACGTGTCAGCATAGAGGCGATCAGTGGTGCCAGTGCAGGTGCCATGAATGCCGTGGCGCTGGCGCACGGTTATCTTGATGGCGGGGCTGATGGTGCCAGGCAGGCGCTGAAAAAATTCTGGGATAGTGTCGCCAGCAGTTCTCCGTTTAGCGCGCCTCTGGACGAACATGCACTGACGGCGGATATCGCAGCGCAATCTGAACTGCCAGCCGCCATGAAACATCTGTTTGCCTGGACACGCTTCTTTTCACCCAGCCAGCTCAATCCCTTTGACATCAACCCCTTGCGCGACATTTTGGCGGCGCAGATCGATTTCCAGCGATTGCGCGAGCAACCGGGCATAGAACTTTTTATTGCCACTACGCAAGTCAGCACAGGCACATTGAAGCTGTTCCGCAACCGCCAGATGAGTCTGGATGTCTTGCTGGCGTCTGCCTGTTTGCCTATGGTGCACAGGGCGGTGGAGATAGATGGGGAGGCATACTGGGATGGCGGCCTGACTGCCAACCCGCCTTTATTTCCGCTGGTACACAAATGTGCTGCCCGCGACATTATTGCCATCCTGCTGCATGCCCAGCCAAGGGCACAAGTGCCTACATCTTCCAATGAAATATGGCAACGCCTGACCGAGATGGGTTTCAGCTCTACCTTCCATACTGAATTGCAAGGCTTGCTGCTGGCCAAGCGTGAAGCTGACCGTGGCTGGCTGACCTGGGGCAGGCTGGAACGCCGGCTACGCAAGCTCAACCTGCATGTGATTGCCGCACCTGAACTCATGAGCCAGTTGAGCAGCCATAGCAAATTGAACGCGCAGGCGACATTTTTGCATAGCCTGCATGCAGAAGGCCGGGCCAGGGCGCAAGTCTGGCTGGATCAGCATTTTGAGCAGCTGGGGCAGCAATCCAGCTTCAGGATGGCGCATCTGTTTCGTTAACTTCTGTGAATACCTCGCTTGTATTTCCTTAGCGGGTTTTTTGTATCTGGCTATGGACTAGTGTTACCATCATCAGGTTTTCACTGGTATTCATTAGACAGACATGCGCCTATTCAAGTCCGCTTCCGACCTTACGCATCTAAATGGCATTCCCCTGCAGGCAGATGACGTCTATACACTACATACCGCAGCAGATTACCGCACTACCTTGCTGAGCAGAATTGCCCAGGCAAAACACAGGATTTATTTATGCAGCCTGTATCTGCAAAATGATGAGGCCGGCGCAGAGATATTGCAGGCGCTTTACGATGCCAAGAAGATCAGGCCAGAACTTGATATCGCTGTGCTGGTGGATTGGCACCGGGCACAACGCGGCTTGATCGGCGCAGCAAAAAGTGGCGGCAATGCAGCCTGGTATCAAGAAATCAGCAAGGCCAATGCCTATACCGTGCCACTGTATGGCATACCTGTGCAGACGCGTGAACTCTTTGGCGTGCTGCACCTGAAGGGCTTTGTCATTGACGATGAAGTCATCTACAGCGGTGCCAGCCTGAATAATGTGTATCTGCACAAGCAGGATAAATACCGCCATGACCGCTACCTGCTGATCCACAATAAAGTACTGGCCAACAGCATGGTGCAATTTATCCGCGAGCATTTGTTATCCGCTGCCGCCGTACACCGGCTGGATATGCCCGAGATACCCGCTACCCGCAGCATACGCCGTGAAATCAAGTTATTCAGGAGCAAGCTGAAAAGCGCCCGCTATGACTGCAATGTAGTAGAACAAGAACACGACAGGCATGGCCTGAGCGTGACGCCGCTGGTGGGCGTGGGCAAAAATAATCCACTCAATAAAGTCATCTGCCAGTTGCTGGCTGCGAGCAAGACACAGATCACTATTTGCACGCCTTATTTTAATTTCCCGCTCGCTGTCACGCGTGAAATCAATCGCGCGCTGAAGCGCGGCGTGCGCATCTGTATCATTGTGGGTGACAAGACTGCCAATGACTTCTTCATCCCGCCAGAGGAACCTTTCAAAGTCATTGCTGCCCTGCCTTATCTGTACGAGGTTAACTTGCGCCGCTTTGCCAAATCCCATCAGGCAGAAATCACCAGCCAGCAATTGCAACTGCGCCTGTGGAAGGACGACGACAATACCTATCACCTGAAAGGCATGTGGATAGACCAGGATTATGCACTCATGACCGGCAATAACCTCAACCCGCGCGCCTTCCGCCTTGACCTGGAAAATGCCTTGCTGATCCATGATCCCCAGCATCAATTGCAGCAGCAGAGGCAGGATGAGTTGAGCAGCATCATGGAGAATACGACTGTCATTTCACATTACCGGGAGCTCGAAAAGAATACGGATTATCCTGATCCCGTGCGTAAGTTGCTGGGGCGGCTTAGTGGTACGCGGCTGGACAGGTTGGCGTACAGGGTTTTGTAAAAAATTTATTTCAAGATACGCGCCGGGTTCTTTTATTCTCTTTGTTTTCCTCTGTGACATCTCTGTGTCTCCGTGTCTCTGTGTTGAGAGGTCTTAGCTGCTTTTATCAAGGGAATATGTTCGGCCAGACACTATAGAAAAACAAAACAGGAGACCGCATGAACCTGGCATTATTACTGCCGCTGATAGGCATACCTCTGGTCGTCATCGGCTTTGCGCTGCGCTTCAACCCCTTGCTCGTTGTCACCGTTGCCGGCCTCGGTACAGGCTTTGCTGTCGGCATGGATTTCATGAGTCTGCTGGAAACTTTTGGTGAAAAATTCCTCAATAGCAGGCAACTCACCAGTTCATTATTGATACTGCCCATCATCGGTTTGCTGGAACACTATGGTTTGCGTGAACGCGCCCAGCAATGGGTGGCGAGCATACGCAGCGCAACGACGGGCCGTATCCTGATGCTGTACTTTGTCGTACGTGAAGCCAGTGCCGCCATGGGTTTGCTGAGCCTGGGCGGGCAGGCGCAGACTGTGCGACCTTTACTGTCGCCTATGGCTGAATGGGCCGCCACTAATTTGCATGGCGACTTGCCACCTGCGATACGCGACCGTATTGCCGCCCATGCTGCGGCATGCGATAACGTCGCCCTGTTCTTTGGGGAGGATATCTTCATCGCCTTTGGTGCCGTTCTGCTGATGACTGCCTTTTTGAAGGAGAATGGTATCAATGGTATTGAACCACTGGCGATAGGTATCTGGGGCATACCAACGGCATTGTGTGCCTTGCTGATCCACCTGTTCCGCCTGTCGCGGCTGGATGCCAGCATTGCCAAAGACATTGCGGCCTGGCAGAAGACCAATCAGGCAAATCAGGCAGACCAGACAAATGCGGTGGTGAACGCATGAACAGCCTGGTCAGCATTAATCTGGTTCTTTATCTCATCGGCATCATCGTCATGCTGGTGGCTTTCATGACGCTGCGCGATACCAGTAACCCGCGCCGTATCACAACGGCTTTATTCTGGTTCCTTTTCGGCTTCAGCTTTTTGTTTGGTGACCTCATGCTGGCTACGCTGGGCAAGCCGCTGACTTACCGTATTGTTGGCATCACAGTCTTGTTGATGGCAGCGCTGGCAGGAGCGAATTTGCTGGGTATGGGCAAGCATCCCGACCATGACAGACCAGCGCGCCTGCGCATTGCCAGCAAGCTTGGTAACCGCATCTTTATCCCGGCGCTGACGATACCCATCGTTACTGTGATATTGACTGTGGTGGTGAAAGACTTTCAGATCGGTAACTGGTTTTTGCTGGACCAAAAGAACCTGACCCTGACTGCGTTATGCATAGCCTGTATCTGCGCTCTGGGCCTGGCTTGCCTGTACACTCGCGGCACGCCGCTGCAAGCCGTGCGCGAGTCGCGGCGCCTGGTAGATGCCATAGGCTGGGCGCTGATCTTGCCGCAAATGCTGGCCATGCTGGGTGGTGTGTTTGTTGCTGCCAAAACCGGGCAATCTATACAGGACATCGTCAAACTTTTCATCAACCCTGACAGCCGCCTGACCCTGATCATCATGTACTGCACAGGCATGGCCTTGTTCACTATGATTATGGGCAATGCTTTTGCGGCTTTCCCTGTCATGACTGCCGGTATCGCCCTGCCATTCCTGATCAACCAGCACCATGCCAACCCGGCGGCGCTGGTGGCGATAGGCATGTTCTCTGGCTATTGCGGCACGCTGATGACACCGATGGCCGCCAACTTCAATATTGTGCCCGCCGCCTTATTGGAGTTGCAAGATAAGTATCAAGTGATTAAAGTGCAGATACCGACAGCGCTGCTGGTGCTGACCTGCAATATCCTGTTGATACATTTCTTTGTCTTTCCCTGAGTGGCCCGGAGGCTGGCATGAAACGCATTTTACTGACGGGATTTGATCCCTTTGGCGGCGAACAAAGCAATCCCTCCTGGGAAGTGGTGCGCAGGCTGGATGGCTTGCTTATAGGTGACAATCACCAGATCGTCAGCGCCCGTCTGCCATGTGAATTCACGAATTCCCTGCACATACTGGAAGCAGCACTTAGGCAGCATCATCCCGCGATTGTGATAGGCCTGGGCCAGGCGGGTGGACGTGCCGACATCAGCCTGGAACGTATCGCCATCAATATTGATGATGCCCGCATACCCGACAATGTCGGCGTGCAACCCGTAGATGTACCTGTGGTAGAAGGCGGCCCTGCCGCCTATTTCACCAGTCTGCCTATCAAGGCCATAACGCAGGAACTGCATTTGAGCGGTATACCCGCATCGGTATCACAGACTGCCGGCACCTTTGTCTGTAACCATGTGTTTTACGGTCTCATGCATCTGGCAAGCAAGGCAGACAGCGGCATACAAAGAGCTGGCTTTATCCACATCCCTTATCTGCCTGAACAGGCCGTGGCCCATGCAGGAGCCGCCAGCATGCCGCTGGAAATGCTAAAGACAGCGATCTTGAAAGTGCTGGAGAGTGTATTGAAGACCGACAAGGATTTATGTATCGCTGGTGGCGCGACACATTAGGCGGGAGGGCTCAAGCGAAGTTACAACTGCGTTGCAGCTTCGCGCTTGATTGCCTGGTACTAAGTGAAGATGGTGATGCTGACGGTGACAGGAACAGTGATACCGACAGCCATCGCTTAACGCAGCTTCGGCATGTCAGACTGCTTGCCCTGCAAGCCTTCTGCTTCCAGATTCTTGTCTGCCTCACTATCAACGCACACTTGCGTGTCATTGACAGTTTTGTTTTTGGACTTGGCCGTAGAGTCGCTCTTATCTGTGGGCAAGTTTTTCTCTACCTTTTTGACCAGCACTTCAGCTGCAGGTGCGTACGGGCGGAAGTAGGAAATCAATTGGGCATCCAGGTTGGATACTGCCAAAGGTGCGGCGCTGGCGACCAGCATTACGCCCAGCATGCAACTGGCGATGCCCAGTTTGACCAGTAAATTCAATCTCGTTTTCATTTTTATCCCTTTTACGACGGCGCAGCTGTTTCAAAGTGACAGTCTGGCAAGACTCAGTGCAAAGAACATGCCAGCACCTAAAACAAGTAAGAATTCAAATTTCAGGGGCGATATGTGTTGCAAATCAGGCAGTAAAGTGTCCGCTTGTGCACAGATGGGCGGACACTTCGGACACTTCGGACACTTTTCTCGGACTTTTCAGACAGGCCTGTGATGGATCATTTTAGACCATCATTGAACTTCATGAGCAAACCTTTTGGACCCACTGCCCAGCCACTTTTGGAATTGGCAAAAGCGACTGTATTGACTGGTGTCTTATCCAGCACCTTCCAGGTCTTGCCTGCATCATGTGAGATGCCTGAACCTGCCAGACCTGCTGCGACATAGGTCTTTGCTGCGCCGGGTACGGTGGCAATGACAGACATGAAGCCTTGAGGTAGTACCTGTGCCGGCTGCCAGGTCTGGCCGCCGTCCTCGGTACGTGCACCATTGAGGCTGTTGAGTTGCGGGAGTTTGTAATCACCGCCTACTGCCATGCCAATTTTTTCATCCAGAAAAGCCACCGAGAACGCACCTTTGCTGGCTGCATTGGCAGGCAAGGGTAAAGTTGCGGCTGACCAACTGATGCCGCCATCTGCACTGGCATAAGCACGCGCCTGGCTGGCTCCACCAGTGACTATCCAGGCATGCTGACTGCCATAAGTAGCAACACAGGTGCCGCTGGCGGCAAATGCGCCTTCATTGGGGAGGGAAGTCAAACCGGGGTGTTTGTTTTCTTGCCAGTTCAGGCCGCCGTCTGCCGTCAGCAGTATCTGGAATTGGCCATCGACCGGGTCGCCAAACAAGATGCCCTGTTTGGCACTGGAAAAAGAGATCGCATCCCAGAAGCCGGTCTTGGCTTCATTGGTTTTCAGCAATTGCCAGCTGTTGCCACCGTCTCTGGTTTCATACAGACGCGACAGGGCACCCGGCCCGGCGCTCATGATAATCGCGTGCCTGGCATCAAAGGCATGGATGTCACGAAAATCCAGGCCTTCTGCGCCTACTACCTCCATGACTTGCCAACGTTCACCATCGGTAGTACGCAACACCGTGGCCTTGGCACCGCTGGCCCAGGCAACCTTGGGGCTGACTACAGACAGGCCACGCAATTCGACGTCAGTACCACTGGTCTGCGCTACCCATGCATCGGCAGCAAAGGCAACATTAGCGATATTGAATAAACTAAACAGGATTACGCAGCTAACACGAGCAAGTTTCATGAGGAGATGAACCAGGAATAATCGTGCAGCTATTGTAATCCTTGCATTCCTTATTTATTCACCAGCAAGCGTAAAAAATTCGCATTCATGGTGTTCAGGGTTTCTTGCAACAGAGACCGCAAGCCTGACGGGACGTTGCTGGAACTGATGCTGGAACTAAGCTCGGCCTGTTGCTCCAGTTGCTGCATTTGCCTGATGGTCGCCAGTGCAGCGGCACTGATACCGTCATCCGCCTGCAGGGCGGCACGTTCACCCTTGAATGCCGTCATCTCGCGCAATTGCCCGACTTCAATTTGCTCCCGGCGCAAAGTGAAATTGCTGCTGATGTCGAACTTGAGCAAGTGTTCATCGGCATTCAATCGTGCATCGACATCGGTATGGCTGGTGAACTTGACGATGATGGCGACCAGTTCTATCGTCAAAAACCATAGCAGCCACCAGATGAATTGCAAGCGCCTGTGCATGTCGTTTTGCAGCATGTCCCAGGTGGCGGCGAAATCGGCTGCAAAACCCGCATGGGATGCTGCCTGTATATGCTCTGTCTGGTTTTTTTCCAGCACTTGCGCATCGGCCCTGGCTTTGCTGGCGATGGCATTGGCCTCATGACGTTCTTCTGCGACCTGCGCTTTCTCAGCCAGTTTCTCTTTGCGCCAGGCGATAAGGGTCGTGTTAATGTCTTGCTCTTGTCGCAGGCATTTGGCTTTGGCCGCGTTGATACGGTTTTGTGCGGCGCTGATTTTTTGTTCGAGCAAGACAGCCTGCTCAGGCAAAGCGACAGTCAGGGCTTTGCGCCAGTTGGCGATCTGTGCATTGGCACGGCGCTCCTCGGTTTTTGCCTGCTCACGCATGGTCTGTAATTGCTGGCGCATCTCTGCTATTTGCGGTGGCTCGCTGTGCAGTTTGTCTTCTGCTCTTTGCAGCTTGTCATCCAGCGCTGCGACATCCTGTTGAAGCGTTGGCAAGCCAGTTGCCAGTTGTGCACTTTGCAGGTTTTGTATCAGGCGTGTGCGTTCCAGTTCGCCGGTCTTTACCGTGATCTCGGCACGGTTGCTATCGACAAAAAAAGGATAGACCATGGTAATTGCTGACAGCAGTGCCAGCAGGCTGCGCCAGAACAGGCCCATGCTCTTTGCTCGCCAACCGGCATCTGATTGTATCGACATGATCATCTGCCGCTCCAGACACCACTGGAATACCGCCCACAGACAACCGGCAATAATCGCACCAGTGCTGCTGACATTCACCATGCTGGCCAGCATATGCGCCATGCCATAACCGGCAAACAGGGCAAAGAAAATCACCAGCGCACCTATGCCAAAATACTTGTGGCGGCCACGTGCATACAGGTAATTGCCATTGCTGTCCTGCGCATCCAGCACTTTAAGGCTGACTGCTGCTGACAAGGCCAGCAGGGCTTTGCCTGTCTGCACCAGACTACGGGGATGTAAGTAAGACATGGCTACATATTCCTGAACAAGACCATGAAGGGCTGGCTGACGCTCAGCGTCTCTGGCCTGGTCTTGAGTTTGACCAGACCCTTGCCACTATCGTCACGGCTGATCGAGGCAATTGCCCGCAGGTTGACGATGGTGGAGCGGTGTATCTGCTTGAACATGCTGTTGTCCAGCACCTGTAGCAAATCGCGTATGGGTTTGCGCAGCAGCGATTCACCCTCGGCTGTCATGACCACCGTGTATTTGCTATCGGCCTGAAAGTAGGCAATATCATCAACCATAATGAGCCGGGTTTCATTGCCGACACTGGCGGTGATCCACACCAGTGGCGCAGGTTTAGGTACGTCCGCCGGGCCACCGCTGAGCTGGCGCACCAGGGTGCTGATGGCCTGCAAATCAGCCGTGCCGGTCAGCGCACGCATCTGCAGGCGTTTGACGGTGGCGAGCAGCCTGTCCTGGGTAATTGGCTTCAACAGATAATCGACCGCACCTTTTTCAAAGGCATCAATCGCATACTGGTTATAGGCTGTGACGAACACGATCTGGCTTTGCGGGCTGACCTCGGTCATGGCAGCGGCTACTTCCAGTCCACTCAAACCCGGCATGCGTATATCGAGAAACACCACATCTGGCTGATGCGTGGCAATGGCTTCCAGCGCACTGCCACCATCATCGCAGGCAGCGGCAATTTCCAGGTCCGGCCAGGCCAGGCTCAGTTGCTGCAGCAGGGCTTCGCGCAACAGACTTTCATCTTCTGCGACAACGCACTTAGGCATGTTGTTCTCCCTTGGCAGTTACAACAGGTACGGTGATGGTCGCAGCAACCCCGCTGGGGAAATTACCTACCAGTACAAAACTCGCCGCATTGCCATGTGCCAGGCGCAAGCGCTCACGCACATTCTTCAAGCCTATGCCAGTACCGCCAATTTCTGTACCCAGACCATTGCCGTCATCAGCTACCGTGACGGCGACATTGCCTTCATGTTGTCTGGCGATGATCCATATCGTACCGCCGCCGGTCTTGGGTTCCAGGCCATGCTTGATCGCGTTTTCCACCAGGGTTTGCAACATCATCATGGGGAAGGGCAGGGCTTTCAATTCTGACGGCACCTGGATTTGTATATTCAGACGTGTGCCCATGCGTATCTTCATGATGTCGAGATAGGCGATGGAGCGTTCCAGTTCTTCACCTATGGTCGAGGCAGTATCTTCAGTGCGTGGTAAGGAATGGCGCAAGTAAGTGATCAGGTTGCCCAGCATCTGGTCAGCCGCTGCCGGATCAGCGCGCGTCAATAATTGCGCACTGGCCAGGGTGTTGTACAGGAAGTGCGGCTCTACCTGGGCATGCAGCAAGTTGAGTTTTGCTACCGTCAATTCTTTTTCGGTCACAGACTGTGCCGCACTGGCTTTTTCCTTGCGCCTGCGTTCTGCAATGCGGCGGGTAATGGCGCGGGTGATGGCTTCTGCATTTTCCAGATTGGTTCCATTATCGACGAGGAAGAAATCTGTCCACGCCGGGCGCTCAGGTTCACAAATCAGGGTCAGACTGCCTATGCCATCGCCGGGTGTGATGGTCGCGAGAATCTGGTTGCGTTTGGTCGTCAGAAAATCCAGTACTTTCAACTCGTCAATGAAGTTAGCCTGGTAAGGGTCTATGCGCTTGATCTTGGCACGTATTTGCAGGCTGTCTCTGGCGCTCTCTGTATCTTCTGCACCCGGCAACTCGCGGATGGCAGCATCGACCAGTTCAAAAGCTTCACTGGCTTCCAGCGGGATTTCTATCTGGCGGCGCTGGCGGTTGGCCAGCGTATTGGTATCGACCTTGCTGGCAATCAGGCGCACCCGGCGCACATGCGAGAAGCTGATGCCCATGACCAAGGCCACGAGACTGAAAGGGATGAGAATAAACTCACCTGGCATATGGTTCCTGAAAATACCATTCACGATGAATATCGTCGTGAACAGGATCAGCAGTCCCCAGCCAAAACTGGAGCGTAAGATAAACCAGATAGTCGTGAACATTGTTATTTCCTTCTTATTTGCGATTGCTGCCAAGAATAATTGCCTGCGCGGCTTTCGTCTCGCATTTTCCGACGAAAGCAAAAAAAATCTGATGAATACGGGAAATGAAGGCACAAAGCCAGCTTTGCCATGAACATGAAATAGGGCTTGTATTTTTACTGTGTGGCGCATAGTATTATGCTGTGTACAACACAGTATGACTAAAAACAAGGAAATGAAAGACATGTCAGAAGACAGGCTGGACAAAATGCGTCTGGAATTACGGCGCGGGGCCCTGGTGCTGGCCGTGCTGGGTTCATTGCGGCAGGCGCAGTATGGTTATTCCCTGCGCAAAGCCTTGCTCGACCATGGCCTCGATATAGACGAGGGCACTTTATATCCCCTGGTCAGGCGGCTGGCTGACCAGGGTTTGCTTGACAGTGAATGGCAACAGGGAGAGGGCCGCGAGAGGCGCTATTACATCCTGTCGCCAGCTGGCATGGAATTACTGGAAAAACTCACGCAGGAATGGCAGGCCTTAAATGGCACGCTGACGACTATTTTGGAGACTGGACGATGACTCTGCTGCAAAAATACATACATGCGGTGAAACAGGAATTACCGCAGGCGCAAAAAGAAGACATAGGCCGTGAATTGCAGGCCAACATTCTTGATCAACTCGATGCCATCCAGGAGCAAACCGGCAGGGAGGCGACCGAGCAGGAAGTCGCAGGCATATTGGAAAAACTCGGTCATCCGGCGCAGGTTGCCGCACGTTATAGCCCTGTCACACCTTTGGTCAGCAGTGAGCTGATGCCTGCCTACAAGCTGGTCATCAACTATGTGCTGGGTCTTGCATTGCTTTTGCATACCTTGAAAAGCGCGATGGTATTTTTACAGGCAGAGCATTACAAGATCTCGCAGGCATTGATGCAGTTAATTTACGGTTTTATTGACCAGGCGACGATGATTTTCACCTCGGTGACGATTGCGTTTTATCTGGCAGCAAAAAGTGGAATGTTATCCACCTGGGGGAATAACAGGAACTGGCGGGCGCAAGACTTGTCTGAACAGGAGTATGACTGGCAAAAGATACGCGGCAGCGACATTCTCACGGACTTATCTTCTTGTGGGTTTATGTTGCTGTTGATCTGGCACAAGTTCTGGATGTCAGATGCCAGCCTGCAGCAGTTGCGTGTAGATTTTTCGCCGGCCATTGCCAGTTATCTGCCCTGGATGACAGCACTGCTGCTGTGCTCTGTCGCATTTTATATCTGGTGTGCAATCCAGCCCGTGTGGAGTAAATTGAAATTACAATTGAATATCGTGCAAAATACCATGTATGCAGCGCTGTTCTTTTTTTTCAGTCAGCTTGATGCATTGATACATAACATAGGTCTGCCAGCCATATTGGACTTGCAAAGGCTGGACCGTGGCATACGCCTGGCTTGTTTTGCTTATGTCTTGTACTTGCTGTATGAATGCGTGCGGGATGGACGTCGTTTGCAGCAACTCGGCAGCGTGCCTACTGGTACCCGGCTGACCGATTGAGTTTGGTAAATAAATAAGGTAATCCCCCGGCTCTGCCGGGGGACTCCTCAAGGTTTGACCTATACGGCGGTCGGTTTGAAACTTCTATCTCTACCAAAAGAAGGAGTTTCAAGATGAAAGAGTATCAAAGTT
>NZ_JBMPPI010000042.1:0-43733 GCF_049340245.1 Undibacterium sp. TC4M20W
ACCGTCGTCTAAAAATGCGTTATGAGAAACTAGCTATGACACACGAAGCATTTCTTTCGTTGGCTTGTTCTCTCATTTGCTGGAACTTTCTTAAACCTTTAATTTAATTTCGCAACAGCTTCTTAGTCACACTTTTGGCAATGAGTGTTTATGGCTACTGATACCACTTTGGGTGATGCTCACGGCAATACTTATTCGAAGTACCGTGCATTTGAAGGATGGAACGTCGCCACCGAATCCTGGACTAATTTCTTCGTTTGCGGCCGTTGGCGCAAGTTTTACTGGCCTGTTGACGTTTTACTTTTCAAAGGCCACGTTAAGTTTTGTTCTTGGGATAACGATGAATGTTTTGCTTTCTTTTGTCATGGCCTGCTCTGTTATCGTTTGGATACGCCGTTGTTTGACATTGAGGGCCGATAAAAGGAAGGCGTGACTTCCTACATTCCCAAGCTCGGGCGTTGATGATGGTTTACAGCTGATATGTGATTGCAACAGCCAGATTGCCGGAGCTAACAATCAGCCCCAGCATAAAAGCATCTCCTATTTTCCCGTGACCACCGCAGGCAAAGTGCTGATGATAGTCCGCTGAAATTTTTCTGCTTCCTCTTTATGGATTTGATGCCCGGAATGTTCAAATAAAAACAGCGCTTTCTTTGGTGCCTTCAATTGCGCGAAATAGTCTTGGGTAATCTGGGTGGATGTTTGTATGTCGTTTTTACCCACCAAAAAATACACTGGGCAATCAACTTTTTTCAAGGTCTTTGGTAAATCTACATCCATGACGGCATTCCACACCGGCGACCAGGTTTTTGCCCATTGCAGAAAACCATTCTGGAATTCAGCACTTGTTGCGAACTCTTTGCCTTCTTTGTACAGCAACCATTTTCTCAGGTAGAGCAGGTCTTCATCGATTTTAAAGGGGATATTGACGCTGGCCAGTTCCTGGCTGGCGATTGCATTGTCCTTGAAATGCTTCTTCAGGGCAGTCAGCAATTCTTTTTCACTTGCGAGCTGACTGATGACGGGATTGGACGCAAAATAGGCATGCAATAATTCAGGGTGGTTTTTGACGATGTAAAAACCCAGTACATTGCCCCAGGAGCTGCCGAGCAAATATATTTTTTCCTGCTTTAATTCTTTTCTGATGAATTGTATGACTTCATAGGTATCCTTCTCCATGAGATCGACCGAGGGCTGTACGGGTGAGGGATTGAGTTTCAGGGTTTTACCGGCATCTCGCTGGTCCCATTGAACTATGGTAAATCTGTCTTTCAAGATATTTGTGAAAGCATCCGCATTGTTGATCATCGAGCTTCCGGGCCCGCCCGATAAAAATAGCAGGACGGGCTTGTTGGCATCATCGGTTTTAATCTCGACAAGCTGTTTTATTCCGCCTATTTCCGGGGTCAAGGTCTTGTCGATTTTTATTGACATGGTTTGAGGCTGAGTCTGGTTCATGTCTTGCGCAGTGCTTGCAGAAAATGGGATCAGGGCGGTAAATAGTAAGACCAGCAGGTTTTTATTTATCATCGGTGAGCACTCAGGTTGATTAATTATGCTTTGGAGTCGTAACGGGGAACATCGTTCCCGCATCTTGGAAATTGATTCATGCATACAGCTTGTGGTTTCAGGATTATCCTTCAACGTGCAGTTGCAGGCACAGCCCGGAAAGCTGCAGTCTGGTTCGACATGATTTTTACCGGCGGTAGCACATAGGTGGAGTCGGTGGCAGTGAAGCTGAAGGTTTGCGTAGCAGCGGCAGCATTGGCATTGAAGGATGAATTGGGGATGGCTGCCAGCGTATTGTATTGATACACATTGTATTTCACCCCAACGCTGAGGCCATATACGGTTGCTGTCAGGGTTAGTGGGGCTGCCATGGGCGAGGTATTGGCGCCATTGCTCATTGCCGGGTTTTCGTAATTCAGGTCGGTTGCCAGACGCACCGGTACGGTTTCTCTGTTTATATCGATGACACCGGTAATGGCAACGGCTGAATTGATGTTGTTGCTGCTGCTATGCAGGGCCAGCGAGTATGGTGGCGCAGCCTGGGCGTTGGCCTGGGTGCGTGTAACCTGGAATTTGTCGAAGCCATACTGGAACAGATAAGCTGCGGCTACTGGTGGGGCAGTGAATTGATTGGGGTAGCTGGCATTATTGGTGCCGCTGTTATCGCTGAACTGCAAAATATCATCGGCGTAATAAGTCTGGTTCAAGCCCGGTACGAGCGGGTGGCTGGACGCGATGCCATTCACTGGCACGATATGGTCGTAGCTGGAAAAACCCGCCGCAGGGTTACCGCCAGGCTGATACTGGTTCACATAGATACCCATGATGACCGGATAACCCGCCAGCACATAGCCCTTGATCCAGGCCAGGTACTGGCTGGTCGTGGTGGCGTTTGACAGCCCGTTCCACTCAACGGCATTCAGGTGCATGTTGGCTGCTGCGGTCAGGTCATTGACCGAGACGAGCAACTGGCTGTTGACATCGTTTTGGCTTAAACCCGGTGTCGCGGCAGCGCGTGCGGTGTATTGCGATACATACTGGCCATAATACAAACCGGCGCTGATGAAGGCGGTTTCGCCACAATAGCCGTAGTTGGCATTCCACTGGTGACGTGGTGGAATCGCCAGTGACATCGCATAGCTGCCACCAGTGGGCGGTGGCGGTGAGTCTACCGGAACCGGCCCTGGCAAGATGATAGGCACCAGGCTGACACTGACCTGGGTTTGACTGCTGGTATCTGGCGCAGTGCTGGCACTGCCGCTGCCACCTGAGCCGCCACCACATCCTCCCAATGTCGCTGCCAAAATCGTTGCCAACAGGCTCAATGCGTGTGCACTGGCTATTTTTTTATTCATGGTGTCTCCGTATTGAGTGTGAACTTGTGGTTCATTTTTTTTGCCGGGTTTGCTGGCAGTCGCAAGCAATTGCGCGGTAGCAATTATGCAATGATTTGGTTGTCGGGTGAGAAATACTTCAATGTACTGGGGGTGTGACTGGAGTAACTCAGGCTGTTTCATGTAGCGGGCATTGGAATTAAGCTTTAGATTCAAGCTTTAGATTCAAGCTTTAGAATCAGGTTTTAGAATCAGGCTTAGCAATGTTATCCTGCGTTAATATTTGTGTTTTGCCGCTGAGACTGTCTCATCGCCTGAGATAATGCGGCAAACAGTACTGAGCAAAGGATATCTGGATGTTTTCCTGGTTTAAAAAGCGCCTGGGTGCAGGCAATGAGGCTGAAGTTCAGCCTGTGGCACAGCCAGTGACTCCGTCTGAACAGGCGGCTGGCGGGCCAATTGAGAGCCCGGCGAAGCCGGCGCCTGTCGCAGGGCAGTTGTCAGCAGTGGGTAGCTTGCTGGAGCAGGCTAATTATTTGTTTGCTGCTGGCAAACTCGATGAGGCAGAGGATTATTGCCAGCAGGCGCTTGTACTTGACCCGCAAGATGCGCAGGTGCACAACAAGCTGGGCGATATTGCCTATGAGCGTGGGCAACTGGCGGTAGCAGAAGCGGCTTATCGCCGTGCCCTTGAAATGGCGCCCGGCTTTGGTGATGCGGCGATTAATCTGGGTCTGGCCCTTGATGGGCAAGGTCGCAGCGCAGAGGCTGAAGCCACTTACCAGCAATTGATCGTGCGTGAGCCCGGTAATGCGGTGGCGCAGTTCAACCTGGCCGCCAACCTGACGGCGCAAAACCGTTTGCCCGAGGCAGAGGCCAGTTATCGCCAGGCCATACAGATCAACCCGGTTTTTTCTTTTGCGCATTTCAACCTGGGGACTTTATTGCAGGGGCAGAACAGGCTGGATGAGGCTGAGTCATGCTTCCAGCGTGTGCTCGAGATCAATCCCGACTCCGTCAATACCTATGCCAACCTGGGTGGCATACTGCTGACGCAGGCGCGCTATGCCGAGGCTGAGGCATTGCTGAAACAAGCCATTACCAATGCCCCGGTATCACCGCAATTATTGTGGATGTTAAGTAATGCGTTGCTGGCCCAGGCCAAGGGGGCAGAAGCTGAAACCTGGTTGTGGCGCTTGCTGGAAGTACAGCCCACCCATGCAGAAGCACGCGCCATCCTGCTCGAAACACTGGGTGCGCAAGACCGGCTGGTACAGGCCGACAGCCACTACCAGCGCCTGATCGCCAGTGTGACGGATGATGCCAACTGGCATTTCCAGTTAGCAGAAAAGCAGATGCAGCTAAGGCATATGGCAGAAGCGGTAAGCTGCTACCAGGCAGCGATCAAAATCAAACCTGATTTTGTCGAGGCGCACTTTAATCTCGGCGGCATACAGATAGGGCAGGGGCTGACGGCCAGTGCCGAGCGCAGTTTCAGGGCCGTGCTTGCGATCAACCCGCAGCATGCGTATGCGCATATCAATCTCGCCCTGTTGCTGATGGGGCAGCACAAGCCTGAAGAGGCAGAAGCGAGCTGCCGCAGCGCTATTGAGCATGTGCCGCAAACTGGCGATTTTTATTGCATACTGGCGTCCATCCTCAAATCCCAGGGCAAGATGGCGGATGCAGAACAGGCACTTAAACAGGCCCTGGAGGTTGATCCCGGCCTGATCGACCAGCGCCTGGAGCTGGCCAGCTGGAAATTATTCAACATGGTTGAAAATCAGGCGACTGATCCGCAAGCCCTGTTTGCTGAACATTGCCGCATAGGCGATATCTATGAAGCCGGCTTGCGCGATGCCTGGCCCAGACATCAAAACCAGCGTGACCCGCAAAAGCAACTGAGGGTAGGCTTTGTCTCGGCAGATTTATGCAATCACGCTGTCGCATCTTTCATAGAACCTGTGCTTGAACACCTGACGAATGCCAGTGATATTGCGGTATTCATTTACTATAACAATAGCGTGGATGACGAGATCACTTACCGCATCCGCTCCCGCTTCAGGCACTGGCGCAAGGTGGCTGGGTTGTCTGACGCTGACCTGGTCACCCAGATCACGCAGGATGGCGTTGATATTCTCATCGATCTTTCCAGCCACACCAGCATGCACAGGTTGCAGGCCTTTGCGTATAAACCAGCGCCAGTACAGGTGAGCTGGATGGGTTACCCCGGCACTACCGGCTTCCGCTCTGTTGATTATTTCCTGTCTGACCGATTTATCCTGCCACCCGGGCAGTTCGAGTCTCAGTTTGTCGAGAAGATAGTTCGTCTGCCTGCCAATGCGCCGTTCAAATCGACGGTGAACCCGCCTGATTTAGTGGCCTTGCCTGCGCTGGCGAAAGGCTATATCACCTTTGGCAGTTTTAACCGTGTTGGCAAGATCAATGCAGAAGTCGTCGCTATCTGGGCCAGGGTCTTGCAGTCTGTACCCAACTCACGCATGTTGCTGGGTTCCATGCCTGCCGATGGTGAACATCCGGCTATCCTTGGCTGGTTTGCTGATGCAGGCATCAGTGCAGATCGCCTGACGTTTGAACCGCATTGTGACTTGCGCAAATACCTGATGCTGCATCAGCAGGTGGATATCTGCCTCGATACCTTCCCGTATTCAGGTGGCACCACCACCATGTATGCGGTCTGGATGGGCGTGCCCACCGTGACCCTGCATGGCCAGACCATACCCAGCCGCACCAGTACATCCATCATGGGGCATCTGGGCCTGGATAATTACATCGCTGGCGATGCTGATGAATTTGTGCGCAAGGCCGTGGCTGCGGCCACTGATTTGGACAGCCTGGCCAGCCTGCGCATGAGCATGCGCACACGCATACAGCAATCAGTACCGGGCCGCCCTGAACTGATCGCCCGCGGCTTGCAGCGCGCCTTGCGCATCATGTGGCAAAACTGGTGCCAGGGTTTGCCGGCACAGTCGTTTGAGGTGCTTGAAAAGGATTTGAACGACGCGCAGTAATACATTGCGCGTCGCTGGTGTTCATGGGTGCTGCACTTTTTTCTGGATGAACAGTGCTCCACCCATAAAAAACGCCGTAGCTATTTCTGCCTGATGGCTGGCGAGATAAGCGTCGGCAGCACGGCGCGGGCCATCGCCAAAAGGCCATGAGTAATCATCAATGACTATCCAGCCACCAGGTGCCACCAGCGGGCACCAGGCAGCCACGTCTGCTCTGGCGCTGTCTTCGCTGTGGTTGCCATCAATGTGCAGCAAGGCGATCTGGCCGCTGTAGCTTGTGTTGCCAAACACGGTGTTATTGACACTGCCGTGGCTGGCATAATAGCTGGCACCATCAAGTGATGGCATGCGCAGATAATTAAGCCTGCCCTGGCTATAAGGCAGCAGGTTGACCAGGAATACGCCAAAGGCTTCTTCTGCGCTGAAATGGGTGAAGGCTGCTTCAACCAGGCTGTCTGCACCTTCTGAGACGATGCCGGTTTCTGACCACGGGTCTATGCACAGCACATTGCCCAGACCATAGCTTTGCGCCAAGTGGCCGAGGATGAAGGCTGACTTACCCCACCAGCTACCAATTTCAACCACATCACCAGCCGGGCAACTACGGGCAATTTCATACAGGGCGCGCAGTTTTTCATGGTCGCACATGCCGGGAATATCCTGCACATGCCGGTACAGGGCGGCGATGCTTAACAAGGGCAGGTCAGGTTTGATGCTTGTCTGCGCAGCCACGGCTATCGGTTGCTCAAGCACAGCTCTCGCCCATTGTGTCGCAACGCGAAAGGCATCCAGCTCGGTATTGGCGGGTGTGGTATTCAATAAACTCACTGCGGGGGCCAGGGTTGGCAGCAAACGGTTCAGGTAATCCCAGACTACCGCATGCGGCGTATAGATGCTGGTGATGCCTTGCTCTTGTATCGCGTTTGATAAAGCCTGGTCAAAATCTGCATGATTCACAAAGGGCAGGTGCAGCCAGTCGCTGTCACCATAGGTCTGACGTGCCGGGTCCAGTGCCAGGGATGAGGCACCGATCAGCCTGTCATTATCGTTTTTGCGTGACTGCATGAAGGCAACAGCCTGCGGCATGCCGGCAGGGAAAATCAGTATGGTTTTATTCATGATGGGCAGGGGATAGTAGGGCGGGTTTCATGAAAAAATATGGCGCATCACGATATTGTCTGCTGTATTCATATTCGCTTCTGCATGCTGCACAAAGCCGATTTTTTCATACAGCGCAATGGCGGCAGGATTGTTGGTGTTGACTTCAAGTTCCACCTGCAGGCAGCCACGGGCTTGTGCAAATTGCAGCGCCTGCTTTAACAAGGCCAGGGCGATACCCTGCTGCTGCCAGGTGGGCAGTACACTGACATTGGTGATGAAGGCGCGGCGATGTTGCACGTCATTACAATACATGGCGACCAGACCCGCCAGCTCATGTTCGGCGCTGGCGTTGGCCTCAAACCGCTGTGCAAGCTTGGTGATTTTGCTGGCATAGTCGTCTATGTTCAGGCGGCTGCTCAAAGTCGGCATAAAGGCAGCATCACATTGCTGCAGATGTGCTGCTATCGCCTGCTGGCTGGCCTGGTTATGCGAAAACTGGATGGCGGGATTCATTTTGTGGAATTTGTGGGGCTTGTCGTGACTTAAGTTTCCAGCACGGCTGCACCAAAGCCATAACGCCCGAATTCACTGCCGTTATACAGCAGGTAGGTATGGCCATCGCTATTGAAGGCATGCGGGTAGCACTGCATGTCGGCATCCCATTCGCCGGGTGTGCCTTCCAGCCTGGCTTGCCGGTCATCCCTGGTCCAGTTCAGCAAATCATCTGACCAGGCATGACCTATGCGGTAGCCGCGCTCAGTATTGGTCCTGAAGTCATAGGCATGGCGGTAGCAAAAAAACATATGGTAACGGCCATCAATTTCTACCACCGTCGGCAGGGCCTGGCATTCATGCTCGCCTATCTGGTCAGCAATGATCTGGCGCGCTTCTTCTTTTTGCCAGCTTATGCCATCGGCAGATGTGGCATGGCCTATCTTGTAAATGCGGTCTGGTGCGGCATCAGCAGCAAACTGTGTCCAGCCTGTGCCAAAGATATACCACATATGAAAAGTATTGCCGATGACTTTGACAAAGCCATCACCCACCAGGCAGGGTTCATGCAAGGATGCTGACAATACCGGGCCTGGCCCCATGCGCTGGAAAGTCAGGCCATCATCATCGCTGCTTGCGAGACCAACCGCCGTTTCCACAGACACTGACACACGCCTGCTCCAGCCACAGGTATAGCCATAGATACGGCCTTCGTGGCGCAGCACATTCATGGGGAAAATACCATGCTCATCAAAACTACCCAAGTCCCCTAGCGGTATCACGGTTTGCTGTGATACCCGCAAGGTGGTTTTTAATTCCTTGTCCATATCAACAAAGGCAATATGGCTCAGGTATTTGCCGGTTTTTTGTTCGAGCGCGCGGGTAGAAAAATAAATACGGATGAAATCATCAAACACCAGCGCCTGCGGTGACTGGGCAAATGCCACGCAGTCATTCGGCAACTGGTGTTGGGTAGGGTCAAATATCTTGCCCAGTTTTTTCCATCTCATGGTGCTGCTCTTCATTCAGCGTCAGCCGTGGTTTTCTTGCGCACGACGGCATACACGTCTGCGCACATGTCGGGATATTCATTACCAAGGCTGAACAAACCCTCGAGTTGTGGCTCACCGAGTATGCCGGAATCGATCATTTTATCCATCTGGAAATCCGCCAGGTATTTGAAGAAAATGCCGCCCTGGGCGACGATCTCAAAACCGGCAGTTTCCAGTTCACGATTGAGGGTGACGCGGTCATACACGCGGCGGTGGCCGCCACGCAAATCATTCGGTGTCAGTTCATACAGGCTGTCAAGCAGGCCCATGTGCCTGGCCAACTGGCGCGACAAGGCACGCGCATTCGGTACCGCAACAAACAGCAGGCCGTCTTTGCTCAGTGACTTGTGCACCATCTTCAAGACTTCCTGCACATCCAATAAATGTTCGAGAACATGGGAAGCGATGACGGCATCATATTGATGGGGCGCTTCATAATGCTCAAATAGCGAGCAAAAATAATTCGCGTTCGGCAGATTGCGAGACTTGGTCCTATCCAGGAATTCTTGTGAAGCATCGACAATATCCAGCGTATCTACCAGCGGGCTCAATAGCTCGGACATATAGCCGATCTCGCAACCCAGCTCCAGCGCCTTGCCGCGCTTCATGAATTGTTTGAAGACACGGATCTCCAGTTCACGCATCAGCCTTTGCTGGCTGGAATCGTCGGAGGTAATGTAGTTGGCGGCATAGGCTTCCAGCAAGCCTTTTTCTTTGTCGAGCAGAGGATTCACTGTCATCTTATTCATCTCATTTATTAAGTTGCCCTTGCTGAAATCAAGCAGCAAGCGGCAAGGATTTTATCAGTTCAGCTTTCCAGCCTGGCCAGGCCAAACCCATGCCTGCCCATCTGGTTACCCAGGTAGAGCAGATAAACTGCGCCATCAACGGCAAATACATGGGGGAAGGATACCATTTCTGAATCCCAGCCTTCTTCAGAAATCTCCAGCCCCGCCTTGTCATCATCGCGCACCCAGTTGAACAAATCATCAGAACTGGCATAGCCCATGCGGTAACCGCCTTCCTTGCCATGGTAATTGGTACTGGCACGGTAGCTGAAGAGCATGTGGTATCTGCCACCATATTCAAAGACATCGGGGCAGGCCTGGCATTCATTTTCGCCTATCCTGCATTCGACCAGGTTGCGGCCATGCTTGACCCAGTTGATGCCGTCATCCGAGGTCGCCATCCTGATCTGATACACCGGCTCTGCGCGGCTGGGCGTCTGCAACCAGCGTTGCCCGGCACTATAGAACAGATACCAGCGGCCATTGAAGCGGCGGATTCTTGGTACCGTCAAAAAAAATGGTTCATCCAGCGTACAGGGCAAGACCGGGCCAGGGCCAAGCCGGGCAAAGCTATCGCCACCGTCATGGCTGATGGCGGCACCGATATTGATCGTAAATGGTACAGACTCACAGCGCGAATAACCGACATAATAGGCCAGTATGTCTTCATCCTTACGTATTACTGAAGTGAAGTAAGCCCCAAACTCATCAAAGCTACCAGGGCCACCCAGGGGTAGCAAAGGCGCTTCGCATACACTGATCAGCTGGCTAGGGTCATCCCGCCTGAAGTCGGCATAGGCCGACAAGCTGACATAATTGCCCTGGTTATCCACCGGCGGGCGGCAGGCAAAATACACTCTGATTCTGTCTTCAAAGATCAAGGTGCTGGGTGCTTGTGCAAAGGCCGATATCCATGGCCGGTCTTTGATGAGCGCCGGATCAAATATCTTGCCCAGTTTTTTCCATTTGAACATGGATGCTTCCTTCATGCTGTCACTCACGCTGTCATTCATGCAGTTATTCATGCAATTATTCATGCAGTTATTCATGCTTCATAAGCGCATTTTACGCGAGGCCGGCTCAAATCAAGTCAAAACCCTGGTCCAGAGTGCTTTGTATGGTTTCAGGCGGGTTGAACATCATCACATCAATGATCGATAGCCAGGGTACAAAGTCCGCGCCAGCCTGTGCATATTCAAACGGTTTCGAGCGTATGAATTTAAGCTCCAGCCCATGCTGGCTGAACTCTTGCGGTTCGTACAAGTCCATACCGCCTATCGCATTGACATAGGTATGCGCACCAACAGCCTGGCACATGGCCATGACTTTATGCTTGCCCTTGAGCTCATGGGCGATGGGGATGGTCGATGACACCTTGAACTCAGTTGCTATACCCAGATGCGCGCAAGTCTTGCGCAAGGCATGCTCCAGAAAGCGGAACAGATTCTTGTCATCATGCAGTAATACCGCCTCCAGCAAAGGCAGGGTTTGTGCAAAATAAGGCGCACGGCGATAAGCGCCGCTGAGCTGCTGCAAGAGTTTGCGCGGGTTGAAGTCGGCGGCCAGTTCGCGCTCAACAATATCCAGCATATCCGAATCACTTTTCAGCGGCAGCGAAAACATGCAGTCCTGGTCGTTTTGCAAAAAGCGGTTACGGTTGATCCAGCCTTTTTTGGTATATTTGATATTGTCATACACGATGAACAAATCCACCGCATTGACGAGCTGGAAGTAGCCTATATAGGGAAAAAAATAAGGCTGCATGATGGCAACCTTGAGGCCAGTCCCTGAGCCGGTATCGGGGCCGGCATCTGCAACAGTAGGAGCCGCTTCCATTATTGACTGGCGATGTGCTCAACGATCATGCTGACCTGCGCATCGCTGAGCTCAGGATAAATCGGCAGGCATAATACCTGCTGTGCCGCCACGCGGGCGACTGGCAGGTTATCTTTTTGTGCCGATGGCAAGCCACGATACATGGGGAAGTCAGAAATCAGTGGGTAAAAATAACGCCGCACCATGATCTTTTGCGCCCGCAATGATTCATACAACGCATCGCGGCTGACAGGATAAGCCTCGTTGATCAGGATAGGGAAGTAAGCACAGTTCGCCACCTCATTGCCACCGCCCTGCACACAGCGCAGGCCTGGCACATCCTTCAGCAATTCACGGTAGAGCGCATCAATCTCGCGGCGTCGCGCCAGTGCCTGGTCTATATGCTTTAACTGCAGCAAGCCCAGTGCGGCATTAAACTCACTCATTTTGCCGTTAATGCCGGGTGCCGTGACCGTGGTTTCATCGACAAAACCAAAGTTCTTCAAATGATCTATATGGTTCTTGGTCTTGGCGTCAGGGCATATGATGGCACCACCCTCAAAGGTATTGAATACCTTGGTCGCATGAAAACTCAATACTGACAGATCACCATGACGCATGATGCTCGCGCCCCTGTCCTTGACCGCAAAAGCATGGGCCGCATCGTAGATAATCTTCAAATTGTAACGGTCAGCAATCGACTGTATCGCCTCGACATCGCAAGGGTGACCATAGCAATGCACAGGCATGATGGCCGTGGTCTGCGGGGTGATGGCCGCCTCGATTTTTGTCGGGTCAAGATTCAGGCTATGCGGGTCTATATCCGCAAACACTGGCTTGATACCATTCCACAGCAGCGAATGCGCGGTTGCCACAAATGAATAAGGGGTAGTTATCACCTCGCCAGTAATGCGCAAGGCCTGCAAGGCCGTGACCAGCGCCAGCGTACCATTGGTGAACAGCGCCAGGTGCTCAACACCGAGGTATTCGCACAGCGCAGCTTCCAGCTGTTGATGGAAAGGCCCGCCATTGGTCAGTATCTTATTGCCCCAAATTTGCTCCAGATAAGGAATAAATTCCTCAAGCGGAGGCAAATGAGGTTGCGTGACGTAGATGGGCTTTTTGTCAGGTGAATTATCCATAAAGCCTTGGCAGTGGCAGGTGCATCATCGGAGCTGATGGCTTATTGTTGGTGTTTGTAGCTGTTGTATATTGTCTATTTGTAAGGATAGCACAAACGGTCTGGATTTTAAGCTTGCCTGATTAAGCTTGCATAAGCCAGCTGATATTGCCAGAATGTCGAATATCTCTGGTCTTGTTTATTTATTAATCTCGTTGTATTTTTGGCTAAAATTGATGCATACAGAATTAAATATCGCCGAAATCCCCTATGAGAATGGTGGAATTCATTTCAGGTATTCAAGATATATGTCTGCCGACGGTACGCGCTGGATAAGACATGGATTGTTTCGCGCATACCATCCAAATGGAAACTTGTCCTCAGAGGGTTCATATACTGATGGTCAGGAAAATGGGCTGTGGCGCGATTATCATGACAATGGCCACATTGCCGCTGAAGGCGAGTATCTGGATGGAGTTGAAGCCGGTGAGTGGATGTATTGGAGTGCTGATGGGTTACCCTATAAGTGAGCGGCTTTGCTTGAATTTTTGAATGACCGGTTTTAAGTAAGGAAATTAATGAAAGATAAGTCAGTGCTGGACCAAGTGATTACACTTGAACCAAATGTAGATTATTTTCTGGGCCCGAATTTGCGATTGTTGAACTGCAAAATCGTTTCAAATGCAATTGCAAGAAATATATTTTTTTCAGGCGTGGAAATGACAGAAGGGTTTTTTGAACAAGGCCCGCGGCTTGAGAATTTTCATTTTGAGAAGGCTCATTTTAACAAGGTGAAATTCTGCGGAGATTTTGCAGGCTGTGATTTTGGAGACTGGGATAACTCTGACAAATCTTCAATTGTGAATTGCGATTTTGTAGACGCGAATATGAATGATTGCCGCTTTCTTAATACAGACATGCGGACCATCAGCTTACCTGCATGGCCACATTTTTCACTTCATTCTCCTGTTGATGCACGCGATTTTTCTTACGGGGAACTTGGCCAAAGAAACTGCGAGTTACATTGAATGTGTTTACCGACACAGATCCCGAGTGTACCGCCATTGTTTCCAATGCAGAGTTTCTAGCGCAGGATGTAGGACTTCCAATAAATGAGTTGAAGGCTTTTTTGGTGCAGATACCTGGAGTTACGATTTTGGAAAAATAACATTTTTATGCAATGCATGGCATTAGAACTTCAAATTAAGCGTCAAATGTATCCCATGTAACTACACACCATCACGCACAAAAAACCACCCAAAACATGATCGCAAATGCGTGATGGGAGGTCTTCTCCTCTGGACCCAATTTCTTCCATGCTCCTTCATTTGGCCCACTTGGCGTTATCATGGTTCCTCTCTTGATTCTCGCTTTGTTGTGGTTAAGCACAGCCCGCTCCTGTAAATGTACGCTACTACAAAATGCACGCTGCTACAAATGCACTTCACTCTTCTTGCGTATTGTCATCATACAGATGCCGCCGCAGATATTGTATGAACCCCGGTAGCAGGATGATGAGCAGCAGTAAAGATTCACCCTGCAGTGCATAAAGCTGTGATTTTTTATCATTTCCCACATAGGTGGTCAAGACGAGTATGGCGGCAACAAGAATAAAGCTGGCTGCATACTTTTTGAAAAATCCAGGTTTTCTGAACTTGCCCTTGGTGACCAGCACCAGACTCACCACCAGACTGATAGCTGCGACGGGAAATGAAAGCATTACGATAAGTAAACCCAGGATCCCGCTATAGTCGCTCGCCATGGCAAGGCTGGGCAGGCAACATGTCAGGCCAAATAACAAAAATGCTGGCATTGACTTGCCCGAGGTAACTTTGTTTTCAACATCGGATGAGCGCATGGTAAGTTTCATTTAAAGCGAGTAGGGCAGGGATCAATAAAATAGGCAAATACAGCAGTAGGGTGCGCCGTGCGCACCGTTCAAGTGTCAACTTAACTTGATCACATAATCGATGCGGTAAAAAAAACGGTGCGCATGACGCACTCTACAAATGATGGCATTTTACTGTCAGTACGCCGTGCGCACCATGCAAACGCCAATCTTAGGCAATGTCGATTGCCAGCGAATGTCATTTTACAAACGCTCCAGCAGGAGCAGCTTCATTGGGGCCGCATCCAGTATTGCCTGTGCATCTGCATGCATATCCTTGTCGGTACGCACAACCCACAAAAACATACCAGCCATATAATGCTGTGATTCTTCCGGGCTAAGTATGCCGTCCGGCGACATCCTGACACCACTGCCTTTTTTGATAAATGGCGGGAAGTTGTGATAGTTTTGACTTTCCCAGCTTGAACCATTGCCCCACCAATCCCGGTGTGCTTTGGGAGATATGATCTCGCCAGCAACAGATCTCGCGAAACTGGTCAACTGATCAATGTCTTCATCAAGTTCCAGACGTATTGCATTGGCATATAAAATTTTTCCTATACCAAGCCAGCGCTCTTGTAACCCGGCTTTGCTGAGTGACAGGCAGTCAAATACCAGCTCTTCGAGCAAATCGAGATTTTCAATGTGCTCACGACCCAGCTTTAGTTCTTCCAGGATGACGCGAGTGTATTTCTTTTTGATTTTCACTGAGCAAGTTTACTGTCACGAATTGGCACATGATAAAAACGGTGCGCATGGCGCACCTTACGAATTGTGGCACGCTGCTGTCAACAAACTGCTGTCACCAAATCACCGCGATCAAACATCAATCCACAAACACCGTATCCGTCTTGCCCTGAGGCGGGATCTTGATGGCGATGGCTTTGACCGGGCCGTTGCTGACGATGCTGCCAGCGTGGGCTGTACCTTTGGGGATGACGATGAGGCTGCCGGGTTTGAAATCTTTGCGTTCTTTACCCAGCCACATGCTGCCGCTGCCTTCGATGATGTACTGGATTTCGTCAGTCTGTGGGTGTATGTGCTTCGCAACATTGCCGGATTGTATGCCGACCGTGGCATTGTCCGTGACCACCAGTGGGCGGGCATTCAAATCTGGATTACCAGTCTTGGGCAAGTCATCATGCTTGATCGCCAGCAAGTCTATGATGCTGGCAGTCAGGCCAGGTGCATCGGCATGGGCATCGCTGACCATATGCTGCATCAGGGGTGAGGCAATCAGGCCTGCAAAAAAAGCAGCGGCAATGGCGAAGTTTTTGTTGATGCGCATGATGTCTCCAGATAGGTGGGTTTGCAGGGCAGGGTAGGGAACCATATCAAGTGTGCAATACAAAACGGTGCCGGGCAAGTGCTTTTGATACACATGGCAGTTTCATTTGCTTACCAGTGCTACGGGCTTGCAATCTGGCTGCTACAAATCATTACAAAACCCGGTCAACATGGTTTTTAAGATAGCCGTTAACTCTACACAAGGCAGCCTGGAGCATGCCTGTGTGCTTGGTGCGTCACCATGCGCCTATCAAACTGGAGTTATAAAAATGAAAGCAATCCCTCTTACTCTGGCAGCCCTGGCAGCTGCCACCGCCATGACAGGCTGTGTCGTGGCACCTCGCCCTTACTATCATGCGCAGCCTGTGCCTGTGGTGCAGCCTGTACCCGTGGTTCAGCCGGTGTATGCCCAGCCTGCCTATGCACCTGGTGTGGTCGTGGTGGAAGCTGCACCGCCTGCACCGTATTCTGAAGTCATAGGCGTAGCCCCCAGCCCCGGATATATCTGGATAGGCGGCGCCTGGTTCTGGGAAGGTGGCCGCCATGTGTGGCACCGCGGCTACTGGTCAGCACCACGCTCTGGTCATTACTGGGTCGGGCATCACTGGGAGCAGGTAGGCCATTCCTGGCATTTCAGGGAAGGCTACTGGGCACCGCACCGCCGCTGATCTGTTCCTGCTGGTCGCGATGGCGCATGGGCTTGCGCCATCGCGGGAGGGCATGTTTTAATCCTGCTGATTTATTCATACTCAACATACAACAGACAGATTTCATGCCCAGCACCCACATCAACAGCCGCCGCCGGGCGCTATTGTTCAGCCCAGCTTTACTCTTGTTGAATACTCCCCGTGTGCGTGCTGCCCCCACCTACCAGAAAAGCCAGACAGATGGCTGGACACTGATGTTTGACCAGGGCTTGCAAACGGCAGACGCTGCATCTAGGTCTGCCTTCATCAGCGCATTGAATGATCAACTGAACAAACTCAATAAGTTGCCCGCACAGGCTCAGGCCGGTTTGCGCAAGGTCAGCATCTATGTTTCCAGTGGCACTTACCGCGCCTTTGGTGCGCAATACCATCCTTCTGCACAATGGCTGCAAGAGCATGGCTACCCCGTTGAATTTGCCGGCAATATAGAAATCTGTAACTGGAAAGAATTCACCACCATGGTCAACAGCCAGCCCTATGCGCTGCTGCATGAAATGGCGCACGCCTACCATTTTCAGCACCCCGAGCTTGATGCCATTATCCAGCGCGCCTACGACAGTGCCAAGGCTGCTGGCCTATACCGCAAGGTCACCCGCGACCACAGGCCTGAGCTGCAAGAGGCCTATGCCATCAGCAATCATCGTGAGTATTTTGCAGAACTCAGTGAAGCGTATTTTGGAGAGAATGATTTTTTTCCGTATCACCGTGCCGAGCTCAGGCAATACGATGCGCAGGGCTATGCGATGCTGGAAAGTGTGTGGAAGATTCTGGTATAAGATGTTTGTACGATGCACCCATTTGCAAGCAGCACTGCAAGCATGCGCGGCGCACCGCCTGCAAATCAATCCCCATACCTTGCACAGGACAAGTTGATGAATCCGATAGAAGTAGTGAACCGCAGCCTGTTTTTGCAACTGAACGCAGGCTCCGGGACTGGTGCAGGCCTGATAGGTCTGGCCAGTTTTATAGCAGATGCCCTGATCTACCTGATCCCGCTGGCGCTGGTGGTTATCTGGTTATGGCAGCCACAACGCCGCCAACTGGCACTCAGGGCCTGCCTGGTTTGCTGCATTGCCCTGGCGACTGGCCAGTTGCTGGCCTTGTTCTGGCCACATCCTCGTCCCTTCATGATAGGACTGGGGCATACCTGGATACCGCATGCTGCTGACCCCTCTTTCCCCAGCGACCACGGCATCGTCTTCGCCAGCATGGCTTGCAGCCTGCTGCTGACGGGTGAGCTGCTGTGGGGCATGGTAACGGCTGTTGTGGGTGTTGCGGTTGCTTGGTCAAGGATTTTTCTGGGTGTGCATTTTCCGCTGGATATGTTGGGTGCTCTTGCGGTGTCGCTGTTTGCCTATTTGTTGCTGTTGCCCGTTTGGGCAAGATGGGGTAAGCCGTTCATGCAGGCGGTGGAAAAGCTTTACCGCTATCTGCTGGCCTGGCCTATTGCCAAGGGCTGGATCAGGGCGTAAGCCTGACTTGATCAGCGATTGAAATAGACCACCGCTGCAATAGCAACGCCTACCCAGAACAAGAGGCCAATAAAGATGGTCACATTGGTGCTCAGGACCAGGCCCTTGCTGCCGCGCCAGTAATAGGATTTGCCCGCCGGTGTTTTGCTCTTGAATCCTTCACCGCGCATGATACCCAAAGTCAGGGCAGGAATCAGCACGCGACCCGTGCCATAGAGGATCACTTGAAACAGGATTTCGAAAAAGAATTCCAGTATGAAGTCCATGAGGAATGTCCGATAGCGGGAGAAGGGCCAGGCGTTGGTCAAAGATATCATCTTGTGCAGATGGTAGTGCCATAATGTAGTTTAGCAGAGTAAGCCTATGTGCCGGATACTTGCCTGCGGAATTCTTGAGCGAATCAAGCTCCAGTTCATATGTGAAAGAGGAATCGCTTTGAAAATTCCAGGTCTGAAACTGATGTTGATGTTGATGTTTGCATTTTCTGCTGCAAGTGCAAGTGCAAGCGATGCGGATATTGATCAATTCTATTGCCATAGCCGTGCTGCAGATAGTCAATGCGAACGCTATGCGGTTTCCATCATTAATCTGATCACCGCGCCTGAGCGTTTTCATGGCAAGAAAATCAGTGTCACAGGATACCTCTTGATTGCTGACGAAACCATTGCGCTGCAATTGAGCAAAGACAGCTCGCCTGCCGAATCTGTATGGCTGTCTATACAAGAAGGGCAGATGGAAACGGAAAATGATTTCATGCGTTATCAAAAAAAGGAAAAACAACTGAAGTCAGCCTTCAATCGCAAACGTGTTTTGATAGAAGGCATATTCGATATGCATACCCGTGCCCACCTGTATCGTGGGTCTGTCAAAGACATTACACGTATAGATTATCGGTGAAGATCGGGTTTTATTGAATTGACCACCAGTTGAGAGTGCGCAGGGTAGGTAGCAGCGCACTCTGCAGCTTGCCTGCAACTTGATCACGGCAACCTTGGCATAGGGATAAACGTAGGGCGCATTATAATGCGCACTACGTTACGGCGGCGGCTAACATTAATGTCGCAGTCTGTTTACTCCGCCAGCTTCACATTCATGGTGATGCGCGCCGTAAAAACTTTAACGCCGCCGCCATCAAGCACATCCACGGTCACGATCTTGTCGCCCGCCGTGCTCCAGTCCAGGCCGCTGCCATCTGCTACTGCGGTGACATCGGTTTTGGCCTTGGCCAGGTATTCCACTGTCATGCCTTTGGGTATCCAGCGCGCACCTGCGGGGACAGTGACATCGGTCATTGTGCCAGCTACAAGCTCAGCCGCATTGCACAGGGCAATCGCATGAATGGTGCCCAGATGATTGGTGATCTCGCGCTTAAACGGGATGTGCGCCTCCGCATAACCGGGGCGCA
Source organism: Undibacterium sp. TC4M20W (assembly GCF_049340245.1). Classification (NCBI taxonomy): domain Bacteria; kingdom Pseudomonadati; phylum Pseudomonadota; class Betaproteobacteria; order Burkholderiales; family Oxalobacteraceae; genus Undibacterium; species Undibacterium sp. TC4M20W. Next base: position 19,003 of record NZ_JBMPPI010000042.1, read on the forward strand.
GCGCATTCAGCGTCGGGTTGATGGTGCTGAAGTAAGGGGCCATCTGGCAAACCATTTTACTGAATTGCTCGGGGCCGCTGAGTTTGAACATCTCTAATGCCTGGCTCATTGATTGTCTCCTGAAGTGTATAAGAAAAACCTTTAATTAGAATAATATTCTAAAATAGAATTAAATTCTGTTTAAGAATAATATTCTAGAACATTTTTCGGTGTCAAGCGGTTTACTCCCGGGCGAGCTGCGGTATCATCGACATTAAACGGTCACGCTCATTTACCTTCTTACTCATTTTCAGGCAGCATAGACTTGGCAACAGCAGACGTACTCGAACGCAATTACCCCGGCAGGCGTGCGCAGTTAAAGCGCGATATCCTGCTGGGCGCACTCGCCTGTTTTAATGAACACGGCCTGGACCTGACCACGATAGAAATCATCAAGCAGCATTGCGACACCAGTGTCGGCAATATCTATCACCACTTTGGCAGCAAAGAAGGCCTGGTGGCAGCACTGTTCTTCAGCGCGCTCGAAGACCAGGCACGCCTGCTGGCAGACTACCTGGGCAAAGCCCAGACCGCGCAAGAAGGCGTGGCCGCCATCGTCTGCGCCTACGTCGATTGGGTGACTGAGCAGCCAGAGCTGGCACGCTTCCAGTACCAGGCACGCGCAGCAATTGCCAAAGGGCCGCAGGCCGATGAACTGGCAAGCCGTAATCGCGCCCGCAATAAAAACATGCACGCCTGGTGGGCCGCACCCGGCAGGCGTGATTTGATCAAGCACATACCAGATGATTTGCTGCCATCGCTGCTGATAGGCCAGGCAGAAAACTATTGCCGCGCCTGGTTGTCAGGCCGGGTAAATACCTCACCCAAAAAATACCGTGAGCACCTGACGCAGGCGGCGTGGAATTCTTTGGCGCCTGCAGTTTCTCTAGATGCGACGAACGCAGCGTAATTGTACAAATCGCATAAATACAAGTGCGAGGATTGCTCGAAGTTGAAGGTGGGCTGGCTATAGCTCTGTGAGAGTGCAATTTGAAAAAATATATCCATGAATATACCATCATCAAAATTACTTTCTTTACTGGGGAAAAATCACAATGATCCAGATGTCCTGCAAGCCATCGGAGATAATCATCTTCTGGATATGTATGATGATCCACCTTATTGTCGTTATATAGGATCGAAACAGCAAGGAATAGACTTACTTTTTGAAGAGCAGATTTTGGTCGATGTTCAATTCTTTATTCAGAAGACCAGGCTCTATTCGGCATTTTTAGGTGTGCTGCCTTTTGGGATAAAAAATGGCATGTCGCAACTGCAGGTACATGAATTGCTCGGGATGCCTGATAAATTTCATCAGTCTGATAGTCGATATTTTATGCGAGAAGATAAGCTTCAGGTCGTGCTTGCATTTGACAGTGATGGTATTGTGAGCTATCTGGGTGTCGCGCTTCCTATGTAGTTTTGTAGAGTGCGTTAACGCGCTCTGCGGATAAGAAAAATCTTAAAGTATTTCAGCCTCGCAGGGTGCGTTTCAACGCACCATTTATTTCGCAATCTCTAAAGCGGAAAAGTTGGTCGATGTCCGTTTTAATTTGCGTAGAATCGGTGCGTTGAAACGCACCCTACAAAAGCCTCTGATTCTCTGCCTCAGAAGACGAAGGCTGAAACCACTTCAATTCGCTAAAGCCAGACTACGCTTCGCGTTCTGCTGCTTCTGCAAATCCACCCTCTGCAGCTCTACCTGATCCAGTCGTACAAACACAAAGCCCTGTTTCAATGTCTCTTCCAGTGCCACTGCCAAACCTTCCGCAGAGTCAGAGGCTGGCTTGTTCATGTGGGCTATGATGACGTCACCTGCCTGCAGGCGTTTGAATTGTTTGATGATGGCGTGCTTGCGCAGGGTCGCGCCCTGGTCGGCGTTCAGGGAGAAACCGGCGATCTTGTAACCCATGCGCTTGATTTCGTCCATGGCTTGCGGGTCATATTTGGCACTGGCACCGCGGTACCATTGCGGTGTCGTGCCCATGGCGCTGGTGATGGCTTTGGCACCTTCGGTGACTTCACGTTGCAGGCTGGCGATGTCGGGTTCACCGGCCATGCCATAGACTTTTTTGCCTGGGCCTATGATGGCGGGGATGTGTTTTTCACCGTGGTCTTCAACGTCAAACAAATCAAGATTAGCCTTGATGATGGCAACGCCTTGTGGGTTTTTGTCCAGCCATTTTTTGGTCACAAAGATGGTGGTGGGTATGCGCTTGCGTATCAAAAAATCGAGCAACTCAGCATCAAACTTGCCCGAGCATGCATCCAGTGTCAGCGCTATTTTTTTGCTTGTGATGGCGGGCGTAGCGATGCGGGTATGCACTTCAACAGGCATGGCCTGCAATGCCGGCGTCACCAGGGCGATGCTGAGCAAGCTTGCCAACAACGGAAGCTGGGGTAAATAGCAGGGTAAATAGCAAGATAAATTAGCGCGGCAAAATGTCATGTCAAATAAGCTTAATTATTCTATAAGCCGCGAGTATAAGCAGTTACAGGTCAGATGCAGCTTTAATTACATTTGGTAAAACCCGGTGGAAATGAAACTGTGTGTGTCAGCGTACAGACTTGCGCGGCTGGGGTGTTTAGAATGTCTTCACGTTGCAAAGAACTGTATCACCTGGCAGATAAGCCAGGGAGCAGGGATAAGCACTGCATACATAACATGTCATCCTGGGATATAGATTCACTTTACAGATAGTAAGGGCGTTTATTCCGGCTTGGGTGACTTTAAAAGAACCTGCCACTGGCAGGTTTTTTTTCGTTCTGCTTTATTGCTACTTTAGTGCCTACATCCGTGCCTGCATTGTTGCCTACACTCATGCCAGTGCCGGTGCTCATGAGGTAGTCATGAAGATACTCATTAAGATAGATAAGTGACGGCTTCAAGGCAGGGCAGCGGACATGCATATGAGCTTGGCTTGCATTGCCTGTTTGACAAAGCAATTGATATGTCTTAGGGTAGTGCTTCTTTATTTCTTTGTGATGACACGATCAAAAATGAAATCCACATTCGTCTTGCTCAGTATGCTGGCAGCCTTGTCGGCAAATATCCCCGCCGTTGCAGCACCCGATACCAATAGCAGCAGCGTCAAGATAGACGGCGATACCAAAGTCTCGACCATCGATGGCGTGGCAGGCATTGCAAATGAAAGCGGCAATATCCTTGAACTCAAGGATGGTGAGCTCAGCCTCAATGGTACCGTTGTCTATAAAAAGAAGGGCGTGCTGAAAGTGCGGCTGGTGCACAATGGGGCGACATTCAGCCTGACTGTCGATGGCAAGAACGTGCCGCTGCCAAATATCAAACCGGCACCTGCATTGACTTGATAGCAGGTCAGCACGGGTTTGCCATCAAGTCAACTCAAGTGCTGGGTCTGTGTTACTGCTCTTGCCTGGGCATGCCCGGGCAAGTCTCAGGCATCTTGCGTCGTTTGAAGAAATTGACCAGCGCCTGATTCTCGGCGCTGACTGCACGTGCATACAGTGCATGGCCATTGCTATTGTCAATGTCGTCGCCCCTGTTGCTGGCATCCGGGCAGATAAAATCGCGCAACTGTTGATCGTTAAGACGGTCAAGCACGTCCAATACCGCCGGTGATGTCTGGGCATATACGTCGATGAGATCGCGGCCAGCGCGGTTAAGCTCGCGCATATTGTTGCTGCTTTTGATCAGGTAGGCCAGTAACCCGGCACCGCCATCTTTGGCCGCTGCCAGGCCGCCTTTAAGCGGCAGCTTCTGTGCCAGTGATGCCGCCTCCTTGCTATTCATTTCACGCAGGTGTGACTGTATGCGTTTCTGGTCTGCTTCGCTGTACGCTATTGGCCCCGCATCGGCATAGCCAAATCTTTGCAGGGTCCAGATTTGCTGTGGCGACAGCATGCTATCGTTCTCAGGGATGGCGTAAGGATCGACACCTGCATCCAGGGCAAACAGGACAAGATCGACCTTGCCACTTTCCATGGCGATAGTCAGCAGCGAACGGTCATTCGCGACGATTTTCATATCCACGCCATGCGCCTGCAAATAGCGCAAAACAGTCAACAGGTGGTCTGTGTCTGTGATTTGCTCATCGTTCAGAATATCCCACCATGCTGGCGCGACTTTGCTTGTATCGGGGACATAAGCATATTTGGGCGAAGTGCAGGCGAGCGACAGCTTTTGCTCGACAAATACATCCAGCAAAACGGTATTCATGCTCTGCAAGACCGGTGACAGGTAAGTGCAATAGGCACGCCCCTCCTTGTCATTGATCACCGCATCCTGCAACAGGATGCGCAATGCCTGCGCATCGGCCTGCGGCAGCACACATTCATTCAAGGCGCGTAACTTGTTTTCTATCTGATGCCTGCCCGAGGCCAGTTCTGATTGCAGCAATTCATGATTACCCTCACAGGCATTGATGCGCAAGAAATTATGCTGCCAGACGTCTTCTTCTACACTGGCGATGTGCGCCGCATCCTGTTCTTGCTGGTACTGCTTGATTTCATGCGCAATGTAACCCATGCCCATGCTGCCCGCCATGCACAGCGGGAAAACCAGCACAGGCGTCGCCAGCATGGCGAGCAAACGCGGCAATAAACTGATCTTCAATTTGACCAGCACCACGACCATGGCAATCAGGCTGACTATCGCACTGCCAATGGCTGCATAGATCAGTTCTTCGAGATTGGATGTGGGTGAAAAAGCAAAGGCCGGGCTGGTGAACGAGAAACAGAATACTGTGAAAAACAGGCGGCTCAGCTGGCCTGTGCACTGCTTGCCGCATGAAGAAATTAAACTGGTCGTATTGCAGGTTTTTGTATTGCTCAAGATATTGTCCGCAGTTTTGTACGTATTTGCATGTGGCATAAGTAAGGAAGCTTGATGGCGATGCGACTATAGCATGCGGCTTGCTCATGACGATGCTTTGCGTCTTGACATATACCTCTGTATGCATACCGCCTGCCGTGCGGGATGACGGCACTTTAGTCAACGTTCTCTAGCCTTATGTTCTCAGGCAAATGCAGCATGAGTCAGTGTAAGATGCGTTTAATTCCAATACACAGATAAATCAATGAATATTGTCGCGCTAGGCGTTTCCATGCCTTTGTCCAGGTTCATGACGGACCTGTTCCCCATTTTTGCTTTCCTGTCTTTGCCATCTTTGCTTGTGGTTGTTTTGCTGCAAATTATTATCTTTGCGCAAGCAGGGGCGTTTTCTGATTCCAGGCGAAATTGGATTGCGCCTTCGATTATCCTGACGGTGGTAACTGCCTTATTTTTGCGCCTCGTTTTTTACATGTTTTTTGCAGACAAGTCCTTGTTATCTCCATATTTACGCTATGGTAGTTTCCTGACTCTCCATGTCTTGTTATCTTCAGCACTTGCTGGTTTCTTGTTTACCCGGCTGGTTTTGGGCAGGACGCGTGAATATCAGCCATTGAGGGATGTGTCTGAGCTTATGCGAAACCTGGCATTAAGTTGCTTGCTGATGTTGTTGCCAGGGGCACTGTATTTGATCGTAATGTGTTTGCACTGGCTCCCAATCAAACCATGGCTCATCAGTTTTTATACCATCTTCGATAAAGCCCATGCGCCTTTATATTTTATTGCTTTCCCGGCTTTTATCTGGCATCTGAACATCCTCAAGCATCTGGTAGAAGTCGCCAAAAAGAGCAAATTGCTGTGGGTGGGTTCTGGCATCATTTACTGGTCTTTGCCAACATTTTATTATGCAATGATGGCGTATCTGTTCTCTATCGGCCGCTATCACATGGGGCTTGATTACAGGTTGATATTAGTTGTGATGGCTATCTGCGTGATAGGCAGTATGAGCGTCGTGCGCAGCGTACGCCGGATGGTGCGTGAACAATTGCGGTATGAGGAATTTCTCAGGGAAAGCGAATAAGCTTAAAAATAAAATGCAGGGCGTGCCATGTTCGCCCTGCATTTTATCAAGTTTGAGTCTTGCCTCAGGCAGTAAAACTATGGATGAGCTCAATCTCGCCAACGATATTGGCATTCATGAGTTCCACATCTTCTGCCGGTATCCACCACTCGGTATGTATGGCACCACCAACGGTCTGGACGGGGTAGTTGTCCATGAAGCTCTTGCTGACCTCAAAGCGCGTGACATAGCCAGAGCCGCTTGCTGGCACATTCCAGTCCCTGGCAATCTGTATTGCGTATTCCACATTGGTCACCGGGTAAAAGATAGGTTGCTCAGGCAGGCGGGGCGGCCATTTTTTGTTGCCGCTGTCGCGCACCAGTGCCAGCTCTTCAGGGCCTGTAGGGCGGTAGAGTGTGACGGTGGTGATGTTGTGCGTAGTCATGATGCGCTTGGTTTGAGCTTGTAATGCTCACACTATAAATTACTTATTTTTATATTGCAACTAACTTGGTTGCAAATTTTATTTAAGATGCGATGCCGGGATGGCAAAGCCATTCAAGCGTTGCAGACCGCATCTCACAATTTACAGGATTTGCAGGCTGCAATAACGCTGCTGGAGTGCCAGTCAGTGGTCTCCAGCTTGCGTCACAACACTTTGCGTCACTCTTGCATCATGGACAGCACGTATCCAAAACGTATCCAAAACGCATCCCAATCGTATTCCAATCGCATCTCAGGCCTATCGCAAACTTAGCTCCGCTTCATCCTGTCTTTCTCCTTCACTGAGCGCATCAAGACCTTCCATTTTGATCTGGCTGCTATCCGTTCCAGCGGGGTTTGCTGGTGGCGGCGGGTTTCGCGTTGCAGTTTCTGGAAGTTGCTGAGCCTGTCTGCATCAATGGCATCGCGCACGGCGCAGCCGGGCTCACTCTGGTGGCTGCAGTCGCGGAACTGGCACTCTGCGGCCAGTGCGCCGATATCGGCAAAGCTGGCGCTGAGTTCCTGCTCGTCGAGATTGAGTTGTAGAGTGCGCAGGCCGGGGGTGTCGATGATGCAGGCACCGCTGGGGCACAGGTGCAGCGAGCGTGCGGTGGTGGTGTGCTGGCCACGGCCATCGCTGGTGCGCACCGCACCGGTATCTTGTGCGCTGCTTGCCAGGGTATTGGTCAGCGTCGATTTTCCTGCGCCGGATGAACCGAGCAAGATCAGAGTCTGGCCTGCCACCATCCACGGTGCCAGCAAGTCTGCAGTCGCGCCGCTCTGGCCGTTGACGGCAAGCACAGGCACACTGGCAGACAGGCGTTGTTCTACCTCGGCCAGGCGCGCCTGCGCATCTTCGTGCACATCGGCCTTGGTCAGCACAATGACGGGGGCGACCCCGGCGGCCTGCACCAGTGCCAGGTAACGTTCCAGCCTGCGCAGCTTGAAGTCGCTGTCCAGGCCCATGACGAGCAGGGCGGTATCGACATTGCTGGCCAGTGCTTGCAAACGCCCTTCATTATTGCGGCGTGCCAGATGCGTGAGTGGCGGCATGCGGGCGATGAATCTATAGTCAGCGCCGATATCGCCGCTATTGCTCAACAGGCCCCAGTCCCCAACGGCCAGGTTGCTGTCATCTGCCGCCAGCTCATGCAAGAGGCGCGGCAGGGCACGCACCTGCATGCTCTGGCTGCCATTGTGAACGACCAGGCTGTCGCGGTGTACTTCGGTAATACGTGCCATTTGCAGGCTGGCATCGTCGTCATTATCTGCTGCCAGTGCGTGCAACTGGTTGGCGATAGCCGGTGTCAGGCCGATCAGGCGCAGGGATGCGAAATCAAAATTGATCATGATAAGTGTGTCTGTCCATATTCATGGGCGTGCATCGTTTTTGGATGCACTGAACCATCCCGCAGGCACGGCAAATAAGAAAAAAGCCGGGGCGAGCAGGAACGAAAAAAGAAAATGGAAGTCGGCGCGCGATCAGACGCACAAGCAGACGCACAAGCAGACGCGATTTTAGGCACGCATCAGCACACTAGCGATAAATTTTTTAAGACGCCAAGAAAAGATGTGTGCGGCGATAAAGGCAGCGATGTGAGCAGATCAGGCAGCCGACAAGAGGGCAATATCCGTGGTTCTCATGATGTTGTCTCCTGTGGTGGTTGATGGAAGCTGTAGTGTGCCAGTAGTAGGCGGGGGCGTCAAGTGTACGTGCAGGCACCTGGCAAAAGAGTGTAGGGACAAGCATGTCCCTGCATCTCTACTATCTGTCAATACGCGTAATCGACAATATCTGCTGCACCAAACTGGCTGGCACCAAGCAGTTTGACAATGACATCTGTGCCCGCAACAGTATTGGCGATTGTAGAAGTGTGTTCATACAGATAAGTACCTGCGGCCTCGCCACTGCCGATTGTGATCAGGTATGCCTGCCCTGCAGTTGCCGATAGTGCCTGTCCGGCTGCGGCCGCGCTGCTGGCAATATTGCTGGCGAGGCTGGCAAAGTCAGAACTGTTGATACTGATTTTACTCAGTGATGTCGCCGCTGTACCTGTGGCGAATTTATCGTTGCCAGTGACATTGAAATTGCTAATGGTGCACAGCGCAGTCTTGATGGTTTCTACTGTCGAATATTTAATCTCCATCTTGTCATTTCCGCCGCCCGTCCTGGCAAGCTTGATATTGGTTGGCGTGGAACTGCTGGTCGTCAAGTTAAAATTACCAGTCTTGCCTTCTGTCTCCAGCACATTCACCAGTGCACCGTTGCCCGTTATAAATATGCTGGAACCCGGTTGATAGACATTTACTGTCGTTGAGCTGTGCGTTGAGTAAGCACCCAGGAACAGCATGCCAGTGCCACCAAGATTGACGGTGACTGCCCCGGTTCCCAGGAACTCGTAAAAGCCCACAGAATTGGTACCGGCCGTGGTCAGGCTGATGTCACCAGTTGCGCCAAATTCATAAAAATACGCCTTGGGCTTGCTGCCCGCGCCCGTGATGTCAAAACTACCGGCACCAGAGAATTTGATCGTGCCACCGCCGCCATTGCTCACGTCAAGTTTGGTAGGCACGGAGCTGTAGATAGTGTGGTCTTCGGTGTTAATCTCCTTGACCGTCAGTGTGCCACCTTTGTCGGAAAGGTCGATGCTGGAAAACTGACTGTTTTCTATCGTAAATTTGCTGTTGCCGTACAGCGTCAGCCCATATGCCTTGACGCCGGTGATACTCACATTTTGTCCGCCCTTCGCAGCGATAGTGACATTTTTGCTGCTGGACAGGTTGATGGCCAGATCGCGCGACGGGGTGACGTCCAGGCTGGTGTCGTCGGTTCCGCGCACGATGATCTTGTTGAGGCCTATCATGTTGACACGATCCAGTTTGAAACCACTGCTGTCAGACAGTTCCAGTGTATGGTCGCCCGTACCGGTATTGCTGAAATTGAAGCTCGCCCCTTTGAGGTTGGCACTGCTGCTTTTGACGATAGAGTTAGCCTGCGCTGCAGCCTGGGTGACACTCTGGTTGATGCCGCCCAGCGTGACTGTCGATGTACCGCTCTGGTTATTCAGGTTCACAGTCTGGCCAGACAGATTGCCAAGCACGATATTGTCACCGCCACTGATGCGGTTGGCATTGATCACCGTGAAACTGTTGAGGAAATCATTGCCCGCATTGCTGGTGTCCGCACCCGCTTGCAGGTTCAGTGTCTGCACGGCGCTAACAACTGCACCGCTGTGCGAGACTGGCGTAAAAAAGCTGTTGACATTGAGCGCCACTGCTGCGCCGTTGCCTGTCAGCCTGGTATTCGATGCCAGCAACTGGCTATCGTCTGCGCTGAAATAAAAGTCCCCAGTCTTGCTACCTGTATTGTTCTGGCTCGCCAGCACAGGTGCGAGGACTGCGTTTGCCAGTTTGTCGTTACCGTAGGCTGCGTTCGACGTTAATTTTTCAGTGATGCTGACCAGGCTGTTGATGGCATCAATACCGCTGGAGATATCAACCACAGGGGCCAGCCAGTTCTTTGCTGTGTTGAATGCCGCGCCACCGAGGTTATAGGCATAATCTGCCAAAGGATCAGCGACCAGTTTTTTGGTGAATGCAATTGCCGCTGCATTCTTGGATTGCACCGCCATCTGGTCTGCACCTGTGGCACCGTTCAAAATCGCAATCGCTGCTGCCCCTATGCTGACCTTGCCGGATTTGATCTGGCCACTCCAGTACGCCAAGCCATCAGTGTCAGCCTTGTGGTTGAACAGGTTGTTGTACAGGGCATTAATGGTTTGTTCTGCCGTGAACCCGGCAAAGGCACTCGCATATTCCTTTTGTTCAGAAAAACTCTGCGCGATCTGCAAGAGACTCAGGCTGACATCCTTCCAGTAAGCGAGGCCAGCCTTGTCGGCAGGGCGGTTGAAATAAGCGATGTACAAATTCTGAATCTCGACTTCGGTAGCCATGTAAAAACCTTGTTGCTGAGCGGGAGTGGGGCAATGCCTTGCCAAAAGAGTCAGCATCATCGCAAAAAAACAGGAACTTGTATATATGCAAATGCAAGCAAGGTGAGTAGGGTGCGTAGGGTGCGCCGCGCGCACCGTTACAGGTATCAGTAAAATTAAAAAACGGTGCGCACGGCGCACCCTACCAGTGGAATGTCAGTACACGTAAGGAACCCGCCTCAAGTCCTGTTCACCGACACCCCGCCATCCACCAGCATCGCGGTACCAGTCATGAATGACGATGCATCCGATGCCAGGAATAATGCTGCCTGCGCAATTTCTTCCGGCTGTGCCAGACGCTTTAAGGCATGCAGTAGGGCGACCTGGGCCATGGCCTCTGGCGTGTGATTCATTTGATGTGCCATCGGTGTCTCTGTGCCGCCAGGCAAGATCGCATTCACGCGTATGCCTTGCGCACCAAATTCTGTTGCCAGTGCTTGCGTCAAGCCATTCAACCCCGCCTTGCTGGCGGCATAGGCGGCTACACCAGGAAAACCCACTGTATGACAGACAAAGCTAGATGTAAAAATCAGGCTGCCGCCACCGCGTTTGAGCATTGCAGGTATCTGATATTTCGCGCCAAAAAATGCACTGTTCAGATTGGTGTCCAGCGTGTCTTGCCAGCCTGCGGCAGACACTTGTGGTGTTGCCCCCATTTCACCCATGGTGCCTGCATTATTGAAGGCAATGTCGAGGCCGCTAAATTCTTGTACGGCAAATTCAACCAGGGTTTGCGCATAGGCTTCCTGCCTGACATCGCCCGCGATGCCTGCAGCACGGCCACCCGCCTGCCGTATCTGTGTTACCAGACTATCCAGCTCAGGCTGCCGCCGCGCAGCAACAATCACGCTTGCCCCTGCGCTGGCAAACAGCAAGGCCGCAGCCCGCCCTATGCCTGAGCTTGCCCCGGTGATGATGGCGACTTTATTGTTCAGTTCTATCATGCTCTTCCTCTTTAAGGTGTCTATATGGTGTTGGACAAGAGCAGGCAGTATTGATGTTCAGACCTGGACAGTCTCGCCAGAAACGGACTGGGGATTTTTTGAGGAATGGGCTACCAGTATATTCTGCGGCTTTCGCACGCTAATTGAGCATGCGCGTAGTTTATACTTGAGGCGATATCGCGACTGCGTTTCTGAAGATCGCGCTACAAGAACCACACGGATAAAACTTGTAAAGGCTACAGATTGAATGGGCTACTAGAATTTTTGCTGGAATCAGTTCCTGTAAATCAGCTTGCATCTTTGATGTCCAGGCTCGCTATCGATATTTCTAATGTGCGAAACTTTGAGCAAAATGGTCTTGGAGAACTTGAATTTCAAAACGTCTTTAGTCAAAGCTTTTGGGCGCAGATATTCAAAGGCGAAAACTACAGCAGCTTTTTCTTAAATCTTCATGAAATGAAGATTGATCAGCAAATGCTGAAAAATCCAAGCATGCAGATTATCTATGGCGAAAATGCTTTTGATGTAGTCATACTTTTATCCACCAAAGACTGCAAGGACGCAGGCCTGGTGTTGGCCTCAGACTTTTTTGTCTGGTTGAAAGACCTCGCCCATACTTTTGGCGCACTTGACTATTGTGGTGGACTGGAGCCCGCCTTTGACGCAGCAACTCAGTTGTTCTCATCAAAAGGCTTGGGGCCTATAGATCATATTTAAAAAGCAAAAAAACTGGTAATAAATTGTTTTTTTGATATAATAAAAATGTTAACTTTTCAGCAATCTCCGATGCTGCTCCTGGTATAGGAATTGATACCGGAAAAGTTAACGTCAATCCGCTTTTTAGCGCGATTGCAAAGCCCACCCAGTCCGATTTCTTTATGAAGATATGCAGATGGCATGAGGTTTCGCGCCGACTTTATGGCCTTTACGGCCATCATGCTGATGGCTGCATATTGAGGATAGGCAAACTATCACATCAATCCAAAGGAGTATCAACATGGCAGACCTGGCAAATGGCATCAATGCGTGGATCTATCTGAACGAAGATGAACCACCCGGCACCAACTACAACAGCACAAACAGTTGCTTTCAAACACTCATCAGCAATAAAACCTATAACAGCGCCAACTTTCTCGGCATCGCTTTTTTTGCCGTCACCCCGGCCGTAAATGGTGACACCATAGAAATTGGCAGTTCAACGCATGAAGGCGGGCTCAGCAATCAGGATTATCTGAATTCTGTGCTGCATGATGCGCGCCAGGTCAACCCCGGCATCAAGTTTTTGGCGACGATGGTGTATTCAGGCGCCAATACCCTGGCTGCGATTTTTTCCAAGACAGGTGATCCGCAAACGCAGGCAACACAATTTGCCAATAATCTTGTCAGCTATCTGCAAGGCAATGGCATGAATGGCCTTGATATAGACTGGGAAGGCGATGTCTCTGACGACATGACCCAGGACCAGTTCAATATACTGTTTTCCAAGATACGCCAGGTGTTTGATGAGCAACCTGTCAAATATTTCCTGTCATTTACACCTGCTTGGCCGACTGATTCCATCGACTATCCCACGGTTAACAGCGCCTTCGATTTTGTCTCGCCGCAATTCTACGACGGCACTCCTTTATCCAGCTTCATCAATGCCGGTATTTCGCCGTCCGTGATCGGTTATGGCGCGCAGTTTGAACCAGGTAATTCAGCACCTAACGCCAGCGCACAACAGGTATGGAATGCTGTTTCCACAGGCTTTAACAGCGGTGGCAAGCAGTACAATTATCAGGATGTGTTCATGTGGCGCCTGAACTCTGGCAACTTCCAGTTCGAGCAGGCACAATTCATGATCCTTGATCAGCTCGCTAATCCGCCTGTTGGCAATGCCTTTGACGACACCGCGATTATCGCAGCAGCGGGCAACCCGAATATCACGCAAGTAACAGTGCGCTCCGGCGATGTGCTCAACGCCATACAGTCCGTCAATACCGGCACCGGCCCTTACAACATCGGTACTCAGAACAAGGAAACCGGCATCTTCACCACTTTGCAGCACGGTGGCAATAGTGGAACCAGCCAGGTTGCCAACATCCCGTATAACGATCCGATAGTGTCCGTCTCTGGCTATACAGGTACATGGTTTGGCTGGCAGTGCGTCCTGCAACTGACCCTGACCGGAAAAAGCGGCACCACTTATGGCCCCTACGGCAGCATGGCCCACGCCAGTTCCCGCACTCCTTTCACGCAATCGGCCTCGTCCGGACAAAGCGTGGTCGCTTTCAAAGGCAGCACTGTAACGGTTCCCCTGGCGGATGGCAGCCAGACGGCGATCATTGCTAGTCTGAATGCGGTTTTTGCCTGAGTGATTTTTTGCCGGGCCTGCACTGAGACTGTGTGGGTCTGGTGAATTTTAAAGAATGCATATCATCCCGTTGATGACATGAGTTCTGGTAAACGTTCCTGAAAATATCCCTGATTGAGCGTAGATACGACTGTGCATCGTCATTGATAGTCGTGTCAGCGAAGTGTGGTAGTCCCACGTATCAACAATCGGTTTCTATACCTGACATTATCTTGCATGTAGGACACCGCCGACCCAATTTTGAGAATTCCGCCATTTAATTTGCTGTGCCGGATTGTTATCCTTCTCTTATTCGCGATGCACAAAAAAATATAAAAGTGCACGCACAATTTTTGAAGAACAATTGATCATCAGGAGCATTCCATGGCTGGATTTACACTAGAATTTATTTCACAATTCAAACAATTTAATTTGCGTACGCAGCTTGCAAAACCTGCCCGCGCAATGCTGCTCATGAGTTGCATGGCAGCAGCCGTATCTACAGCATCTGCGGCAGATACCACGGTATCGCCTGCGCTTGACCGTGCCAGCGTGTCGTTTGGCGCCATTAATGCCGATACCAGCTTTCAACTTGGCGTCAACACCACATCGGGCCGTTACGAAACCCCGTCTTATGATGGTGAAAGAGTGACCATACCCAGGATCAAGGCAGATTTTTTGCTGGGCCACAGCCAGGGTATTTCTTTTGATTATTATCGCTACGATAAATCTTATTCCTCCAGTCTCAACGGCAGCACGACCCTGAATGGTCAGCCATTGAACGGCACTGCTGCACTGGCGGCGGATGCGCGGCTGGAGATAGGCCAGGTGGCTTACCGTTGGTGGATGGGGCAGGGATCTGATGTGGTGGGTTTGGGACTTGGGGCAGCCTATTACCGGGCGACTGTGGGCGGCACGGTGACAGGCTCGGTAGCTGGCATAAGCAATGGTGGCGCAGATAGTTTTGAGCGTAGCACTTTTGCACCCTTGCTGGAGCTGGGCTGGCGCCATGCGTTCACACCAGCAACACGCATGTTCGTTGAGGCTTCTGGCGTGAAGAAAAATGGCGGCAGCATCAATGGCCATATCTATACGGCGACGATAGGTGCAGAGTGGTTCCCGGTAGAGAATATCGGTATCGTGGCAGACTACGGCATATCCAGAATCAGCCTCACACGTGACCTTGGCCGTGATGACAGTGCACAATTGAACCTGCGCCTGAATGGGCCGTCGCTGTATGTCAAAGCAAGGTTTTAAAAAACCGGGCTTGCTAGTGGTATGAGATATGGGGCATTCTTGCCCTCACATATGCAAAGCCAATTAGCTTATCCGGTCGCTTGAGTGGTGCGTTGTAACGCACCCTACTAAACTCAAGCGTAGCCTTGATGTAGGGTGCATTTCAATGCACCGTATGTGCGGGTAGTGTACGGCAATGTCAATTACCTGTGGATGCGGAAATCACATGCGGCGCATTATAATGCGCCCTACATTACGGCAGTTGCAATGGATGTTAAACAGCGGGTAGGGTGCGCCGTGCGCACCGCTTAATTTTCACATACAAATTATATAAGCTAAATAAGCGAGAAACGATGCGCATGGCGCACCCTACTTTTCCAGCAAAAAATTCGACACGCTTTGGCTGCCAAGCTGAACTGGCGTGTCTGTTTCATCCTTCAACGCCACACCTGTCAAGCCGCGCTTGCGTGCCTCAGTCAGCAAATAATGCAGCTTGTACGCTGCTGTATCGTAGCTAAGTCCATCGGGCCGTATGTTGGAGATGCAGTTGCGCGCAGCATCAGTCAAACCTGGTTGCGGTGCCCAGCTCAGGTAGGCTCCCATACTGTCGGGAGAACTCAGGCCAGGTCTTTCTCCTATCAAGACGAGTACCGCACGCGCATTCAGCAGCGCACCTGTTTCATCTCCTATCGCAACCCTGGCCTGGGTGGCGATGACGATGGGTGTCAGGCTCCAGTTGTCGGGCGTGAGTCTGGCCTGCAAACTTGCCAGCAAGGGCAGGGCATTTTGTGCGACGGCAGGGGCTGATAAACCATCGGCAATGACGATGGCGAGATCGCTAACCGGGGATGACAATTGGCCCAGATGCTGGCGTCCTGCTTCATTCAATCGGCGGCCCAGGTCTGGCCGCTGGAGATAGGTATGACGGTCATGCGCCGCGCTGTTGACATGCATGCTCGCATATCCAGCAGCTTGCAAAGCCTGCGCCAGTGCAGCGACATCCAGCGCCTGATGCACGGCATCACGAGCCTGTGCATGGGCGAGCTGGAAGGCCAGTTGCGCACCGGTCGGTACGCTGACGCCAGCACGGCCCAGGGCAATGCGCGCCTGGGTGAACTGGCGCAGGGCTTGCCATGGGTTGGCATGGACAGGAGGCTTGGTGCTCATGTCAGTCTTTTGAGTGCAGGTGCAAAACCCTGCGGCAGGGCATCATGTAATTGTAATTGCTCATCGTGCTTATTGTCGCGCTTATTGTCGTGCTTGTATATCTCCATCTGCTTGAGCCAGGCTTCAAATTCAGGTGCTGCACGCAAGCCCAGCACACGCCGCAAATACAGTGCATCGTGAAAAGACGTGCTCTGGTAATTGAGCATGATGTCGTCCGACCCCGGCACGCCCATGATGAAATTGCAGCCTGCGGTGGCGAGGGAAGTCAGCAGGATATCCATGTCGTCCTGGTCTGCCTCGGCATGATTGGTGTAGCAGACATCGCAACCCATGGGCAGGCCCAGCAGCTTGGCGCAGAAATGGTCTTCGAGACCTGCGCGTATGATTTGCTTACCATCGTAAAGATATTCAGGCCCGATGAAGCCGACGACAGAATTTACCAGCAGCGGTTGGAATTTGCGTGCGACTGCATAGGCACGTGCCTCGCAGGTTTGCTGGTCCATGCCATGATGGGCATTGGCTGACAAGGCACTGCCCTGGCCGGTTTCAAAGTACATGACATTCTGGCCCACAGTGCCTCGCCCCAGTGACAGGGCGGCACTGCGTGCTTCAGCCAGCAAGGCGAGGTTGATGCCAAAGCTGCTATTGGCTGCCTCTGTGCCTGCGATGGACTGGAACACCAGATCGACCGGCGCACCACGTTCGATTGCCGCCATGGTATTGGTCACATGTGTGAGCGCGCAAGATTGAGTAGGTATCGCATATTGTTCTATGATGGCGTCCAGCATGTGCAGCAGCTTGATGACTTGTGGCACATTGTCACTTGCGGGGTTGATGCCTATTACAGCATCACCGCTGCCATACAATAAGCCGTCGAGTATGCTGGCGGCGATGCCTGTCGTATCGTCCGTAGGGTGGTTAGGTTGCAGGCGCGTGGCGATGCGATTTTCCAGACCCAGGGTATTGCGAAATGAGGTGACCACGCGACATTTCTTGGCCACCAAAATCAAATCCTGCACGCGCATGAGCTTGCTGACGGCGGCCGCCATTTCTGGTGTTATGCCAGGTGCCAGCGCCGTCAGCGTTGCAGTATCTGCTGCATCAGACAATAACCAGTTACGAAAATCTCCCACGCTCAAGTGATTGATGCTGGCAAAGGCAGTGGCATCATGTTCATCGATGATGAGGCGGGTGACTTCATCGTTCTCGTAAGGTACCAGTGCTTCATTGAGAAAGGTTTTCAGCGGCAGTTCTGCCAGACACATTTGCGCCACCACGCGTTCTTCCGCAGTGCTTGCGGCGACACCTGCCAGCAAATCGCCAGAACGTAGCGGTGTGGCCTTGGCCAGCAAGTCTTTAAGGTCGCGGAACTGGTAAGTGCGCGTGCCGACGATATGGCTGAATTGGGCAGGCCTTATGCTCATCTTGTTGCGGTTTCCGTGGTCATGGGATTACTGTCTGCTTCATCCTGTAAGGGTAAACGCTTGCCCACTGTCATCGCATGATAGATATAAGCCAGCAGCATGAACAGGCAAAAAATCCCGAATATCAGCAGATTGTAATAGATCATGGTTGCCATGCAGATGCAGGCACTGATCAGCGCAAACGCTGGTGAGTATGGATAAAACGGCGCACGGAATGGCCGCACGATATCCGGCTCTGTGCGACGCAGTTTGAACAGGGCCAGCATGCTGACGATATACATCAACAGCGCGCCAAACACACTCATGGTCAGTATATTCGCCGTCAGGCTTTGACCACCTATCTTGATCAGTTCATCACTATAAATTGCAGCGATTCCAATGGCACCACCTGCCAGAATTGCGCGATGCGGTGTCTTGAAACGCGGGTGGATTTTGGCAAAAAAATGCGGCAGATAATTCTCACGCGCCAGTGCAAAAATCTGCCTTGAATAACCAAGTATGATGCCGTGGAAAGATGCGATCAAACCAAACAGGCCCAGCCACACCAGCATATGCAGCCAGTTGCTGTTATTGCCGACTATCAGCTTCATCGCTTGCGGCAATGGGTCATTGATATTCGACAGCTTGGTCCAGTCACCCACGCCACCGGCAAACACCATGACACCTATCGCCAGCACCACCAGGGTGATGATGCCACCTATGTAGGCAATGGGTATCGAGCGTTGCGGGTTGCGCGATTCTTCTGCCGCCATCGCCACACCCTCTATCGCCAGAAAAAACCAGATCGCAAACGGAATAGCCGCAAACATGCCGGGCAGCGATGCGATGCTGAAATGATCTTGTCCGGCCCAGCCACCCTTGGTGAAATTGCTCATGCTAAAACCCGGAGACACCACGCCCATGAACACCAGCAATTCAAAGATCGCCAGCAGCGTGACGGCCAGCTCAAAATTTGCGGCGATCTGTATGCCCAGAATATTCAGTGTCATGAACACCAGATAAGCCCCCACCGCCGCCGTCTTGGGATTGATTTCAGGAAATTGCACATTCAGGTAGGCACCTATTGCCAGCGCAATGGCCGGCGGTGCAAATACAAATTCGATGAGAGTCGCAGCCCCGGCAAAGAAGCCACCGAGAGGGCCAAAAGCCCGCCTGCTATACGCAAACGGCCCACCCGCATGCGGTATCGCCGTAGTCATTTCAGTGAAGCTGAAGATAAAGCTGGTGTACATCGCCGCAATGAACAGCGCCGTCACCGTAAAACCCAAGGTCCCGGCAGAAGCCCAGCCATAACTCCAGCCAAAATATTCACCAGAGATGACCAGCCCCACCGCAATGCCCCACAACTGTAAACTACCCAGCGTAGGTTTCAACTGCGCAGTCGTGCCGGAGCTTGCCTGATCTGGGGTCATGGATAGCCTCACTGTGGGGTAGGAGTGAGTCAAGTATCCATGATTCAGGGAGTTATCACAAGTGCCAGAATTAGGTTGGAAGGGAGGTTCTAATTCGTATATTCTGTGTACCAAGACAAGTTATTGTTACGCTCAACTTATATTGCAATTATTAGCTATCACAAAAAAACGAGGCCCCGTCATGAGTTCGAATGGACATCTATATATAGCAGAGGCATTTTCCTATGCAAATTTGCGTGACTTCATTCTTGAACGTGGGGGCTGGGAGGCCCAGTCGAATTCAAAAGATGAGGTAGAGTTCTTTTTGCCATTTCCAGAAGGAGATGCTCACGCTTTCATGGATTTGATCTACAAGGAAGAGATATGGGATGATAGTTGTATAGTTTATCTACAAAAAATTCAAGAAAAATTAGGCACAAAGCCAAAAGCAAGCATATTTTTTGATTTTGGCCGAGATACAATTCCACAATCTTATTATGAACTGGCTTATGATTTTTGCCGTAAATGGCATGCGATCTTTGAAAATCCTGTTGAACAGCTATTTTCTTGTGAACAGCTTAAAGAGAAATTGAAATTAGTAGATGTGTGATTGCTTCTGAATACTTTCCTGCTCATTCACTGTAACACTTGCACTCAATGTGTAGGTTGGGCTAGGCTTTACCAGCCCAACACTCGACATTTAAATAACGTATACGTCTGTTGAGGCCGAGTGTTGGGCTGATACCCCGTAGCCCAACCTACGAGAAGCCCAACCTACAGGAAATCCAACTTACGGTTAGCTCTTCTTCCTCCGCTCATAAATCGTCTCAATCAAACCCATCAGCCAGCACATGGGACACCCGCGCATCAGTAAGAATGCAGACTTCGTAGGTTTGTCTACGCTTCACCAGCCCAACACTCGGCCTCAACAGACGTTAAGGCTATTGAAATGCTGACAGTTGGACTGAGGCAATTGCACATGGTTAGCTCATCGGATAACATGCCATGCGCTGCACTGGCAATTTCAATTCGATGATTTTGAGTTTATAAAGGATCACTCAATGCAAGTCGTCCAAAGGCAACAAGAACTATTTGACGCAATCAGGAAGGAAAATATTCCTTTGGATATTTTTGCTATTTGGGACGAGATTTTGCCCGATGAAATTAAACATATATGTCAATCACCTGATACTCTGTTCAGTGCTTTCGTTAAGTATCCCGACGCATTTCCGTGTGCAGATGAATTCCTGATACTGTGGCAGACAAATGGCGATTCCATTACTGCTTACCTGAGAGCGCAGAAAATTTATGTGCGCTGGCATGTGGAAGACGGGCCGTTGGAATCTGAATTTGAAATTTTAGGACGATCTTATCAGCAGTTGATTGCCAGACTTCTTGCGCACAAAATATCGCGTGGAATAGATAGGAGAGTCCTTGAAGATATTTCTGCGTTCTTCAGATTCGAATATCTTCAGGAGCTCACCAATTATGTGCAAACCAGTTCAGACTGGGAGGGCGATGGTTCTACGACCTTTATCGCATCTATAGAAGCACAGAAATAGAGTAGGGGGTTAAATAATGTATATGTTTGTTGAGGCCCAGTGTTGGGCTGATACCCCATAGCCCAACCTACGAGAAGCCCAACCTACAGGAAATCCAACCTACGGTTAGCTCTTCTTCCGCCTCTCATAAATCGTCTCAATCAAACCCATCATCCAGCACATGGGGCAGCCGCGCATCAGTAAGAATGCAGCAATCAGGGCCAGGCCTGACCAGATCATGCCAAAAGGTTCAAGCGAGAAAGCGGCGACCACCAGGGCCAACGCACCAAGACCGCGCAGCAAATGCACCCTCACAGATGTGCTACAAAACATGATTACCTCCATCAGGTTCAGCAACTCCGGTAACTCCGGCAGCGTTGGCAACCTCTGGTGCACCATCCTTGAGCCAGTAACCGCTGTTCAGCAATTGCTCGCGCACCTGTGCACGGGCGCGGTGCAGGCGGCTTTTGACGGCTTCGAGGCTCAGGCCCAGTTGGGCGGCGACTTCGGGGGCGGTCAGTTCATGCACGTCACGCAGTATCAGCACTTCGCGGTAAGGGGGTGACAGCCTTTCCATCGCGCGTACCAGGTCCATGCGCAAGTCAGTCGGTACCATATTGGCCATGGGCATGTCGTGTTCATTGAGCTCATCCAGGGCTTCATGGTATTTCTTGACGCGGAACAGGCGGTAACACTCACGTTCAACGATGCGGAACATCCAGGTGGCAAAGGTCGCCGCACAGCGCAGCGCGCCTACCTTGCGGTACAGCGACCACAAGGCCATTTGCACCGCGTCTTCGGCATCCTCGGCATTTGAGCAGGTGCGGCGGGCAAAGCGCTTGAGATCGGGCTGGCAGACTTCCAGCAATGTGGCAATGGCTTTACCATCACCTTGCCGGGCGGCTTCCAGTAATTGAGGGCGGGACAGGCTCATCTCAGTTATCCAGGTATTTGCGCCCTGGCGGACTATAACAGTAGGAGATAGAAGTGAAAGACGCTTGCCCGGCGATCAGGACAAGGCGCAAAGCACAGTGATAGCAAGCTATCACGAGCATTTGCAACACAGTCATGATCGTCGCGCAAGTGGAAGGCACTCTATTTCCTACTGTTGTAGTTCGCCAGTATTGCGCAGGCGGGGCAAAAACCGACAAAGGCGGTCATGATCATGGTAACAGCGCTGGCGATGATAACCCAGTTCAGCATGCCGCCAACTTGACCACTGTATGCGAGCCAGAACAGCAACAGGCCGCTGATGATGCGCAGGGCGCGTTCCCAATGGGGCAGATTACGTTTGAAATGAAACATGGTGAACTCCTCTTTGTAATGAATGACATAGACCAAGAGTGTTCAGGTGCTTAAAAGGGTTCAGGTTTTTTTAAATATTTTAAAAATCAGTTTAAACCCAGGATGTCGCCTATAGCTTGTTGTAATTGTTCCACCAGTTCTGCATCCATGTACTTGTATTCGTCAGGAATATCCAGCACATGCACAGGCTTGTGTCCTATGAGGTTGCGGTAGCTGGCCATCAGGCGGGACTTGTGCTTTTCTTCCATCACAAAAATGACTTCTGCCCATTCTATGTCAGCGGCAGAGACCGGGTGGCGGGCATTCGGGCTGGTGCCGCCAGAGCGGGCGCGCACCATGGGGTGCTTGCGCCAGACCTGCTCGGCAGTCGGGCTGCGCCACTGGTTGCGGCTGCAGACGAAGAGGGCGTTGATGGGGGTGTCAGGCATGGGATGCTAAGAAAAGATGATGAATGTCATTGTAGTACAAGGCTGCGCTACCCTTGTGTTAAGGAGAATTTTTGCCGCCTTTGCCTCTGAGTCAGACTGGTTTTCGTGGCGGGCATTTAAAATTGATCGTGTCTTCATAAGTCGCGAAGCAGCATTTGCTTCCATACTGGCTAAATGAAAAGGCTGCGATTTTGTCCAAATCCAAAGGAAAATTTTTGGGTAATGGATGTGGTTCGACTGATTTGAAGAGATGGTCTTTGTTGAGATAGTCAACTTGCCTGATAGCGTATTCAGTGTCGTCTTCAGCAATTTCACGGGGAGCATAAATTTTATGGATACGTACTTTACCATCATTAAATTCGATTTCACCTACATACGCCAGGACGCCAGTCCAGCTACGGCAGAAATAAATCCTGGATTGGTAAAGGTAAATATCCCATTTTTCTTCCATAGCCTGTGACTTGAATCAGGCACCATCAGCAATTTCCCCGGCATACGCGTATTCAAGCGAGCATGGTATTTCCATGCAGTTGTCAGGAAGGAGTCCTATCAGCCTGTTACCAAAATCACCCCGCAGATTGAAGTAGGATTCTACGTTTTGCTGACTGGTGGTCGATCTCAGTGATTGTGTGTAGGCAAAGCAGTCGCAGCCTGCAATGCCAAATGGATTTCCCGGGTCTGTCGCATCCATCCATCGAGGTGCGAAAGACGTATTGTCCGGCTGCTGGGGGCTTAAGTCCCTGGGGGCAGCATCACTTTCTTTCTTGGCTGGCGTAATGTTTTTCTTCCACAGTCTGGATAAAATTTTTTCAAACATGGTTCTGCTTGTACCTGATATTGGTCAGTGAAGAATTATATGCTTAAAATCAAAGGGAACCCGAGCCAACTTGCCCTTCGCATCTGCATTCATGTATGGAACCGGGACGTATGCAATTTCTGTCTCCTGTCCTTAAAAAGAAGAAAAGCCCAGTGACAATCTGGCAGCCGCTCGGATACACTACGCGGTGCAATGCAATGCGCCCTGAGCAGGGTGTTTTCCCAAACATGACAACATCAGGATAATTATGGAAACTATGGGGCCGGTATTCGACATCAAGACTGAATACAGGGATAGCAGGAAAAGTGAAGCAGTAACGTTCACCGCTGCACATGCGCAGATTTGGGGCGAAATTGGCCTGGACAAGTATATCAAACAGCTTGGTGTCTGCCTTGTGATTTATTTGCTTACCCTCGGTATTTTTTGGTATTCGGTAGTGACAGGTAGGCCAGTCAATCCGCTAGTGAGCTTGTTTTTCATGCTCTTTGCTTCGTTTAATTTCATTTTCCTGACGACGAGGGCCTACAAGATTCAAGTTGCCCTCAAGAAGCATGGTTTTCAGAAGCAGGGCGGGTGGCATGTCGTAGTGGGCACGCTGCTCCTTAATCCGTTTTTTCTAGGCTGGTATATTTCATTGTCTGTGCTGATAAAGGCACTTTTGACACGCAGACGTGTAATGATCGCTGGACGGTGAAGCACTTGCTCAGTGCCTGAACATTTCGAGCTTGTCACCATTAACTTCTACGACGGTAGTGGACCAGCAGCCTGCCAGTGAACTCTTATGCTGACTTGCTGCGCTGGCTGGAGTACTTGCGGCATTGCTGGCAGCAGCATCCCCCTCATCATCATTATCATCTGCGCCATCGTTCTCACAGATGAGCCCATCCAGCCACAGTTGCAGACGACCATTTTTGTTGAGGCTGGTGACGGCACTGAGCTTGCTGCTTTCATACATGAACTTGAACTGTGTGATGTCTTTCAATTCCACGACGCCGGTCTTATCGACGGCCAGCATGATGCCGTAGTCGGTGTCGTACCAGCCTGGGTTACCGTCTTGGCCGGGCGATACCAGGTAATAGCAATCGCTGACCAGCAGCTTTTCGGCAACATCCTTCTTGAAATACACGCTTATTTTTTGACTCTCGCAATGCTGGTTTTTCAGCTGGGCCAGAGCTTGCTGGCGCTGGGCCGGGTTCAGGTATTGCGAGAGCAGGGCACGGTCTTCGAGTACGGCTATATCAAACTTTTCGGCTGTGGGGGCGGGCAGCATGCCGGGTTCATCCCTGACGCCTGGCAGTTTTGTCACAAGCGGTGCACTGGCTGCTGACTGCGCAGGGGCAGAAGCTGCGGCGCTGGCGATTGCATCAGCACTTGCGCTGGCACTCGCATTAGCATTAGCACCGGCCACAGGCCCATCCTGATGCCAGAACAGCCAGGCAAATACCGCCACCATGAGCGCGGCAGCGATGAAAATAAAACGCAATTGGGATTGATTCATACCGGCAAACACAAGCAATGACAGGACCCGCCAAATTATACGAGCAGCCCTGGCATTGCCAGTGTTTTTACCCAAGGTAACAAATGCGCCAGCTTGCGGCTCCGGCTCATTATCCCTGCGCCTGCCCCCGTCAGATTACTTAGAGGCTGTTGCGAAATTAAAACGACTGAAAAAAAGTGCTGTTAACTTTTCATGAGTAGTGTTAACTTTCTATCTTGTTTTGTCAGGGTGGAGAGCGATGCCAAAAGAACTGATAGATGACCA
>NZ_JBMPPI010000043.1:0-42007 GCF_049340245.1 Undibacterium sp. TC4M20W
CGCCTCACCGACATTGCCAGAACTACCAAACAAACCGCTTATCGCATTAAACACGGCCTTTTGGACCATTACTTATGTCAGCAACTCAGAAATCCTTCTATTTCTATGCGTTTTGCGTAAGTCCTATTAATAATACTTAATGCTGTGCTGCAACTGTTTTGCGGCGCTTATCCATGATCATTAGCCATGATGAATGGATGACGCTTAGACTTAGGTCGATTGCATGCAATGCATTGGGTTTAAAGCTTGTTATCGCTCATTGTTTGCTTGGACCAGCACCCGCGCAATGAAAAAACTGCGGTATCGCCAGTTTTTTTTCAAGTTCTGGCTTGGCTCTGTGCAGGCCAGTGCCAACGGTAATTTCATGATCGGAAAAAGATTCGCCACCATCAGAGCATGGGGCAGTTCTGTCGCCGGGTCTGGCTTTTTTGCAATAGACAAAATCTTGTGCCAACTCTTGCATGACGGGTGATAGGTCGCCTCGTATGCTGTCAAGCTTGTCCGGATATTGCCCGGTTCCTGATTTCACATTTTCCAGGGAAGCGATGACAGCATCGTAGGTTTTTTGCGTTTTTGTATACAGCCTCTGGCTAGTCTCGCAGGGATCTTTTTTGCTATCCTGTGAATTGTTGTGGTCTGAATTGTTAATCTTTGAACCGCGCGCGTTGCACACCGCTTCATAGTAATCATGCGCCTGCACCAGTTTCAATTGCTGTTCAAATTCCAGCGCCTGCTGGTAAATTTTTTCTACCTGCTCGTCCCGGCAGGCCAGTACAGCTTTGGGGACTGGTTTTACACTGAGGCAAATTCCGAATAGGGCAGTGTGTTGTATCACCGCCAGGGTCTGGGCAGGTAGGGGCAGCGCATCTGTATTTCGTGGCTTGCAACTGGCCTCGTCACCGCCACTAAGAGGCAAGTTATAACGCATGTTGTCTGCATCGCTGCTGATGATCGTTGTCATCACTTCTGTGGCTGGAAGCTGGCGGTCCAACAGCACAATACCAGCCATCAGAATAAGCAGAACAAGTAAAACTTTCAGACTGGAATGCATGGGAAAAATTGGTGATGTAAAGATGAGGGCGGCTTGCAAAAGCCCTCATCATAAATAAATTGGCGGCAGCCTCAAAAAATCTTTTTGCTCAATGCTATTCAAGATTGGCATGCCTCCGCATCATCACCGTCATTTCCCACTCTGCAAAGCCTTCTTAAAAAACACCATGGTCGCCGGCCAGGCAACAGTCTGTGCATGACCATCTTCTTTGGCATTGCCACCCATGGCGAATGGGGTGTAGTAATCATTCGGGCTATAGCCATCACCGCCGACCAGGTGCCCGGCTTTGGGGAAGGCGAGTAATTCTGTTTCCAGTCCTGCTGTCTTGCGGCTGGTGACGATGTTGTTGGCCATGTCCAGCGAAGGCCACATCTGGTCATCACCGCCTGCGATCATCAAGAGTTT
Organism: Undibacterium sp. TC4M20W; assembly: GCF_049340245.1. Taxonomy (NCBI): domain Bacteria; kingdom Pseudomonadati; phylum Pseudomonadota; class Betaproteobacteria; order Burkholderiales; family Oxalobacteraceae; genus Undibacterium; species Undibacterium sp. TC4M20W. Next base: position 1,457 of record NZ_JBMPPI010000043.1, read on the forward strand.
ACCTTTGAAATTTTCTACCGCGATGCGGGCAGCTTTTGCACGCTCAGGGTAAGCTTTGCGGCCTTCGATGTAGATGTGGGCCAGCACCGGCTGGGTAGTGGCAAAGGCTTTGTCGAGACCGGCATTGGGCGTATAGGGCAGGGTCTTGCCCTGGTAGCTGAAGCTGCCGTAGCGGCCAGCTTCGAGCATTCTGTCCATGGCAAAGCCTTCCCATACAAGGTCGCTCGGGGCGATGGCGACCACGGCTTTTACCCAGGGCAGCAGGCTGGCAGACAGCAAGGCCATCTCTGCACCTTTAGAGCCGCCCATCAAGGCGACCTGGGTGCTGTCTATGTCATTGCGTGCTGCCAGGGTTTTGTACAGCGCATCCAGGCCATCAATGGGGATGTCGATAAAGTCTTTGGGCAGGCCGGGCACTTCTTGCCCGCGCGGGGTATTTGGTGAATAGTAGGGGTAGCTCACAGCGGCAAAGCCGCGCGCCGCCAGCTTGAGTCCAAAGCGCCGGCCGGCAGAGTCACCACCCTCAGAGCCGCCGAGTATGATGACCACGGGTGGCTTGCCATTGGCATTGATGCTGGTGACAGGCAGGTAAATCTTTGCACCCGTGTGCCCGGCAATAGCCTCGGTCTTGACCGGCGTGATCGTGCTGCGCAGGGCGAATGTCATTTGCGCGAGTTGCTGCTGGCCCACCAATGCGGTCAGCCGGGTTTCTGCGGCTTGCCATGCGGTATCGACCTTGTTACTGGTTTGCATGGACCAGAACAGGCCCGCCGCATCCACGCCAGTGTAGCTGCCAGCCTTGGACTCGATGGTGGCCAGGGCGATATTGCCCTGCGCATCAGCCTGCATTTCTGCGAGGGGAGGGAAAGTATTTCCTTTTGAAAAATTCAGGGCAATCAAGAAAGTTGTGAGCATTTCTTTCGTGCCACTATCAAGGTCACCCCATCAAAGCCAATTATCAATGAAATCCAGATTACTGATTTGTTTAGCTTCAAGCCTGCTTTTTGCCTGCACCGCCTTTGTAGGCGAACCCGCAACGATTTATCTTGAAACCGCCGTGCCCTTGAGCAAGCGCGATGAAAGCATCATGCTAGGGCGTTTGAAAGAAATGTCTGCCAGCAATTTTGTCGTGAGCGACGAGCCAGGTCGTAAGGTGATCAAGGCGAATGGCGTGCCACCTGATGCTGAGCTGGCATTTCTTTTGCAGCATCGCGGCCAGTTCAAAGTCAGCTCAGAAGCGGGCAAACTATGGTTTTCCAATGAAGATATCGTCGATGCTGTTGCCGCGTTTGATGAAAAAAGCCAGCCAGTCTTGCGTTTGAAATTGAATGATGCAGCAACAGCCCGCGTTGCAGGTTTGTCTCAGGCTGGGACAGATCATATCTTGATTGTTCTGTTCGACACCAAGGTCTTGGCGCAGGCCAGATTGACCTCGGCTATTACAAATGGCATGTTGTCGCTTACAGCAAATAGTACCCCAAAAGAAGCCTCGTTAATTTCTGTCATTTTAAGATATGGTGCCTTGGAAAATGCGGCGACCTCAGTGACGACGAAGAGGCCCCAATAGTGAGAAAGTAAGTACAATACTTTTTGTCGCAGTATCAACCATCAATTTCTATGTGCATCAATTTCACTTCTACACCACAAGAGCGCATGGCCTACTTCAAGGCCAATACCAAGGGCATAGGCCCATGGAGTGCAGAAGTCTGGCAAGATTACGATGCCCCCATCGTCGTGCATGATGATGCGGGAGAGCGCCAGGCCTTGCTGGGTGCCTACAGCATGATCCCCAAGTCAAAAATGCAGCCTGGTGTCAAGCGTTTCTCTACGATGAACGCACGTGCAGAAACTCTGGGCAGCCTGCGCAGCTATGCGCCATCCTGGCACAGCGGCAAACTCTGCCTGGTGCCCATGCAGCACTTCTTTGAACCCAATTATGAAAGCGGCGCAGCCGAACGCTGGCGCATAGGCCTCATCGAAGAGCCAGACTTTGCCGTGGCGGGTCTGTACAAGGAATGGCCGCAAGAAGATGGCAGCGTCAGTTATTCTTTTACGCAAATCACCATCAACGCCGACGAGCACCCGCTGATGAGCCGCTTCCACAAACCCGGCGAAGAAAAACGCTCGCTCGTCATCGTGCCGCCAGAAGATTTTGATGACTGGTTATCCTGCCGCGACCCCGAATTCGCCCGCGCTTTCTTGCGGCCTTATCCCGCTGATCGCATGTTTGCCGACTTTGCGCCGAAGCCTGTAGTAGAGAAGGTGGCGAAGATCATCAACCCCAGGAAGCCGCAGATTATTGTGCCGAAGAATATGGATTTGTTTGATTGATGCCAAAACCATGATGATTTGCGAAATGTGCGGGAAGTATTCGCCATCTGATTCCATCGTATGTATAGAGTGCGCTTGTCCATTTTCTGCGATTGAAGATTTATTGACGCATCGCGAAGATAGCTCAGTAAATATCGTCAAGCTTGAGCCGCAATTGCAGGTGGGTTTAAATGATTTTTTGTACGCGGCCAATTTCGGTGGTGTCAGAATTGGGATGAGCAAGACGGAAGTTTTGGCGCTGGCAGGGCCACCCGCAGTGTTCGGCGACGGGACTTGTCTTGAAGATGCTGCGTGCTGGATCAATGGAATTTGCACATTCTGGTTTTCTGGTGCAACACTGGAGCGGATAGGTATATATTTCACGCTCGACTACGCTTCCAATAATGCAATCCAGTACGACAGTGATTTTCCGCGCCATCGTTGTCAATATAGAGAAGTGACGCAATATATGGAAAGAGAAAAAATTCTATTCAGCCATGATGTCAAAAAGCGTGCGATCATCAGCGGTGGCGGAGTGTATATTTATTATCGCAATGATGGTGAAATAAGTAGCATCGTATTTCCCGCTGTCAGATAGTGAATAGACTTAGATATTGATTCTCCAAATTATTGAGTGCGTCAAACAAATCCCACCCAGGCTTCACAAACGCATCCAGCCGTAACTCAAGTTTGTGCCGGGTCTTTGAAGTGCTGGCTATTGTTTCAAAGCCCTTACTTTCTTGATTTATATATCATCTCCGTCGGGTAAGAAACAAAGCCAAGGTCCTGATACAGTGCCTGGCCTTCTTCTGATGCACTCAGATTGAAGGTATTCAGGCCTTGCTCTTTGCCCAGTTGCAGCACGCCTGCGACCAGTGCCCTGGCAATGCCCAGTCTGCGCCAGTCTGGTGCGGTATAGACGTTGACGATTCTGCCGCGACGGGCTTGTGTATCACCGCGTATTGGTCCCCAATCCAGTATGGAGAGGCCGGCACCAGCGACCACTGTGTCTCCGGCCTGGGCCAGCAAGCCCAGGTAATTGCAGGCAGCCAGTGCGCCTGGCAGCCAGTTTGCATAGGCATCCAGGTCTTCTTGCCGTTCGTCTTCGCGGTGGAAGCGGTGGCGGGTGATGATGGCGATATCTGATGGTGTCGCCGGGCGTATGATCCAGTCTGTCTTCATGTGCTCATTCCAGCCCCAGTTCCCAATAACCCACATCCACCCATTGTTCAAACTTGCGTCCGACATCCTTGAAGTGGGCGACTTTTTCGAAACCCAGGCTTTCATGCAGGGCGACGCTGGCGGCGTTGGGTTGGGCGATGCCGCCTATGATGACGTGGATGCCGCGCTGGCGCAGGTCGGCTATCAGGGTTTGATATAGCCGCTTACCTATGCCCTTGCCTGCATGGCTGGCGGCGACATACACCGTGCTTTCTACTGAAAACCGGTAGGCGCTGCGGGCCCGCCATGGAGTGGCATAGGCATAGCCGATGACTACGCCATCCTGTTCTTCTACATACCATGGTAGGCTGGCGCTGACGTCCTTGATGCGCTGGGCCATCTCCTGTTCTGTGACCGGGTTTTCTTCAAAGCTGATGGTGGTCGTGGCGATGTAGTGGTTGTAGATGTTGATGATGGCGGCGGCGTCGGCGGCGGTGGCTGGTCGTATCATGGGTGCTGGCGGCGGTGAATTGGGTGGGCATCAATGCTCTGTGGGATGGACTTTAGCCGCGAAAGGCGAAGGCTGCAAGCTAAGCATGATCTTGGGTTTCTGCGCTTGTGTGTTCGCGGCTGAAGTCGCTTGATGATTTGGAGCTAAGCTTGGTTTTCTCTGTAGGAGCGGCTTTAGCCGCGAATAGGGGAAGCTACAATTTCTCCATCACCCTTGTCTGTTTGGCACACTGTTTGCGGCTGAAGCCGCTCCTACGGGTGATAGCACAGCATGTAGTGGCAAGATTGGCAGCGAGACAAAGGCGGAAAGGGGGATATCTGCCCATGCAAATTCTGCTTTACTTCAATTCTATATTTCCATTATTATTGAAATATAGAATTAATGGCAAAACTTTGAACGCACAAATCATGGAAACCAAACAAGCCTTGCTGGCCCTGGCGGCTCTTGCACAAGAGTCGCGTCTCGCGGTATTTCGCCTGCTGGTACAGACCGGCCCCCTGGGCATGGCTGCCAGCAAGATTGCTGAGGAGCTGGGCATTGCTGCGTCCTCGCTATCCTTTCATTTGAAGGAGTTGTCGCATGCAGAGCTGGTGCAGTCGCGCCAGGCCGGGCGCTTTGTTATCTACTCGGCCAATATCACGACGATGAACCAGATGCTGGGCTTTTTGACTGAGAACTGCTGTGGCGGCAATCCATGTACGCCGGTGTCGGTGCAGCAATGTGCTGCCACAGAATAAACAACCGTAGCCTTGAATCCAAACTACCCTGGCAGGCAAACCCATGAACGTTTTATTTCTATGTACCGGCAATTCCTGCCGTTCCATCCTGGCTGAGGCCACTTTCAATCTCCTGGCCCCGGCAGGCTGGCATGCCATGAGTGCGGGTAGCAAGCCAACGGGTGAAGTGCATCCACGTTCGTTGGCATTGCTGGCGCGGGAAGGTATTTCGGCCACGGGCTATGCCAGCAAATCATGGGACAATCTGCCAGCCACACCAGACATCGTCATCACCGTTTGCGCCAGTGCTGCGGGTGAAACCTGCCCGGCCTATCTGGGGCCAGTCCTGCGTACCCACTGGGGTGTGGCAGACCCCGCCCATGCGACCGGGACAGATGAAGAAATCGACGCTGCCTTCATGACCGCCTACAGCATCCTGCGCACCCGCATTGAGACCATGCTGGCACTGCCGTTGGATACGCTGGCGCAGGACAGGCAAAAGTTCAAGATCGCGCTGGACCAGATAGGCGAGATCACGCCATGAGCATGGCCAGACGTTTGGTGGCTGAAGGTTTGGGCACAGCCTTGTTGCTGGCTGTCGTGGTGGGATCGGGCATCATGGCAGAGCGGCTCGCGAGCGGCAATGTTGCGATTGCGCTGCTGGCCAATGCCATTGCCACGGGTGCGGGTCTGATCGCATTGATATTGATGTTTGGCCCGGTCTCGGGCGCGCACTTCAACCCTGTCGTGACATTGTCTGAGGCTTATCAGAAAAACCTGCCAGCCAGGGATGTGCTGGCGTATATCCTGCTGCAAGTGCTGGGTGCTTTTGCCGGGGTTGCCGCGGCACACGCGATGTTTGACCTGCCGCTATTCTTTGCATCTGCACATGCGCGTACCGGCATGGCACAATGGTGGAGCGAGTTTGTCGCCAGCTTTGGCCTTATCGCGGTCATCATCAGCACCAGCCGTAGCCGCCCGGCGGTGACACCATTTGCAGTGGCAGCCTATATCACGGCGGCATACTGGTTTACCTCTTCAACCTCATTTGCCAACCCCGCAGTGACACTGGCACGCGCGGCCAGTAATAGCTTTGCGGGCATACGCCCCGTCGATGCGCCGGGTTTCATCGTGGCGCAATTGCTGGGTGCGGCGGTAGCGACGCTGGTGTTTTGCTGGATGTATCCGGCCCGCCCGGTTGCGTAGCAATAGGTTGGCGTCTCGATTTTCACCGCGACTGTTCGCTACTCACACCAGTCCACCAGCCAGCTTCACAAAAGCTTCCACCAATGGCGACACTTCCCCCTTGCGCTGCGCCAGCAGTAGCGAGGTAGTTGCCCCCGCATCAGCAATAGGCCGGTAGCAGATACCATCAAAATGGATAGTGTAAAACGAACCTGGCAAGATGGAGATACCGCAGCCAGCAGCCACCAGGCCGATGATGGTGGAGGCGTCGTTGGCTTCTTGCGCGATTTTTGGGGCAAAGCCTGCGGCATGGCAGAGCCGCAAGATGTGCGGGTAAATACCGGTGCCTGCGCTGGGTGGGTACATGATGAAGGGTTCTTGTGCCAGGTCTTTCATGGGCACTTTTTTCTTTTTTGCCAGCACATGCGTGCTCGGCAGCACGGCCACCAGCGGGTCTTCACGCAGCTTGCGAAAGCGTAGCGGTGACGATACTCCGCGCGCCAGTTCGCCGCCTTCTGGCGGGCGTATGAAACCCACATCAAGATGATGCTGGCTGAGTGCTTCGAGTTGCTTGTTGGTCGCCATCTCGCGCAAGCTCAGTGTCACATCCGGGTATTGTTCGCGGTAGCTATTGATGACGGCGGCAAACAGCGGTGTGAACGGGGTCGAGAAAGTAAAGCCTATACGCAGCTCGCCAGTCTCGCCACGTTGGCCGCGGCGGGCGTTTTCGCTGGCCTGCTCAGATAGTGCCAGGATATGCCGCGCATCCTGCAAGAACAGCTTACCCGTTTCCGTCAGACGCACCCAGCGCTTGCTGCGCTCAAATAACTGCGCACCTATGTCGGCTTCCAGCATTTGTATCGCATGGCTTAAAGGTGGCTGGCCTATGTGCAGACGCTCCGCCGCGCGGGTGAAGTGCAGTTCTTCGGCGACGGCGATGAAGTATTTGAGGTGGCGGAGTTCCATGGGGTTGTGGTTAGAGGTTGAATAGGGCGTAGGTTGTGCCGAGTCTTGGTAATTGCGTAGGTTGGGCTACGGGGTATCAGCCCAACACTGTGCCTTCATATACGTATACGTTTTTATAGGCCCAGTGTTGGGCTGGTAAAGCGTAGCCCAACCTACGGGGAGCAAGCTTCATTCGTCATTCAATCATCTAAAAAATATATTACTAACGCCTTAAATATATATTGGACGCTATAAAAGCGCAAATATAAGATGGCTACTCCCTGATCGTCCAGCCACACCATCATGACCGTCGCCAGCATTACCCCGCCGCCGCAAATAAACCAGCCAGCCCGCATCGTCGCAGGCACGCCAGCGTTCCGGCATATCACCCGCGCCATGATCTTTGGTGGCTTTTCCACCTTTTCACTGTTGTACAGCATGCAACCGCTGATGCCTTCGCTGGCCCTGCAATTTGCGCTGAGCCCGGCGCAAAGCAGTTGGGTTTTGTCGATATCGACTTTATCGCTGGCCTTCTCTTTGCTCATCAGCAGCGCCATCAGTGAGCGCATAGGCCGCAAGCCCATGATGGTGGCAGCGCTGGCACTGGCGGCCATTGCCACGGTGCTGTGTGCGCTGACGCAAGACTTTAGCCAGCTGTTGCTCTTGCGCGGCCTGCTGGGCTTTGCCCTCGGTGGCATGCCTGCAGTGGCGGTGGCGTATATGGGCGAAGAGATCGAAGCCGCAGCCATGGGCACGGCAGTGGGCCTGTATATCGCAGGCAGCGCCATGGGGGGCATGATAGGGCGCTTACTGTCTGCCCTGTTGAGTGACCATTTTGGCTGGCGCACGGCGATGGCAGCGATTGGTGCTGCCGGCATCTATGCCGCGTGGGAATTCTGGCGCAGCCTGCCACTGGCGCGTAACTTCAAACCTGCGGCGCAGGTCTGGGGCAGCCTGCACCAGGGCTTGCGTCTGCATCTGTCAGATGGTGGCCTGTGCATGCTGTTTTGCCTGGCCTTCATGCTGACAGGCTGTTTTGTCAGTGTGTATAACTACATAGGCTACCGCCTGCAGGGCACACTGTTTGGTTTTAGTCAGAGCACCGCAGGCACGATTGCCTTGCTATATGTGCTGGGCATGGGCAGCTCGGTCTGGGTAGGACGTCTGGTAGATCGCATAGGCCGCCGTGGCGTGCTGTGGATAGTCTTGCTGGTGATGATGGCGGGCTTGCTGCTGAGCCTGTCCAACTCGCTGTACATCATGATCCCTGGCGTGGCCCTGTTCACCTTTGGTTTCTTTGCCTCGCATTCAGTCGCCAGCAGCTGGGTCGCGCGCCGTGCGCAGGCTTACAAGGCGGTCGCCTCTGCAATCTACCTGTGTTTTTATTACCTCGGTTCCAGCCTCATTGGTTCTTTCACGGGCGTGGTATGGGCCAGCCACGGCTGGGCGGGCGTGGTCATGCTGCTCGGTGGCATACTCAGTGTGGGTCTGGCGATTACGCTACGCCTGAGGACTTTGGTACCTGTGGCGGTGGCCTGATGTGAGTAGGGTGCGTCTTGACGCACCAACCCGGCAACTTTAGAGAGAGATGTGGTGCGTCAAGACGCACCCTACTGGGCAGTCAATGACGGCTTGAATCAGCTTCAGCCAACTGTCAGTTTTGAGAAGCGAAAATCACAGTGACTAGCCCCACCAGCCAGGGTTTGCGTTCTTTCGAGGTGTATGCCCCGCGCTGCATAGGCAACAAAATCGAGCCCGCAAATGTTTGGTAAAACTTCTTTATCGCCATGGCTGGCGGCGAACTTGCAAAAGCCGCAAGCCTTGTAGTTGATGCCAAATTCAAACTTGTCGCCCGGGCCAGGCTCGACAAAGTCATACACAAAATCTTGCGGAAACGCTTGTTGATGTTCTTCCGTCGCGCTTTGTGCCGCCTGCTCGCGCAGCAAAGCCTGGTTCTCTGACGACATGAATTGCTGGCCGGACGCGAGGCGTTCTGCTTCTGGCAAGCTCAGTAATTGTGCCTGATAGGTTTCCCGCTCAATGTCGCCAATGACAGACAGCGCCACGCCATGTCGCCGCAACACCCGGCTGATGGCCATAAAACCTAGCAGGCGCATGAAGAAATCGCTCATGCGGCTTGCTGCGCCACCGACATACGGCATTTGCGTGAGCACGATGTCGAACTCGCCCATCACCTCTTGTCTGATTGCATCAATGTCCGGCAATTGCGCTTGCTCACGCAACATCGTTTCTGCAAGCGCAAGGCGCTGGCGCATCGCTGCCTCCATTGCGCCACGATGCAACTCGTAATATGGGTGGATAGCAGGATGGGTAGAGTGATGAATGAACTCAGCCATTGAATACCTTTCTCAGGCAATTGGTGTATAGCAAACATGCCCGCGCGCTGATGCATGTACTGCAGAAAGCAGTATGCCAGTAAATCCGGTAGTATTGAGTTTGATAGCTCGTGCGCGAGCATGGTTTGACTTTGCTTAGCATAGCAGCATTCACGCAGTGTTGATAAAAGCCGGGCATGAAATAAATTCACTGAGCATTTCACTAAGGAGTATCAGGAATGGTAAAACGCATTGTCATTATCGCCGGGGCCAGCGGCATGGTTGGGAAAGAGATTCTTGCCGGCCTGCTGGCGGACGATAGCGTAGCAGAAGTGCATAGCCTGGGTCGCAAACCGCCCACGGTGCAGCATCCCAAGCTGAGTGCGTATATCGTTGATTTTTCCAGCCTGCGTTTGCCGGTGTTGCCGCAGGCCGACGAAGTGTATCTGGCGCTGGGTACGACCATCAAGGTCGCCGGCAGCCAGGAAGCTTTTCGTGCCATAGACTACGATGCCAACCTGGCCGTTGCCAGGGCGGCGCAGGCTGCTGGTGTCAAGAAGCTGGGGCTGGTCAGCGCGATGGGGGCAGATGCCAGTTCAAAAGTTTTTTATAACCGCGTCAAAGGCGAGCTTGAAAACGCGCTGGAGAAAATGCCGTTTGAAGGCATGGTCTTTGCCCGCCCATCCTTGTTGGTCGGTGACCGCGAAGTGCTAGGGCAGCCAGAGCGGCGTGGTGAAAAAATCGGCCTGGCCCTCAGCAAGCTAATCGGCTTTTTGATACCCGCCAACTACCAGCCTATCGCGGCGACTGCCGTTGCCAGAGCCCTGTTGAAGACTGTCCCGCAGGCGCAAGGTAAAACTATCTTGCTTTCTGGCGCTATGCATTGAGCTCCAACTGCTGTATCAAACCCAGCCTGTCTATCTGCACCCAGGCCTGGGCGATCTTGCCATCCGTGATCCTGTAAATCACATTGCCCTGCTGCGTTACGGCCTTGCCTGTAGCGGGGAAGCCTGCAAAAGGGCCACTGTGAGTGGCGCTGAAGCTCCACCTGACTGCGACCCGGTCAGCTGCGCCAAAGATATCTTCAATGGCAAAATTCACATCAGGAAAAGCCTTGCGCAGACCCGCAATATTGGCGGCAAATTCCACTTGACCATGCTCGCCACGGTTGCTGACAAAATCAGTGGCGATCATCTGTGGCACAAGATCAAGATTGCCGGTATTGAAGCAATCTTCATACAGGCGGCGAACGAGTTGTAGATTGTATTCGGTGTAATACTGTCCGGTGTGGTTCTGTTCAACTTGATTTGCTGTCGTCATCTTTCTTTCTCCAAATGTTAGCTTGAAACCAGGCGAAGAGTAGTGTAAAACCTCAACTTAACTTGAGGTCAAGGGGAATTTGCATGGCACAAATCAATCCGCAAGATATAGGCAAACCGCTGGCTGTCGGTGAGGTGGCGGCACGCAGCGGTGTCAGCCATCCATTTCTATGAAGCCAGGGGGCTCATACACAGCCAGCGCAATGCAGGCAACCAGCGCCGTTATGCGCGTGACGTGTTGCGCCGCATCGCTGTCATCAAGGTCGCGCAGCGCCTGGGCATCTCACTTGCCTCCATACAAACCGCCCTGGCAGAGTTGCCTGAAGGCCGCGCACCCACCGTGGCCGACTGGGCCAGGTTGTCAAAACGCTGGAAGGCAGAACTCGATGAACGCATCAATAATCTCATGGAACTGCGTGAACAACTGGGCGACTGCATAGGCTGCGGCTGCCTGTCGATCAAGGCCTGCAAGTTGCGTAACCCGCTGGATGCCTTGTCGGAAGAGGGGGCAGGGGCGAGGTTGCTGGGGATGGAATCGTCATGAAGACGGTGACATAAATAAAGAGAAAATAAAGAGAATGAAATACATCAATGACAAAAAATGAAGAGCAAAAAAATGATGCGGCACTAAGCGGCAAGATCACCCCCGCTGATATCAAAAACCTGCGTGCCAGAGGGGCGATACATGAACTCCAGCTCTCGAAAATGCCCACGCTGACCGACAAACTGGCGCAGGCTCTGCCAACATTAGAATCAGTGGAAAAGCTCTGGTTGTGGTGCGATGTCACACGCAAGGACATGCGCCATGTCATCAACACCCCCGGTTTGCGTGTGCTGGACATACTCAATATCAAGGGGCCGGACAGGATGGACAGCTTTGCCACAGCCCCTGATCTGGAGATTGTGCGGGCTAATCTTGGCATGTCTGAGAACGATGTAGCAAGCATCCTGCAGGCACCTGCACTCAAAGAGCTGGGCATGCAGGGCGCAGACCTGTCGCCACGTCTGATTGCTGCGATGCTGGCCCACCCGCACCTGCTTGCGCTGGATATGGAACGAACAGCATTTAATGATGCCATGGCCGCGAGCCTGAGCGCCAGCAAGCAGATTCATACGCTGGACCTCGGCAATACAAAAATCACAGGCAAGGGGCTCGTGCACCTGTGCCGCATGACGCAACTCAGGTCGCTGGATTTATGGGCAACGAAAATCGAGCTTGATGATCTTGATCTACTCGCACAACTGCCACATCTGGAGTACCTGTCACTGGGCAATGTTGATGATGCGCCAGGTTTTGACGCAGCTGAACTGATATCCAAACTGGAAGCGCTGGTCTCATTGAAGAATATCTGGCTTGATGGTATTCAATTCAATGAGCAGCAGGCTGCACATTTGCGTCAGCGCATAGCGCGGGTGAATATCACTTCAGTGTAATGCCGAATGCCATTTGTTTTTGACGGTTTCCGTGATACATTGAAGTATTAAAATAACATCAGGATAGTCATGCATAATCTTGGCGTTTGCACTCTGTTATCTGGGATGGCCATCGCTTTTCTTGCCCAGCTTTACCTTAGCTTGATGCTGTTTAAGTTTGATGCAGGCAAGGCTTTTGTAGCCTTGTTTATTCCGGGTTATGTTTTTTTGCTGGCGAAGCGGCATGGCCTGTTTAGCCATTTTCTCAAATTTTATATTCTGGGCCTGGTGCTATTGGTTATTGGTGGCGTCATACTGAGTTAATTTCTGTTGACTGTGAGGGCGAAAGATGGGGCATGGCTGCAAATCATCTGAAAATACATACAGCATGCCCGCCCTCTCTCTGATATCGCTGATCAGTATTGTATTAATGCTTTTGACTGGCAACGCCCACGCCCGCCAGCAAGGCTGGGAGCAGGTTCTGAGCGCCAGCGCCGACTATTCAGCAGCCACCCAAAAAGCGCTTGATGACGATTACCTGGTTTCCAGCTATGAATATTGGGATCTTGATCAGGTAACCGGTGAGCTCACATTCGCAGACGGGGGTGTGCAGAAGCTCAGTGCCAGAATCGAGTTTGTCGGTTCTTATTCTGACCGCAGCAAGACCTGGCTATGGAGCTGGGGTAATTCGACGATCACCCCGGCCTTATACAAACGCATGGATGTACTCAGGAGCCTGGGTGCAAAACACCAGTTCAGCAAGCTGACGCAACGCAGCTGGACTGCGCAATTGTCAGAGGGATGGGAAATGGCGACCGTGGCCAATTACCTGCTCAAGACCAAGGGTATTTACCGCGTGCCGTTTGAAACTGGCTTTGTGTTTTTGCTTATTACTGATATCAGGAAAGTGCAGCCGGAATAAATACTGTCTGCATGATACAGTCTGGTTTTTACAGTAAATTTGTATGATTGCGAGTAATTGATTCATGCGTGCGCTTAATTTTTTGATGGCAGTCGTGTTTGTGCTGGCGGGTTTGCCAGGATTGTTTTTCAGCTTGTATCTTGCCCTGGTGCCGAGTGAACAACACAGAGCCTTGAATGGAAGTAGCAAGACTGAAATTGCCGATGCCAAAGAGTACGTACAAGGCTTTCGGGAACAGCATGCGCGCATGCCGACTGCTCAAGACTTTGATGACTGGGCACGTGTCAGGTCAGACCTGCAAGGCATAGGCTTTTCATATAGAACCGCGCCGTTTTCCGACGAATTGATCAGCGAATTTGGCAAGCCGCCCGAAGATGCGTATGTTTTGGAGTTTATTCTTGGTGGTGCCCCTGTCTATTATCCATCCTGGTCAAACAGGGGCAATTCTGTGTATATCTCTGACGAGACATGGTGGTCATATGGCAGTCGCTGGGCAGATCTGGCCCACGCTTCAGTCTGGTGGTTGCTGCCATTTTTTCTGGCGGGACTATGCATGATGGGATACAGGGATGAAACTGAAGCTGTCTTGAAAAAATCAACCTGACGACACAGCCTGCATGCCTGTGACCATGCCACGCTTCCTCGCTCCTTTATTTAACCACCCGGCTATCCCTGATCATGTCATATAACAGCTGCGCCGCCGGTGATAGACGGGCGGCTTTGCGGGCCACCAGCACCAGGGTTCGTGAAATCACAGGGTCTTGCAGCCTGATCACGCGCAGGCGTGGGTAGTTGGCTTTTTGCATGGCGAGATTGGGCACGATGGCGGCAGCAATACCTGCATCGACCAGGCCGAGGGCGGTAGAATTGCGCTGCACTTCATAATGTATCTGCAGGCTTAAACCTGCTTGCCCATCTTGCGCACCCCGGCCACCATGCATGTTCTCTGCACCCAGGTAACCATCCAGCAGGGCGCGATTACCGCTGGCCTGTCCGGCAAAAATCAGCGGGTAGGGCTGCAATTGTGCCCAGGTCAGGCTCTTGCGCCTGGCCAGTGCATGATCATCACGGCAGACCAGCACGAAGCGGTCTTCCAGCAAAGGCGTGCTTGTCAGCTCGGGATGGTTAGGGCCAGCGAGGTTGATGCCAAATTCAGCCTCGCGCCGCAACACGGCCTCTGCCACGCCGACCGATGCATGGTCGAGTATCTTGATACGGTTATCCGGGAATAGCGCTGAATATTCGCGGATGACTTGCGGCAGGTAGCGCACCCCCGCTGTCGGTATGCAGGCTATCGACACATCACCGCGCAGCGCCTTGCCGGTTTCGCGTATCTCGGTCAGGGCGGCTGACAGCTCTTGCAACAAACGTCTGGCTTGCGGCAAAAAGTCTTGTCCCGTCCTGGTCAGGGCGATGGAGCGGGTGGTTCTTTCGAGCAAGGTCACACCCAAAAAAATCTCCAGATTGCGCAGCCTTTGCGTTATCGCCGTTTGTGTGACAAACAGCACATCAGCCGCCTTGTTAAAACTGCCATGATCGGCAATGGCCACAAAAGCCTGTACACCCAGGATATCGATTTTCATAAGAAAAATGAATCAATCATCTAAATAAATTCATTGTACTTTTAATTGCCCGAGTAAGAAGATGTTCCTGCAGTAAATATTTTTCACCGTTTTTGATGAGTACCCTCATGTTAAATCCACCATTGCCAGGCCTGGCTGTTAATGACACTGCCAGCATCACTTCCTGGCGCCTGTTTCTCGTATTTTCCAAAATAGCGATGACAGGTTTTGGCGGCGTCATGCCTTTTGCCTACCGGGCACTGGTCGAGCAATACCGCTGGCTTACAGCCGAAGAATTCGCCCGCTACCTGGCCCTGAGCCAGGTCTTGCCCGGCCCCACCATATGCAATGTCGCCTTGATGATAGGCAAGCGTTATGCCGGTATCCCAGGTGCGCTGGCCGCCATGGCAGGCCTGATCATCGCCCCTTTTTTGCTGGTGATCGCGCTCGGCGTTGCCTACCAGCGCTTTGGTAAACTGGCCATGGTGCAGGACGCTCTGACAGGCATGACAGCCGTGGCAGCCGGTCTGGTGTTGTCAACAGCGATCAAGATGGCAATGTCCCTGTTTGGGAAAAATGCTCAGGGTGCCGGGCCAGACAAAAGCAGCTTGTTCAACAGCCGCACTGCCTTGCAGGCAGCATTGATGACGCTGGCCTTTGCCGGGCTGGCCCTGCTCAAGTTTCGCCTGATTATTGTGTTCGTGTTGCTGGCCTTGCCAGGCAGCGTGGCTGCTTATTTTCTGAAAGACAAAAATGAATGACGAATCCCCCATGCTGGACCTGTGCCTGCATCTGTCTATCCTGTCAATGATGGCAGTTGGCGGCGGGCTGGTCATGATGGCACCCGACATCAGCCATTTTGTCGTCACAGAAAAACACTGGGTCACCAGCGCCCAGTTCGCCTCTGCCTATGCCATTGCCCAGGCAGCGCCCGGCCCCAATCTCTTGTTCATCTCCCTGGTAGGCTGGCTCATCGCTGGCTGGACCGGCGCGATACTGACGACACTCGCAGTCATCATTCCTTCGACAATATTGACGCTATCCGTCATCAGCCTGAATACCTCCAACTACAACCAGCGCCTGACCGCTGCCGTACGCGACACCTTCGCCCCAATCTCGATAGGCTTCTTGCTGGCCACCGCCTGCCTGTTCACACAACTCGACACCGCCAACTGGCGCACCGACGTGATTACCGCATTGACAGCCATCATCGTTCTGCGCAGCAAACTGAACCCGGTCATCCTGATCGCCGCCGGAGCTGTTGCTGGGATGTTGCATCTGATCTGACCTCAGGGGGAAATATCATGTCCGACGCGCACACCAGCCTGACCTTGCAAATGTTGGAATGGATACAGCAGCGGCCTCGCAGTTATACTGAAGTCATTGAGGCCTGGCACAGTACATGTCCAAGATTATGTATTTGGGAAGATGCCTGCGCAGAAGGATTGATCAGTTGCGAAGGTGGTGTGAACGGGCTGTTGACATTGTCGCAAAAGGGCGGCGCGATGCTCATGTCTGCAAGCAGAGAAAGGTGTGTAGGTACGATTAGCAGAGCGTAATCGTACGCATGTCAGCTACGGATTCAGATTTTCAAGTTTGATTTTTTCCGCAAAAACACATTTTAAACGCATCGTTTTCCAGTAGGTAAAGGCCTGGCGATCAAATGCATTTTGGCTGCTGTCAGGCTTGGCATGCGTACGATTACGCTACGCTAATCGTACCTACGCGACTGGCAAATTCTTTGCGCACAAAGCAAGAAATTCTACATAGTTCTTTGCAACTACTGAAACAGAATTACCTTCCCAATTAACAGAAATAATCTGCCCCATTTCTCCACCAACGTCAGGGTCGAAATCAAAACAAGTGTTGGACCAGTCGGTTGCATGAAATGGAATCCAGCCATCTGACCACAAATCACTTTTTACACTGCCTGACGTAATGAGTGGACTATTGTCCACTTCGCCATTGCGGATATTGGCATCGATCAAATCTTTGGCGATGCCTCTCATCTCATGCAGGGTGCTTAAAACTGATTTTGCATCAAACAGGCATCCGTCACAAAATTTAGTTGTCCAGCAAACTGTGCCGTTATGTCGTCTTAAACTGTCTAAAAACTCTATAGGCAGTCTGCCACCCAATTGTGTATTCAGATCATCGATGTCATGATCTGATGCTGGGTCATTAAGGTACGATCCCAAATCCGTATTTTTATGGATGTCGTTCCAGGATTCTATTTCTTGCCATATTTTTTCTAGCTGCTTAGTCATGTTAATTTTTTTTTAAAGTTTTTCTATTTCGGTTTATTGCAGCTCAATTTCGCCAGCTCCACCCTGCGGTTACGTGCACGGCCTGTGTCTGTGCCGTTATCAGCAACAGGCCGTGATTTGCCATAACCTTTGGAAGTCAGACGCGCAGCATCGATGCCATGCTGCACCAGCCAGTTACGCACACTGGCGGCGCGGGCGTCAGAGAGTTTGAGGTTGTAGTTGTCGCCACCGACATTATCGGTATGGCCTTCGACCTCGGCCTTGATGCTGGCGTCGGTTTTGAGCAGGGCTGCGACCTTGCTCAGCACGCTGTCGGACTCAGGCTTGAGTGTGGCCTTATTGAAGTCAAAGAACACGCCGTACAGGGGCACATGGCAATCCTTGGCGAAGGCGCTGCCGAGATCGGTCTTGCCCACGTCGGTGGTGCTGATCGAGAGTGAGGCAGTAAATTCATAATTGATGCGTGCCCAGATGTCGCGCCCATCCTGAGTGTAGTGTGCCACCAGCATGCCATAGTCGCGCACCGCAGCGGCGCTGGCAGGGAAGATCACGGTCCAGCCAGCCTTGATCAAGGCTTCACGGTATTCGCCTATGAATTGCAGTTTGGACAGCGTAGTCGGGCCCTGGTAGTTGCGTATCTCTACCGCCTGCCCTACCAGTTGCGCCTCCTGGCTCTTGCCGGGTTCGGCAACGTCAAGTGGCTCATTGCCATGGCCTTCGCCTGTGCGTTTGGAGCCGGGCCAGGGCGGCAGGTAGGGGATGTCATCCTTGGCACTGAATTTTTCTGGCTGCCTGGCGGGTCTGGGGATGGTGAATGCGGCGCCTGCATCGGCAGACTCGATCAGTTCTACCCACACTTGCGCCTGCGGTGCGTCCATCTTGACCTCGGCCCAGGCCTGCTTGCCGCCTGCCTGATAACGCATGGTCCAGCGCGCCTTGTTATCGTCGGCGCGCAGGGTCTGCCAGCCAGCTTTGCTAAGTACCGCCTGCATGGCGTTATGGATGCGCAGCTCGCTGCCGTTGTAATAACCGGGCGCAGGCTCACCGGCAGCAGGTTTGTAAGTCATCCAGCGTGCAAAGCGCTTGCCCTTGAACAGCTTGCTGGTGCCCGCTGCATCGACCACAAACTCAGCCTCGGCGACATTCTCTGCCTGCAATGCCTGATCAGGATTTGCGATGATTTGCGGCGGCAACTTCAGATAGTCGGGAAAGCCCAGGTCAGCCCAGGCAGGTGTTGCCAGTGTGCAGGCCATGCTCAGCAGTATCAGTTGGGGTTTGAAAAACCATCGCATAGTGATTCCCGTTTGGTGAGCGTTGATAGTCAATAACAGGCTGCGTCATATTAACCCTGGCATGTCGTGTCGATCAAGTGACTTTCCTTGCACGCATATCTGCGGGAAGCGCGCAATATGCGCGTATGCAGCATGCAGAAATTGTGCAGGAATTGTGTAGGAATTGTGCAACTGAGACATGTCGGTTATGGCAAATCTGCATCTGTCAATTTTTCATTTGCGCCGTTTTTGCTCTTGTCAGTACAAAATGAGGTGTGAAATGCTGTCTCAATATGCAAATAAACACACATTAGTATCTGAAATTTTTATATCAATGAAAATCTAAAAAATAAATCGCATGTTTAGCAAAAATAATGCTGTCAGTTAAACGATTTCGTAGCTAAACAGCAATATATTTTAGCTAAACTGCAGCGCAGCAATTTTCCTTTGCAAAATGTTTTGCTAGTATCCGCTCAAGACATTTAAGTAAGAGAAAAAAAAGAAAAATACCTTGAATTACAAGCCAGGGCGCTAAATGAAAAGAGCAGCAATGGGGTTGAAAATGCAAGCGGCATTCACGGCATTTTGCCACATTGAGCCGGTAGAAATTTCTTGACCTGCATTTTTGCAGAGTAAGGCATGACGCAACTTGGGATGCTTTTGTATTTGGCATCATTGAGCATTATCAAATCTGATTTTTTCGCATAGCTGGTGACGACACGCGCTGGCTATAGGTGATCTGCGCGCGTTTTTTTTGATCGCTTGTTTAGCCATGGCATAAAAGAGCCTGCCTGCAGCAAAGTATTTGCAGAGCCATTGCGCTACCTGCATTTCCCGGTTTTATTTTTTGCGTGACCCGTGGTCCGGCGCAAGGTAGCGACACGCCTGTCCATTTTTTCTCTCTATTTTATTGAGGTCTGACAATATGAAAAAAATGATGTTTGCTGTACTTGCTCTGCACATGTGGAGCGCCAACGCAGCGTCTCAGTTATGGGAACCCATTATGGACCGTGGCACATCTTTTGTTCCCAGCGGCTATACGCTAGTGTTCAACGATGAATTCAATGGCGCGACGCTCAATCGTGAACGCTGGTCAACACGTTATATCTACGCGAATGGCACGGTGGATTACCTCAACGAGACTGAACTTGAGCGCTATCGAGATAATAATAATCATGTTTTGCATGATGGCATGTTGTCGCTGACGGCGAGGAAAGTCGGGCCAGGTAAATATGAGTCAGGGATGATACGGTCTAACTGGGAAACCAAGTATGGTTATTTTGAAGCCAGCGTGCGCATGCCCGGTGGTAAGGGGGTCTTCCCTGCATTCTGGTTGAACTCTGGAAAGCGCAAGTCAGACGGGCGTTTGTATTGGGGGCCGGAGATCGATATTTTCGAATTTGTTGTCAATGGAGTAGAAGATAATCCCGGGCCATTCAAAAACATGCTGCATAGTGGCGTGCAAACGCATGGCGGCAAGATAGAAAGCCGCCTTCTGGCCAAGGGCCCGCGCTTTGATACGCAGTGGAATAATTATTACGCCAACGAAGACCTGACCAAAGGTTTTCATACCGTGGGCCTGGAATGGACTCCCACCGATGTGACAGTCTATGTTGATGGCCACCTGTTATACCAGCGCACCTATCGCTGGCTCTACAACGATGATCTTACTGAAGCAGGGCCAGCGCACGTGCTGTTGAATCTCGCCATTGGTGGTGGCTGGGCTGGCAGGTATGGCGTTGACGACAGCGTCTTTCCTCAATCGCTGGATATTGACTGGGTGAGAGTCTATAAGAAAGTCGGTGGATACCCACCAGGCTAACCCATCTGGCCGCTATATGCGGCACTGCTAATGATTGTGTAGTGATGATGCAGGCATGCCCCGGTTGCCTGCAGGGGCTGACTTGTCCCGGTTTTTGATGTGAGCAGGGCTTGACAGTACGGTCTTCATCGTGCGGCCCTGCTGATGCGATTTTGCATAAGTTTTCACTGGATTGGAATGGGGTTTTTTAACAGGTTTTCCTGGTTGCCCTGGACGGTATTTTTCGGTGATTTTTTCATCTGGGATGTCGTACCAGATGCAGCGGGATGTTGCACATGTATGCCCCGCATTGTTACAGATTAGACAGAGGAGGTAAGGCATACAGATCAAGAAAAAGGATACCTCTTTGGACGTGTAGTTCATTTATTTTTATATCCATCAAGGAAATTACCATGAATCATCAATTGAAGTATTCGCTGGCACTTGTTCAAGCCATCGTTTGCATTACCCTCGTGGGTTGCGGTGGCAGTGGCGAGAGCGAGCGTGCTACAGCAGCAGTCGTTTCACCACCGCCAGCGCCGGGTAGTACAACACCGCCGCCGGAGCAAATTTTTCAGGCAGCAAGAAGTGAATTGATCGCCGTTGATACAACCTGGACCTGGGTTGCGGATGAAAACAAGCAATTTACGCTCAGTGGCAGCAAGACAGTGCGTTATGGTTCAGGCACCAGCTGGGTGACCAAGACAATTTCAGGTACTGCCACATGCAGCAATGAATTCTTTGGTAGCGACCCTTTACCGCATGTTGGTAAAAGATGTGAAGTCGCCGCTTCGACAAGTTTGCCTTTGGCGCCTGCGGCCGGAACCTGGGTCAAGATCGCTTCGCAATACCAGAGCGTGACATTGGCAGCGCCACAAGTGGTGCGCTATGGACACGACACCCGCTGGGTAGAGAAACAAATCACCAGCAAGACCTTGTACTGCAGTGAATCTTCCTTTGATAAAGACCCGGCACCCGGCATCACCAAAGAATGTCAGGTATTTAATGCAGCAACAGGTACTTCTACTGGTACAGCGAGCCTGGCATGGAGCGCCCCCACCATCAATACCGACCTGAGCGCACTGACAGACCTCGCTGGTTACCGTATTTATTATGGTACTACCAGCGGTAAATACACCAAGACCATCGATCTCGGTGCATCTGCTACCAGCTATGTGCTCAAGGACCTGGCTCCGGCAACTTACTACTTTGTGCTGACCGCAATAGATACCAGCAACAACGAAAGTGCCATGTCGGTAGAACAGAACAAGGTCATTAATTAATAGAGAAACAGGATTGCACCCCGGTACTGTAGATGAATCGCAATAGCAATGCGGCGACACCGCCCATGCTAATACTTTTCTTAGTCAGCTCCATGTCGTCATCGACCATGGTGACGGTATGGACCCACTACATTGCGCGGTAACTATTTCACTCCATCATCAATGGAAAAAACATGAAAATTTTGAATAGCCTGGAAAGAAGTAAAAAATTTGGTATCGCAGTCTCAGGCGCGATGCTTATTACGCTGGCATTTGGCTCGCAAGCGAGTGCAGCGACATACTATGTTGCAGATTGCGCAAAAAGCACTTCAGTGAGCCCACTTGATACAACTCCGGTGAGCTCAATTGATGCCTGCAAACCGGGTAATGACCAGGCTTCGGGTACGTCGCCTGCTGAAGCATGGCGAACTGCAGCAAAGGTGCAAAGTAATATGCGCGGGTTCACAGCCGGCGACAAGATATTATTTGCGCGTGGCGGTGCGTGGGATGATGTCGCGATGATTATCGAAAACTATCAATCTTCGACAGCAAACCCTATCGTCTTCGATGCGTATAACCCTTCCTGGGTAAGCGGTAAAGATGCTCCGAAACCTATTCTCTTCGTGCGCAAATCTGTTCCCAATGTTGACCCTAATAAAAGCTTGCATTATGCCGCGATAACGGTACAGGGCAAGTCTGCATATGGCAAAAGCAGTGGATATGCTATACGCAATATCGATTTTCGTGGGCGCGGTGAAGGGCATTGGGGCGTAATGGTGTATCAGGAAGGAAAGGGAGGGTTGAGCGATGTTGAAATGTCTAACCTCAATGTAGAAGGCAATGTCATCGGCATACAATGTCAGCCAAGTATCCAGGCCGTCAAACTGCTGAACTCGACCATCACCAATAATAGCAGTCAAGGTATTTTGTGGGGATGCAACAGTTCGCTCATAGAAGGTAATACCCTTAATTACAATGGTTATGCCAATGGTACGCTTGACCACAGCATATATATTGGCAATGAGCAAGCGGATGCAGGAGAGGTCACTGTGCGCGCTAATAAGCTGTACAAAAATTCGCTACCACCATTGTCGCTGACGAGCAAATGCGGCGGCGTGGCAATTGTCGGCCATGGTCACTGGACAAAAGTAACGATTGAAGACAATCTGATCCAGCAGGAAGAAAATAGAGCCGACGCTGGCTGCTGGGGTATCTCTGTCGATGCAGCTTATCAAAATATCAAAGAAGTTTTTACGAATGTCAATATTCATCGTAATACCCTTGTCAATGTTGGTAATGTCGGGATTGGTTGCGCAGCCTGCATTTCACCCTTTATCGAGAACAATGTATTGGTTTGGGAGACAACGCCGGAATGGGGCGGCCCTACAGGAATCCGTGTTCCTGTCAATGGAGTTGAGCCTGGTGATGCCGCTGATACTGGTGCCACTATCCGCAACAACACGATCTATTTCAAAAAGACAGTGCGTGGTTCAATTGGTATTGAACTTGCTAATCAGAACGGGGCTACACCCGGTCAAAATTTGAAAGTACTGTCAAACCTGATTTATTTCGGACCACTTGATGCTGCGATACATAGTAATTGGGAACTGCCTTATTGTTTTGGTTTTGGTGCGCCTAAAACCACCCAGACTGGCCGGGACAAATTTACAGCGTTCGACAATAACCTCTGCTACGCAAGCAATGCCAGCGATCTGAAATACAGTGCTGACATACTCACCCTGGCGGAAGCAAAGGGTAAACAATTTGACTTCAACGGTCTGAATACAGATCCCCTGTTGAGCGTGCCCTCTGTTGCCAATGAATGGAAAACCATACCAGCCAAAAACTCGCCGGTAATCGACAAAGGTGCGTCTGTCGACAGCGCATTGGATGACCGCCTGGGCAAGCTGCGCGTCAAGCCAGATATCGGTGCCTTTGAATATGCGGGTGGTGCAGTCGATACCATTAAGCCTGTAGCACCGACTAACTTTACCGTTAAATAAAACCTCAGTCATTTCGACGCTGGATTGCCAGGAGACGTATGTCTTTCCAAGCACTGGCTGACGAAATGAGGGAGCTTGGTGGCAGGTGTTGCGGCTGACAGTACGCAGCCTTCAGCACCGGCCATGTTTATTGTAAAAAAGACGCCAGTACGCAGTAAATAATCAGTACTCCTCCTGTAACATCAGCCCCGGTTTGTTGAGTGCCGGGTGTTTGGTGTTACTGTTTATATGTACTGCAACAAGCTGATTTGTCGCAGTACATTTTTTTTTCAGGCAGGCAAACCGCTCACCAGAAAAGCATGCGCCTCGGTCTGGAAATCCACTCTCTTGCCAAGATAAGCGATGCTGAGCAGATGCAGCTCGTCTTTGAGCGCATTGGCATCGGTATAGTTGCCGGCTAAAAAGCGCTGGTAATCCGCTTTGTTCTTCAGGCACAGGCTGATGGCCTGTACATAAAAATCATGGGCGACGTGGGCATTGGCGGCGATCAGCATGTCTTCAATCTGCGCCAGTAAATGCCCGTTCATATTGTAGAGAAACTGGGCAAAGCCGCCCTGGCGTACGTCATAGTCAAAGCGTGCGGCCAGCAGGTGGGGCAGTTGTGGTGCATGCGTGCTGGCCAGCTCTTGCCAGTTGCCTGAGGTGGTCGTGGCCAGCCAAAGGGTGAGCTGGGTGGTGATGGCATGCTGCAGGGTATTTTCTTGCATGGTTGAACTCTTGCGGAAATTACATCGGAGTGTAGTATGCTAGCAGAATATTAATACAAGGATTTTATATGATACTCCGTCGTCACTTGCTTAAAACCATCCTGGCAGTTAGTTGCGCTGCATTGAGCCCTGTCGCTGCCTGGGCCGCAGCTTTTAGCTCTGAGCGTATCAGCGTCAGGGTAGAGGGCGAGGGCAGTGATGTGATTCTGGTGCCTGGCCTGAGTTCGTCCCCCAAGGTGTGGGCGGAGATGGTCAAGGCAGTGCCTGGCTACCGGTATCATCTGGTGCAGGTATCGGGTTTTGCCGGTGTGCCTGCGGGTGGTAATACTGAGGGTGCAGTGGCGGCGCCAGTGGCAGAAGAAATCGCCCGCTACATTGCCCAACTGGTACCACATGGTTTGCAAAAACCTGTATTGATAGGGCATTCCATGGGTGGCACGATAGGCATGATGGTGGCGGCGCGGCATCCACAATCCATCAGCAAGCTGATGATCGTTGATATGTTCCCGTTTCTGGGTGTCATGTTTGGCCCACCAGGCACGACACCGCAAAGTGTGAAACCCATGGCAGACGATATGCTGGCCAAGATGCGTGCAGCCGCACCAGAAGCGCGTGCGCAAAGAACCACGGCAACCATCAACAGCATGATCAGTAACACCGCCATGCGCCCAGCAGGGCTGGACGATGCACTCAAGAGTGATCAGGATGTTTCCGCCCGCGCCTATCATGAATTGATCACGACGGACCTGACACCAGAGCTGAAAAACATTGCCGTGCCGACGACAGTCTTGTATGTGGTACCAAATGGTGCGCCGGTGACACCAGAGCAGATGGATGGTTTTTACAAGATGGCTTATGCCACCGTCAAAGATATGCAGCTCAAGCGCATTCCTGCCAGTGCGCACTTCATCATGTGGGACCAGCCTGAGCAGTTTCAGGCTGAGGTCAAAAACTTCTTGAAATAAGCTGCATCACTAAATGACTAAAGCGCAGTCATCAAGCAGCACGCAGGCGGGCCAGGATAAATAAATCCGTGCTCGCCATGCTGCTTTGTGCCGGGCCAGGTTTGTGCCTGACATCAATGATGTCAAAGCCATGCGTGGCCAGTGCGCTGCGCAAGTGTGCTTCATCATGATAGTGGATATAGACCTGGTCACCAGTACTTGATGTTTGCCAGCCTGAGCGTGCTTCTTCTGCTTCCATTGCGCTCAGGTAAAGCAGGCCACCAGGATTGAGCACTGCAACGGTATCAGCGATCAGTGTGACTGCTTCTGCGCGCGATAAATACGGCAGACCAAAGGCGCAGACCAGCGCATCGAAATTTTTCCCTTGCCCACCCACATCACGGCAATCCATGACGGCAAATTGCGCTTCTGGATTATTGCTGCGCGCCAGTTCCACCATTTGCGGTGCCAGATCAGTGGCCACGATTTGCAATTCGGGCAGGCGTGCCAGCAGGGCCCGTGTCACATTGCCTGGCCCGCAAGCCAGTTCCAATACACGCGCATTGCTGGAAACCAAATTCTTGCAAAACAGCGCATAGGTATCGTCATAATCTTCCAGGTTCATGTACTTGTCCTGGTAGCGCTGCGCCAGTTTATTGAACGTGGCGACGGTGATTTCTGTAGGGTTCTTCATGAGCAGGTTTCCATGCTTGATTTTTTCATGCTTAAACTTTTTTGACATTCCTGTCATCCGATGATGCCGCTATTGCGTTAAAGCTGCAAGAGTCAAGCGCGTTTTTGCGTATGTCCTGAAAGAGTAAGGAGTGAAATATGGCCTATATTTATGGTGATGATGGTTTATATGATGAGAGAACCAAGGGTTATGATTCCAGTTCTCTGAGCGCCAATTTCCAGGTTAACCTCGGCAAGGTGTCGTTCGGCAAATTATCTGCCACTGACCTCACAGACTGGTATCAGCTCAACCTCGATGGCCCCGGCACTTATACGCTGGTGGTTTCTACCGATGTCGTCAATAACTATAGTGCGACCAATGAATGGCGCGAAACCTATAGCGGCATTGAAGTCAAGATCACCGACAGTGCAGGCAACCCGCTGGCTGGTCTTGACACCAGCTACGCCAGTCTGACGACTGACGGTAGCATCGTTTTCAATTACACAGGTGGATATTCGCACGGTGATTTTTTTGTGCGTATCAGCAATCTGTCGTATGCAGCTACTGACTATATACTCGGCCTGAACCTCTCTGTGCCCGGCAAGAATATCTATGGCACCAGCGGCAATGATTATTTACAAGGTACAGTGGGTGACGACAATATCACCGCAGGAGCAGGCAACGACACCATCATCAGCAGTGCTGGCAATGATGTGATAGACGGTGGCGCCGGCCTCGACTTTTTGGTGTTGGCGGGCAAGCTCGGCGACTATGCGATCAATGGCACGACCACCAGTTTTACCGTCAAAGATACGGTAGGCAAGGATGGCACGGATTCAGTCGCACAAGTAGAGCGCCTGATCTTTACTGATTCTGCACTGGCCTTTGATATCAACGGCGCAGCCGGGCAGGCGTATCGACTCTACCAGGCCGCATTTGGCCGCAAGCCTGACCTGGCAGGTCTTGGTTACTGGATAGACAGAATGGATCACGGCGTCAGCCTCACGCAAGTCGCCGCAGGATTTTTTCAGTCGGCAGAGTTCCAAAAGCTGTATGGCAGCTTCCCCAGCACAACGACACTGATCAATAATTTTTACCAGAATGTGTTGCACCGCGCACCTGATCAGGCCGGTTTTGATTACTGGTCCAACCAGCTCAACAAGGGCATGATTTCACCCGCAGGTGCGCTCGCCAGTTTTTGCGAGAGCGCAGAAAACCAGGCGCAGGTCATAGGGCAGATACAAAACGGTGTGGTGTATACCGAATGGCTGGGATGAGCCGGGTAGCAATCGTATAAGACATATTGTTGTTGAAGAAGTGAGTACCAAACATGAAGCCAGTGCTGTGAGATCAGCACTGGCTTCATGTTTTTGTGCGTCTTGTGTGTCGGACCGCTATATCTGAAACATGAATTTTTGCCTCCAGCACCTGTTTGACAGGGGAAAAAGTGCTGCATAACACAGTTTCTGGAACTTAATAAGATATTGCTATAATCATAAATAATTAAATATAATGCAATATCGCATGAGAATGCTGCGGACATAGAAATCCATATTGGCCGCTCATGAAACGCGAGTACAGACGGTCATTTTTCGCTCCCACAATTTTTGCATGGGCCAGTTTTTCTCAGGCGCAACCTGATTACAACTGAGGTACAACTCAGCTACAACTCAGCTACAACTTAACTACAATTTAAACGTGACTTAAATGCAATAGTAATGCTTGCAGCACATGAAACACGGCGAGCGCAGGCAGGTCACTGATTTCAAGATGCGTTTGCACTTTTGATTGAATCCACCCTTTAATTGAAGCCTTTAATGAAGGTCCGCAAAATGGCTAATGCAGATAATCTTGATACCCTCGGTGTACGTCATGCATCCGGTCTCAAATCCGGTTTGAATGTCATCCAGGCAGCCGTTGATACCACGCCGCCTGTCCTCAATTCCCTGATCATCCCGGCCAGTATCAATCTGGCGAATGGCAATGCGCCGCTATTCATCAGGGCCGGTGCGACCGATGTCGGTTCGGGTGTTGCCAGCGTCATGATAGAGCTCGATAATTTCATTGCCTATGATGTCAAGATACATGGAGGCACCCTGGGTGCCTTTGTGATGGATGGCCAGGATGACAGCTGGTCAGACGGATTATCCAGCCAGACTTATACCATCGCCAGCAACAACAAACCCGGTGACTATCATGTACTGCGCGTGCAGGTGATAGACAATGCGGGCAATAGCACGACCTATGAAGCCGCGCAACTCAAGGCCATGGGCGTCAACACCACCATCAGCGTGCTGGCGACGGCAGACACGGCGCCACCGACCGTGCTCTCATTTACCCCGGCAGCCACAGGTAATGTGGTGCAGGTCAATGGTGACCTGGTGTTCACATTCAGCGAGACGATACAGGCGGGTTCCGGTAAGATTGTTCTCAAAGATAGTGCAGGCAATATTGCTGCCAGCATTGATGCTGCTGGCCCCGGCATCAGCATTGCGGGCAATACCCTGAGCATACATCCTGGCGTGGCGCTGGCGTTTGACACCAACTACACCATCAGCCTGCCTGCTGGTAGTATCAAGGACCTGGCTGGCAATAGCTATACGGGTTCCATTGCCTCCAATGCGTATGCCTTCTGGACTGCGTCCAACCCGGCTCAGGTCGGGCTGACCATCAACGGCACAGACGGCAACGATGTGCTGACGGGCAGCAATCTCAACGACAATATCTCGGCAGGTGCGGGAAATGACCGCATCATCGCCAGCCCCGGCAATGACAGCATCTTTGGCGACAGTGGGCTAGATACCCTGGTCTTGTCCGGCAAGATGGCCAACTACACGGTGTCTGGCACGCCTGCCTACTTCATCCTCAAAGATAATGTTGGTACGGATGGCACTGATTCAGTCGGCCTGGTAGAGCGCCTGCAATTCACCGACGTGACACTGGCCTTTGATCTCAATGGTGTAGCTGGCCAGGCTTATCGCCTGTACCAGGCCGCATTTGGCCACAAGCCTGATCAGGCAGGCCTGGGCTACTGGATACAGGCGATGGATAAAGGCGCCAGCCTCAACGCTGTCGCTGCAGCTTTTGTGCAATCTGCAGAATTCCAGCAACTGTATGGCGCCAACCCCAGCACCACGACCCTGATCAACACCTTCTATCAAAACGTCCTGCACCGCGCACCAGACCAGGCAGGTTTTGATTACTGGTTCAGCCAGATTAACCAGGGTCTGTTGACGCCTGCTGCCGCACTCGCGAGCTTTTGTGAAAGCGCAGAAAATCAGGCACAGGTCTTGGGGCAGATACAGCAAGGCATTGTGTATACGATGTGGGTGGGGTGACGTGTTGAGAATTGTGTGGGAGGCGGGGCATGAGCCACGTCTTTCACTTTTCAATTTTTTTATCAGAATTACCTGTTCTTCGTTTTATCTGACGGCACCAATACACAGTTACTAAGCACAGTTACTAAAAAACCTGGCGGGCTTTTGTTCCACCTCTCTGCTGGCAGCCCGTGCTTTGCGTCCTGCATATAAGCATTTCTTTTCCCTATCCTTCTCTTCGTCAGTGATATTGCCGCTCTCTGCTGCAGGCATCACAAAAACTTCCGCTCATTTTCAAATTAATTTCAACTTACTTTCAACTTACTTTCAAATTGATGAGTGAAAACTATTTCAGTTCACCTTCAGTTCACCTCGAATGTAAAATTTGAAATAGAATATTACATTCACTTACATTTGTTCCTGCGCAAAGCAAAAGCAATAAAACCTGGGCTAAATATGCCTTTTCCAATTCTTGGCTCTGAAAGGCAGTGGTATGGCATATCTCGTTGGTGTTGATTCCTTTACATATGAAAAAACCTATGGCTATGATTCAAGTACTGTGAACCAGGTTTTCAAGGTGCAGTTGGGGAGAAATTCTTTCGGCAAGTTGTCTTCTTTTGATACAACGATTGGTATGAACTTGATCTGGATGGACCAGGCAGTTTTAATCTGATTGTATCGACCGATAGTAGCAATAACTACTTTTTCAATACCTGGACCAGCTCCAGTATCGGTGTGAAGATAGAAATCACTGACCGCAATGGCAATGTGTTGTCTGGCACCCAGTCTGCCATCGCCAGATCCAGTTTGGATGGCAACATCAACTTCAGCTACACCGGCTCTTACAGCCATGGCGATTTTTATGTCAAGGTGAGTAACCTTGGTTTTAGCAATGCAGATTATGTGCTGAATTTAAGTACACGTACCACCTTGCTGGATGTCACTCCACCGACGGTATTGTCGTTCATGCCCACACAATCGGTCACGGCTATACCAATCAACAGTGACATCATCCTCGGCTTTAGCGAAGCCATACAACGTGGCATTGGCACCATTGTGCTCAAGGATGCCGCGGGCAATATTGTGGCAAATTATGATGCTTCATCCAGCTCCAATCTGAGTATCTCAGGCAGCACCCTGATAATACATCCCAGTGCCGCACTGTCCTATGGCACGACTTACAGCGTCAGCATTAGTGGTGGCAGTTTCAAGGATCTGGCTGGCAACAGCTATGCAGGCACCACCGGCTATTCTTTTTCAACGATAGTCAATCCTGTCTCAGTTGGCGCCAATATCAATGGTACTGCTGGCAATGATTATTTAACCGGCACCAGCGGCAACGATAATATTTCAGCTGGTGCAGGTAACGACACCATCATAGGTGGCGCTGGCAACGACAATATTGCTGGCGGTAGTGGTCTCGATACCCTGGTACTTTCAGGAAAAGGCGCGAACTATACTCTGACCGGTACGGCAGGCAATTTTATTGTCAAAGACAATGTCGGCAATGATGGCACTGACAATGTGACGCAAGTTGAACGCTTGCAATTTGCCGATGTCGCGCTTGCCTTTGATATTGATGGTGTCGCCGGGCAGGCATATCGCATCTATCAGGCTGCATTTGGCCGTCAGCCTGATCTGGCAGGGCTTGGTTACTGGATCAAAGATATGGACAAGGGTTCCAGCCTGACCACGGTGGCTGCAGGTTTTTTCCAGTCGGCAGAATTCAAGCAACTGTATGGCAGCAACCCCAGCACCACTACCCTGATTACCAATTTTTATCAAAACGTGTTGCACCGCGCCCCGGATCAGGCAGGCTTCGATTACTGGAATAACCAGTTAAGCAAGGGCTTGATTACACCCGCCGGTGCACTTGCAAGTTTTTGTGAGAGCACAGAAAACCAGGCGCAAGTGATAGGGCAAATTCAAAAAGGCATCGCTTATATAGTGTGGCCAGCTTGAACGGCATCCTTTGTTTCTTTTGATGGCTTGAATGAAGCCGCCACCATTTCTTATCTTTAAAGGTCAGTTTTATGTCTTATGTTTACGGTCTGAATTCGAATGCAGATGAAAGAACCATCACCATCGATTCATTTAACCGCAGCACTGTTTACAAACTCGGTAATGGCAAACGCTCATTTGGTAAATTGTCTGCTACCGACACAACAGACTGGTATGAGCTGGACCTGGATGGGCCGGGCATTTATTCCATCGTCGTGTCAAATGATGCACTGAACAATTACCGTGGCAATACCTGGGACTCTACCTATGCCGGTGTCAAGATAGAGATCACCGACAGTGCAGGCAATATACTGTATAACCTGACGCCCGCCATTGCGCAGACCTACAACGATGACGGCATCAAGTTCAGCTATTCAGGTGGTTATAATCACGGCGGCTTTTTTGTCAAGGTCAGCAATCTTGGTTCTACCAATGCTGACTATGTCATTGGCCTGAGCAATGCTGTTGTCAAGAATGATGTTACACCACCGGTGCTGAATTCCCTGAACATCCCGTCCGTCGTCAACCTGGTCAAGGGTGATGTCAATATAGATCTCAAAGCTGTTGCAACGGATTATGAGTCAGGCATACGCTATGTCTCCATCATCACCGACCCGCCATTGACCCATGATGTAAAAACCGATGGCAGCCTGTATGCCGGTATCGTGCTCGGTGGCTTTAAAGACCCCTGGGCAGATGGCACGACCAATCAGACCTTTACTATCGCAGGCAATAACCCCAACGGTTATTACAACGTCAGCCGGGTAGAAGTCGCAGACATGGCTGGTAACGTCACCGTCTATAACGCTGCCCAGTTACAGAAAATGGGGATCAATACCTCTATCCGTGTAGTTGGCCAGGGCGACACCACCGCCCCAACTGCCGTCTCGTTTGCGCCCACGCAATCTGGCAAGTCCGTACCCATCAATAGCGATATCGTGGTCACCTTCAGTGAAGAGATTGCGCGTGGTTCTGGCCACATCCTGCTCAAGGACGGCACAGGCAAAACTGTGGCCGATTTTGATGCTGCCTTCAGCACCAACCTGACCCTGACTGGCAACAAGCTGACGATACACACGAACAACCCGTTGTCCTATGACACCACCTACAGTCTCAGTATCCCCGATGGAAGCATCAAGGATCTGGCTGGTTATAATTACGCGGGCACCAGCAGCTACCAGTTTTCTACTATCGGTAATTTTGTTGCCCCCGGCCTCAACATCAATGGCACGGCTGGCCCTGATTACCTGACCGGTACCAGCGCCAGTGACACCATCTCTGGCGGTGCCGGTAATGACACCATCATCGGTGGCGGCGGTAATGACAGCATCTCTGGCGGCAGCGGGCTTGATACCCTGGTCTTGTCAGGCAAACTCGCCAACTATACCAGCACAGGCACGCTTAACAACCTGGTGCTGAAAGACAATGTCGGCAATGACGGTACCATCAGTATGAGCCAGGTAGAACGCCTGCAATTCAGCGACACTGCCGTGGCCTTTGATACCGACGGTGTCGCTGGCCAGGCTTACCGCATCTACCAGGCCGCATTTGGCCGCAAGCCTGATCTGGCCGGTTTGGGTTACTGGATCAAAGACATGGACAAGGGCTCCAGCCTGACCACGGTGGCCGCTGGTTTTTTCCAGTCAGCAGAATTCCAGCAACTGTATGGCAGCAACCCCAGCACCAATACCCTGATCACCAACTTCTATCAAAACGTCCTGCACCGCGCACCAGACCAGGCAGGTTTTGATTACTGGTCCAACCAGTTCAGCAAGGGCCTGATCACCCCCGCAGCAGCACTGGCCAGCTTTTGTGAAAGCACAGAAAACCAGGCACAAGTCATAGGGCAGATACAGAATGGGATAGTGTATACGGTGTGGGCGGGGTGAGGTAGTAGGTTGCGGTTTTTCTGGAACTCATCTCTATTGATGAAATGAGTTCCAGTGTGCGTGATGCATGATCATGTAGTGCATGCACAACATGCATCTACTGACATTTACAGGTTTTAATGGTAAAGGATCTAGTGTAAAAAACCGCCAGATAGAGATATTAATTTTGCCCCAATAGGTTGCGAGTCCGATTGCTGGAAGCGATCAGGAAAGTAGCACAACGGCAGAGGGTTTTTGCGTTCTTTGCGCTGTTGAGGTTTGCTATCATCATGGAAAACCGGAACCTGCAATGCTGCATCCTGAAATTGCTGTGCTACATAAACGTTTAAATTTTGTTGGGCCAGGCAATTTGTTGCGTGATGGTTGATCGCGAAAGCATTCATGGTACGAATTCTCCTGATAGGTGTGTTTTGATCTGGTGCCCATTATGCGTTCATCGTAAAAACCTTAAAATCGGTTGTCATGCTGCATGCATGTAAGACTTCGATTACATGACAAATCTAGGCGAGGCGTGGTGCAAAGAGATACGGCCTCATCAACAGCTGTGCCGTTCATATCTAAATGTGCTGATATAAGCTGAGAGCGCTTTATTTGCGCTCCCCGGTTTTTTTGGTATTGCGGTTGCGTTTGACATTACGTTTACTCCAGACCCTGTGGCAGAGCATGTCACTATGCTCTCAGGCAAATAAAAACCATGAACAAGAAATTAAAGAAAGAGTATTAGATCAGTTCGCGGCATGCATGCAAAAAGAATTGCAGGCATTTTCTCTTTTCAAAGGGAGTAGCGACTACTTCTTTGATACAGAAAAAGTTTGGGAAGACAGTTCTACGGTAGCCGGAGTCAATCTCTATGTGATTTTTACTCCAGAGTTCAATGGTCGAGACCAATTTACCATCGAAATTGGCTGGTCGAGATTGCGGCGTTTTCCTCAACTTGTACGCAGGCCATCTTTATCCTTTTCCTCAGAATTTACTCTCTGCTCTGATGCGCAGGAGGCAACGGCCCGCCTGCCCAAAATAATGTCCCTGGAGCTGGACTCATGGGTAGAGGTAAATAAGGATAATGTGGAAGAAGTGGTATCCACGCAATTCAAAAATTTAATGGCATATGGTATGCCATTTTTAAAGAAAAATTGTCTTCCGCAATGATAGTGTAGCTTGGAACTTGTCTCTTGATTTCAAAAAATATGTCAATTTGAAGACATGATGAATGCTTTAAAAGAACATGGCTGAAAAGAAAATCTACGAAAAATTTATTGCTGCCTTTTGGAAATCTGCAAAGCAACGATATCCCTTTATTAAAAGACTGGACAAGCCATTGTGTTCCGCCATACCAAAGAGCGGCAGTTTCTATCTGGGCCTTCATCCCAACTTAAGGAGGCATATTCTGATCGCGTTTCAGGCGTCGAATAAATCATGGCAAGTGGGAGAGTTTGCAATCAATATCCACATTTCAGAAAAATTTGAACCTACCAGCAACTTTCATCCAAAAGAAGGGGAATTTGAGCAATTTACTGACGGCTATTATCGCTATCCTTCTGTGATCGGCAGGGATAAATGGTGGTGTCTTAATCCCACATCTTTGGACTCCCCTCCTCAATCTTTGATCGATTACTGGCGACCAGGTTCTTATGAAGTCGAAGATATTATTATTCAGGAAGCTGTGCGGGATGTATGCCTGACTTTAGAGTCCGGGTTTCTTGACCGATTGGGGCTGTTGCAACAAGGGGATGACAAGCAGCCAGCTTGAGCTCAAGAGATGAAATGAAAAAATTTATTCCAGTACCAGATAGCATCTTTGCAGAATCTGATGCGCATCTTGTCTTTGAAAGTATTTACTTTCACCTGCTCAAGTTATTTGATCATCAGATATTGTCCCCTGAACTGATCGATGAATACCCTGATCTTCCTGAAAGTGCAAAAACAGCTTGGTATTTATGGCAGTTTGCGATGGACGTGTCCAGTTCAGGCCTGCCTGATTATTTGTCGAATCATTGTCCATCAGTTCAGCAAATAAAGCTGACTCGTCACGCACTTGCAGTGGTTGCCGCCGATGAATTAAAGATGCTGCTTGATGCGGCAATTCCTTTTGCCAGAGATGGCGCTAAAGAATATGGCGAGTTCAGCGTATTTCCGCAAGATGTATGGTTTGAGCAGTTTGATGTCAGCCCATCCTTGCCTGAGCCGGATTTAATTGCAGAGACATCGTTGAGGTTGGCAGGTTTGCCCTTGTCTTCATTAGTGGGTACATATCTGCGTGCACACCGTGAAGAACTTCAATGTAAAGCAGGCGGTGGCGTTTAACTGACTATCAGCTCGTGGTTGCTCTGTTTGGCTTGCACAAGTAAACAGTACCTGTTCACCCTCAACGCATCTTCTCTTCACACTAGCGGTTTATGATGCATGTGCCTTGATTGACAAGGCGATAGCAGAAATGAAGACAAAGTCCCTGATGAACAGTAAATACGTTTTTTTTGCACTGCACGTATTGGTGGCCGCTTGCGCTTATGGCTGGGCATATTGCGAACAACAGTTTTTGCAGATCATTTCAGATTTCGCTTGCCCCGGCAATGCGCAATTGTATGGTGGTCTTTCTCAGGGGATGCTGGCCATGGCATTGCTCCTGTGGGGAGTTTTGATCTTGATGACATGCAGGCAATGGAAGCGAATTCGTCATGACCATGAGGGCAGATCCTTGCTTTTGTTTGTGCTGTCTTCCCTTGCTCCGCCAGTATATTTTTTATTTATCGGATCTGGGTTTGTTTCTCCAAGCGTCAATTGCTTGTGATGCCTGAAGCAGTGTTGTATATGCTCGCTTTGCGATGCATATGTATGGCTAAAAGTGTTCTGGTGGCAGTCGCGTGCTGTTAAGCGTATGAGAGTAAATGAGAGTGGCGATGCCACTATTTGAATTCCCAAAAAACCGAAAAATCATACGCTACCCATTCCAATCTATAGTCTCGTTCGTGCTTAATACACTACACAAGAAGGTGCCCAATGACAGCAGATCACGTACAATGCCAAAACTGGAATTCACTGTTGATGTGCACTCTTTATATCTGGCAAATTCAAACTGCGAACTGATAGAAAATACCATGGCGACTTACATACCCTATTTCCCCCAGACCCCGATTACCCGGGCCATGTTCAATTTTGACGGGGTTGCGCCTGGCCTGGTTAATTACATCTTATCGGGATATATCCGGGTCTCGGTGTCGGACAGTTTTACCACTGATGTGATGCAGGGTGGCAGTGATTATCCCTGGACGCAAAAGCAGATCAATAACATCAATGCGATACTGGATATTTATTCGCAGTTTGCCAATCTGTCGTTCTCCAGCGTGGTGGATTATGACACCTATGGCGGTTATTCATTGGTGACACCTGCAGTGGTCGGACAGGCGAATTTGTCGGACATCAATATCAACTGGCAGAACCTCAAGAATGTCAGCTATAGCGCCATATCAGGGGCCAATGACGACAGGAATTTTGGGTATGTGGGTGGGGCTGGTGACATCAAACTGAATCAGGCTTCGTCCGATTTTGGTGGTGATTATTCACTAGACCTGACCACGGTGGCAACCCAGACCCTGATGCATGAACTGGGACATTCTTTGGGTTTGTCGCACCCGCATAGCTCTTACAGCAACGGCGTACCTGTGATCACCACTGATTATGCCGCGACCCAGTATCTGGGCTTCGATACCCTGGGCTTTAGTATCAAAAGTGCGAAAGACATGTACAAGGAATATTTTTCCATCATGTCTTATGATGACCAGAACCATTCATCATTTCTGCATGCGTTTACACCCATGATCCTGGATGTGATTGCTTTGCAGCAGGCCTATGGCGAAGGCAAGGGTACCAGTGGTAGCGGTGACGATATGATAGTCGCTGGCACCGACGGTTATCGTACCTATTTTGACAAGGGCGGTGTTGATACGGTTGATTTGTCCATGTACACCCAGGGCGCTTATTTTGAGATGGGCGTGAAGATCGTCAGTGCCTCGCATCTGGTAGGTGTAGCGATGAGTTACTACGATGCGTCAAATACCATCGTCAATGGTGGTGACCCGGTCAGTTTGCGCTGGTTTTACGGCGAATATGAAAATGCCATAGGATCAGCCGCTGCTGACGTCATCGCTGGCAACGACCTGGCCAATAGTATCCGGGGTGGTGGTGGCAATGATTTTCTTGGTGGCCTGGGTGGCAATGATGTAATCTATGGCGATGCAGGCAACGACAGCCTTGAAGGCGGCGCAGGCAATGATACCCTCATCGGTGGCGACGGTGATGACCGTTTTGACTGGCTGGAGAACAGCCGCGACGGCAATGACCTGATGATGGGTGGCAGGGGCGACGATGACTATGTACTCGACAATAGCCTCGACAAGGTCATCGAAGTTGCCAACGAAGGTTTTGATACCGTCTGGGTGAATTTCAATGCCTCGATAGTCAATTATGCGAATGTCGAATACCTGCATGCTTATGGCAACACTGGCGTTAGCCTGCTGGGCGGCGCTGGCAATGACCTGATCTCGGGCTCGGGTGGCAACGATACGATAGACGGTGGTGCTGGTAATGACCTGGCGCTGTATAGCGGTACTGCGTCGCGCTATGCGATTACCAAGTCAGGCAGCACGGTCACCGTCAAGGATACTACCGGGCAGCTAGGTACCGATACACTGTTGAATGTCGAGCAGCTCAAGTTTGATGATCGTCACTATGTGACTTTTGATGTCAAGGGCATCGCGGGCCAGGCTTACCGTTTGTACCAGGCAGCATTTGACCGCAAGCCTGATTTTGCTGGCCTCGGCTACTGGATCAATGATATGGAACATGGGTCTAGTTTGACGACGGTAGCGGCGGGGTTCTTCTCTTCTGCCGAGTTCCAGAAACTGTATGGCAGTAACCCCAGCACCACGACCCTGATCACCAATTTTTATAACAATGTCTTGCACCGCACGCCTGACAAGGCAGGTTTTGATTATTGGGCCAATGCGCTTAACAGCGGTGCGATTACACCAGCCGGGGCACTCGCCAGTTTTTGCGAAAGTACAGAAAACCAGGCACTGGTCATCGGTGTGATACAGAACGGCATAGAGTATGCAGGCTGGCTGGGGTAATTATTCCTGGCCTTGTTTGCTATTAAAAAACCAGCATTGCAGCTGGTTTTTTATGGAGAGGGCAATTTTTACTTCGTGAATGTGACGGCCGTATGACATTGTCAGCGCAAAACAGCCTGTTGCAAGTAACCATCAGTGTTGCATCGCAGATATTGCAGTGCGCAAAACGGTTTGCTACATTGCACACATGATAAAAATAAAAAGAGTAGGTAGTAAATTAGGTGCCAGTCTATTTTCACTGGTGTTTGTAGTCGGATTTGGTTTAGGTGGCTGGTTTGGTGGGATTTTTCCCATGGCCCAGCAACTGCATGGTTGGTGGCGTGCCGGTGACTTGGTGGCGGTGCAGGCCAGAATCGACAAGCTGGAACTGCGTGAAATTCGCGCTGAAGATGGCCCGGTTTATTCAGTCGATGCTGAATTTGTGTATCAGTATGACGGCAAGACTTACCGCAGCAAACGCATCAGCATAGGCGGTGACAACAGCGATGGTTATAACGGCTACAATCGCAAAACACACGCCAGCCTGCTGCAAGCCCGCAGCAACGATCAAAGCGTCACCCTCTGGATGGACCCCCAACAGCCAGCTTTTGCCGTGTATGACAGGCAAACCCACCTGAACGCTATCATTTTCCTCATCCCCTTTGCTACCTTGTTCCCGGCGATCAGTCTGGGTGCCTTGTGGGCGCTGTGGGCGATATGGTTCAGGCCCGATGAAGAAGATACGGCCGGGGATTTCAAGGGCAATGGACAGCTAGCCTCTCAAGCCTACTCCGGCCAGCTGGAGCTGGCGGCAGAGAAAAGTGGTGCCGGGCCCATGACCTTATTTGCCGTAATCTGGAACCTGATTTGCATGCCGGTAGCAGCCACGGTGTATATGCAAAAAAATGCAGATGGCATATTGACCGCTTTTATCACCGTATTTGTGATGGTGGGTGTGGTGATGATCTGGGCAGCCTTTCGCATGCGCTTTTTGCGCAGACGCATAGGGGAGCCCGTACTGAGCCTGGCACAACAACCCTATGCCGGCATAGAAGATATGCTGCTGCGCCTGCGCTTTGAGCCCGCCCTGGGCTTGCGCATGACAAATGCGAGAACGCTTTACCCGGTGCAGGCAGAAGTGTTGTGCGAGCATGTAGATAGTCGTGGTGATGACAGCACGACAAAAACCTTGTGGTCAAAAGAGCTAGGCACGAAGCAAGTAGTGCATGGCGCACCAGGCGTGGACTTCAAGATCAGCCTGCCCGCAGACATGCCTGCCAGCGGCACGCAGGATCATAAGGATGTAGAGGTCATCTGGAAGCTCAAGCTCAAAGCGCTGGATGCCGAACTGATCTTCAAATTGCCAGTGCGCCAGGGTGTGGGCGGGCAAGTCAATGCCAGTGATGTGCTGGCCAGGCAATACCCGCGCGAGTCGGCCAAGCTGTTTGGCCTGCCAATATTACCTGGTGATACCAGTAAGCAAACCCGTAGCTGGTTTTGGGCTTATGGCATCTTCTTTATCCTGATTACGATTGCAGCGTTTGTCATTTTCAGTAGCGCGGGTGATAGTCGCAGCCGCAGGCGTAGCAGCAATAATCAGCACACAGAAGCACAAACCGAAACTCTGAAACAACTGCAAGCGAGACTCAATGCTGGTGGTGATGTCAATGCCAGAGATGCAGAAGGGCGCAGCCTGCTCATGCATGCGGCGGATGACAATGACATCGCCAAGGTGCGCTACCTGCTGCAAAAAGGCGCGCAAGTCGATCTGGTAACGCCACGGGATGCCGATGGCAACGGTGAACGCAGCGCCCTGTTTGCCGCCATCGCGAATGATAGCGTAGAGATAGTGCAACTGCTGGCCGATGCTGATGCTGACCTGCGCCGCCCAAGTAACAAGGTGTGGACGCCTGCCCACTACGCCGCCTACAAAGGCGCCCTGAAAAGCCTGCGCTACCTGCATGAACGTGGGGTCGCCATGGACCAGGCTTTCGATGGTGGCCGTGGTTCTACACCCCTGATGATCGCTACCCAATACAACCAACTGGCTGTGATCAGCTTCCTGCAACTGGCAGGCGCAGACCGCAGCAAGAAAGACTTGTACGGTGAAGACGCCTGCGGCTATGCACGCTATTTCAACCAGGCACAGGCAGCGGCGGCGCTGGGGTGCCCATGAGCGAACTGACAGCAACTGCCAGGCCAAAGATAACCCGCCGCTATATACATGCCGAACATGCCACGCACACTAATCTCTTGGTCGCGTCCATCGTTTGCCTACTGATGACTACGGGCTTTTCGTGGGGAGCAGCAAGGCAATGTGGCAGCGCTTGTGTCTCTGGGGAATATCTGCTGATATTGTCGCCCGTCGCCAGTATCATGCTGGTCGCGTATGCTTGCTGGCGCGTTTACCTGCGCAAGCGCCTGGGCAGACTGGTGTTGCAGTTGCCAGTACCTTTGCATCCTGGTTGCAGGGATGTGCCTGCGGCCCTGACCTTCACCGGGGGACTGGGGCAGGGCATGCGCCAGCCTGCGGCAGACTATCCCTTGACATGGGAAGTCGCTTGTATCCATGTAAATAACAGTGCAGAGGAAAGCTCCACGAGTACCTTATGGTCGCAAGAACTCAAGCGCAAGCGCATCGCCCATGGCGCAGGCAGGGTAGATTTTACGCTCAGCCTGCCCGCAGAGCTGCCACGCAGTGGCCCGCTGGGGCGCTCTGAATTCAAGATCATCTGGAAATTGCAGGTCAAGGTGCTCGGGACCAAAGTGAGTTTTGTCTTGCCCGTGAAGCTGGCGACAGCTAGCTAAGAGGCTGTTGCGAAATTAAAACGACTGAAAAAAAGTGCTGTTAACTTTTCATGAATAGTGTTAACTTTCTATCTTGTTTTGTCAGGGTGGAGAGCGATGCCAAAAGAACTGATAGATGACCAA
>NZ_JBMPPI010000044.1:0-41572 GCF_049340245.1 Undibacterium sp. TC4M20W
AACTATAGCAAACTTCCTCACCCCTTTGCAAGACCTCAGCGTAAATTATTTAGGGAATTGTTGGAGGATGCTGATTTTATAGGGGGAGCAGTGTGCTACTTCTTAGTGCTTATAGGGTCAAGGCTATCTCTGTATATATAAGAGATAGGGCAACGGTGCGCATGGCGCACCCTACTGCCCCTGGTGTTTGGCGTATGTCCTGGTTACCAGCTTCGCCGTTCATCACCGGACGACGCTGGGCTCCTGCCTGCGCAGGAGCGACGAGTTCGGGGGGCTATCTATATAGTGCTGATTTCGCTGATCGGCCGAAACCCATCCCCTTCCCGGCCATTTCACTGAGCCGCTCACAGGCGGCTTAGATTCTGTCGGCACAAAGCATGCTTTGTGAAACCCCGACGCCATCCCCTTGAAGGGGAAGGTGTTTGCAGGGCTTTGCGAAATTCTCTCAGTGATACAAAATTGATTTCGCATACCTGGTTAACATCGGCTTTCCTCACAAGGAAATCCATATATCAAGGCACATGCGGGTAAAATAGCGGATTCATCAAACCACTAATAGAACATCTGCCTATGTATATATATGCAGATCATTCGTCATTAGTGTTATCCGGACCGAATTTATGTTGCGCATTACCGATTTACAACTCCCGCTGGACCATGCCGAAGACGAGCTGAAAGCCGCCGTGCTGAAGGAATTGGGGATAACAGAAAAAGAATTGATTAATTTTACGGTGTTCCGCCGTAGCTATGATGCGCGCAAAAAGACGGCGATCATTTTGATTTACACGATAGATGTAGAAACGACGAATGAAGCTGCCTTGCTGGCCAGCCACAGAAACCGCACGAAATTATCCGAGACGCCGGATACGTCCTATAAATTTGTCACGCATGCGGATGGCAAGTCATTTAAACGCCCGGTTGTGATTGGCTTTGGACCTTGTGGTTTGTTTGTTGCACTGCTGCTGGCGGAGATGGGGTTTAACCCTATCGTGCTGGAGCGTGGCAAGACTGTGCGTGAGCGCACCAAGGATACCTGGGGCCTGTGGCGCAAACGTGAATTGAAGCCAGAATCGAATGTGCAGTTTGGTGAAGGTGGAGCCGGTACTTTTTCTGATGGCAAGTTATATAGCCAGATCAAAGACCCAAAACATTATGGCCGCAAGGTGCTGACTGAGTTCGTCAAGGCTGGTGCGCCAGAAGAGATCATGTATGTCAGCAAACCGCACATAGGCACCTTCCGTCTGGTGAAGATGATAGAAGAGATGCGTCACAATATAGAAGCGCTGGGTGGCGAGATACGCTTCGAGCAAAAAGTGACGGACATCGATATCGTTGATGGCAAGGTTCAGGGTGTGCAACTGAATGACGGTGAATATATAGAGACTGCCCATGTTGTGCTGGCGATAGGGCACAGCGCGCGCGATACCTTCCAGATGATTGCTGATCGTGGCGTGTATGTAGAAGCAAAACCGTTTTCCATCGGTTTTCGTGTAGAACATCCACAATCTGTCATCGACAAGGCACGTTTTGGCCCTAACGCAGGCAATAAGATATTGGGGGCGGCAGATTACAAGCTGGTGCATCACGCTAAAAATGGGCGCTCTGTGTATAGCTTCTGTATGTGTCCTGGAGGCACAGTCGTGGCAGCGACATCTGAACCTGGCCGTGTTGTGACGAATGGCATGAGCCAGTATTCACGCAATGAACGCAATGCAAATTCGGCTATCGTTGTTGGCATTACGCCTGCAGATTACCCTGGCAATCCATTGGCGGGCATAGATTTGCAAAGGGCGCTCGAAGAGAAGGCTTATGAAGTTGGTGGTGGTAACTATAATGCGCCTGGCCAGCTGGTTGGTGACTTTTTGGCGGCGCGCGCATCCACCGAATTGGGTACGGTAGAACCATCTTATAAACCCGGCATTACCTTGTGTGACCTGGCAACGGTATTACCTGAATTTGCGATCACAGCAATACGCGAAGCCTTGCCTGAATTTGAGAAAAAAATCAAAGGCTTTGCAATGAAGGATGCGATTTTGACTGGCGTGGAAACCCGTACATCTTCCCCTATCCGTATCAAACGTAATGACGACGACTTGCAAAGCTTGAATACCAGAGGCCTGTTTCCCGCCGGTGAAGGTGCTGGTTATGCAGGTGGCATCTTGTCTGCGGCAGTAGATGGCATCCGGGTTGCGGAAGCAGTTGCGCTTGATATGCAAGAAAAAATACAAGCAAAAATACAAGCAAACACTTAAAAGAAGGAAGCAAATATAAAAAATGGCAAAAACGAATTCGTTTTTGCCATTTTTCTTTTGCAGAGGCGTTAACCTAAAAGATCTTCCAGCCCCGCGCTCAACTCTGCCAACGGCGGCATTTCTTCAAGAATAAGCTCTGGCTTGATACCCAGTTTTTTTGCCACTTCTGTTGGGAAGGTGGCTTCGCGCTCTTCTTGCGAATAATGACTTTCCTCTCCTCTTGCACACCAGGAGGCAATGTGGACCACCGCACCTATCTGATCAAACTCTGATTGCTGCAGTGGTTCGCCACAGGCCTTGATGGCAGTGGCAAAAGTGTCAGGGAAGCGCCAGCGCTTGGACAACTCAGCACCCACATCAAAAAAATCATAACCAAAGGATGTGCGCTCGACATCTGGCCGGCGTGGGTCCAAAGGACCGGCAGTTTTATCGACTTGCAGCATTTGCTCTGGCATGCCTGCATGCATGACCAATTGGCCTATCGCATGCATCAAACCAACGGTAAAGGCAAAGTCCGAATTACAGTGGGCTTTTTTGGCCAGCCATTTTGATACGACAGCAGTATGCAGGCTGTAGCGCCAGAACTGCTTCAGGTCCACCCCAGGCATCGACTTGAAACCGCTGGTTAAACCGCTGCTGACCACCAAAGTACGTACGGTCATGAAACCCAGCATCAGCACAGCATCATCGACCGAACCAACCGTCCTTGAAGCATGGTAATAGGAGGAATTGGCCAGGCGCAGCAGTTTTGCGCTGAGGACCTGGTCTGCAGACAGCTTGCGGGCAATCTCGTCTATGGAAACATCGTCATTATTAAAACTATCGATGACTTCCTGGACGACTTTGGGTATCGATGGCAAAGCATTTTGCTGCTGAAACAGATTCTCGATTTTCATAGGGCATCTCCTTTGGGGATGTAGATACAAGAGGTCTATGTCTCTTATTATTTCCGGAAATTGATACACCTTCAGCAAATTCCCTTAACAAACAGGAAGAATGCGCATTGCTATCAAAAATCATACTCTGATATTGGTTTTTCAGAAATGCTTTTTTGTTGCTTGCAGCTCTTAACTCAAGATTGCTAACAATTGGCGTGTCAAACAATATTTGACTTGGCACTTTTCTACATGAGCAAATGTAATTTGTTACTTTCCTGTCAGCTTACTTTTTGACTTGTTTCTTTACTTCACTTCAGTGGGTACATGGTGGTAAAGTAGTTTAGAAGTAATGTAGGACAGGTTTTGGAACAGTTCATCCAGTCAGAGCCAGCAGCCAGCCAGGAGACGCATCATGCAAAATGCCATAGAACTCGCAACACAAGTCGGTGAAGAACTCAAATCCAGGAAGTTGATACTCAGCATTGCCGAATCCTGCACGGGTGGTGGGGTTGCCCATGCCATTACAGAAATTGCCGGATCGTCAGAATGGTTTGATTGCGGCTTTGTGACCTATTCCAATTCGTCCAAGACGGAATTGCT
Source organism: Undibacterium sp. TC4M20W (assembly GCF_049340245.1). Taxonomy (NCBI): domain Bacteria; kingdom Pseudomonadati; phylum Pseudomonadota; class Betaproteobacteria; order Burkholderiales; family Oxalobacteraceae; genus Undibacterium; species Undibacterium sp. TC4M20W. The sequence goes on from NZ_JBMPPI010000044.1 coordinate 3,731, forward strand.
CGACATACCAGCAGCGCTGATAGCCCAGCATGGTGCAGTCAGCGAAGAAATTGCCGCCGCCATGGCGCAAGGAGCCCTGGCTAATTCTGAAGCCCATTTATCCTTATCCACCACTGGCATTGCCGGGCCTACTGGAGCTGTTCCTGGCAAGCCTGTAGGAACCATTTGCTTTGGCTGGGTGGTCGGTGGCATCCCCCATACCGAAAGGCTGGTATTTGCCGGTGACAGAAAATCAGTCAGGGAGCAAACTGTCGTTCATGCCCTGGATAAATTACTCAGGTATATCAAGGAGTTATAAAATTGCTGACTGCATTGCCGGCAACTATGGATGCGCCTCAGCATCAGTCATCAGGATCAGGATCAGGTTTGGCCGCGCATGGTAGTCGCCTGCATATCTTGCTGGTCGATGACGATGTAGAAATTGCAGCCTTGCTCAGCAACTACTTGGGGAAATTTGATATCAGTTGTGTTGCAGTGCAAGACGGCGTGGCAATGCGCGCAGCACTGCAGTCACATAATTTTGATGTGATTTTACTGGACTTGATGCTGCCAGGTGAAGATGGCCTGAGCCTGTTACGCCAGCTGCGCCGCCATGCCAGTACGCCAGTCATCATGCTGACTGCCCGCGGTGAATTTGCCGACAAGATACAGGGTCTGGAATCAGGCGCTGACGACTACCTGATCAAACCCATCGATACCCGTGAACTGGTCGCGCGCATACAAAGCGTCACCAGACGCGCCCATACATCAGCAAAACAAACGCAAGAAGCTACCGAGAGCAGAGCAACAGAAATACGCTTTGATGCCTGGGTATTGAATTTGCCAGCGCGACAATTGTGCAGCCCGGATAAACTGATTATTCCACTGTCAAATGCGGAATTCAGGCTGTTGCTGGCCTTTCTTAAAAGACCGGGGCAGATACTCAGCCGTGACCAGCTGATCGACTTTGCGCACAACAAATCGACTGAAGTCTTTGACAGGAGCATAGACTTGCTGGTATCGCGCCTGCGTCAAAAACTCGGTGATGATCCCCGCCACCCTACCCTATTAAAAACCATACGTGGCGAAGGCTATTTGTTTAACGCCAGCGTGCCATGAACAAGCTGCTGCGCGATACCATCTTCAGCCGTCTGTTTGGTCTGGCCATGGCTGCGGTAGTCATAAGTCACATCATCACCTTTATCCTGCTATTTGTTTTTCTGGGTGATCACCGTCCACCGCCTCCTCCTGCACATATGCCGCAACATCACCCGCACGGCATCTTGCATGGCCCTTTCCTGGGTTTTTGCCTGAGCATGGGCATACAATTGCTCTTGCTGGCGGTGGCGGCCTGGGCAGGCTCGCGCAGTCTGGCGCGCCCCATGCAACAACTGGCAGAAGCAGCAAGCAAGCTGGGCAAGCATAAAGAACCTCTGGCGATTCCAGAAACAGGCCCAGAAGAAGCACGCCAGAGCGCACGAGTCTTTAATCAGATGCAAGAGCGTCTGTTCCAGCAAATGGAAGAGAGAGAACGCTTCCTGGCAGCGGTGTCCCACGATTTGCGCACGCCATTGACGCGCATAAAGCTGCGCATAGAGCAACTACACAATGAAGCAGATGAAAAACTGCTCGACGATGTAGAAGAAATGCGCCTGATGCTGGACGCTACCCTGAATTACCTGCGTGGCAGCGAAGAGTCTTCGCAAATGCTGGATGTCACATCATTGGTGGCCGCCATTGTCGACAATATGCAGGATGAAGGCAAAGCTGTCAGCATGCATGGAGAGGCACGCCCTCTGATGGCTCTGCCAAATGAACTGAGACGCTGTATCAGCAATTTGCTGGAAAATGCGATTGCCTATGGCAAAACTGCACAGATCGGTTTGCATGATAGCCAACATGAATTGTTAATCATTATTGAGGATCAGGGTCCTGGCATACCGGAAGCAGAACTGGAAAAGGTATTCGCTCCGTTCGTCCGCCGGGCTGTTTCCAGAAATAAAAATACTGGTGGTGTTGGCCTGGGGCTCAGCATAGCCAGGGAAATCGCCAGACGTCACCAGGCTAGTCTGATACTAAAAAACCGCCCTGGCAATCAGGGCTTGCTGGTGGAATTGCGCCTGCCTAGGAACTGAGCGCCTCTTTGTGTCAAAGTCGATACAAAGCAGACACAAGCGGGCAACATGTGGATGCGACACTTCAGATCACAACAACGCATGACTGAAGGAGAGCGCGATGAGCAGCATCAGTGGAGTAAGTGGAAGTTCCGGCAGCTATTTCCCGCAAACTGGCGGCACCCAAAGACGCGAACGTGATACCAGCAAGATAGCGGAAAATGTATTTTCCAAGCTTGATACCAAGAACCAAGGCTATCTTGAAGTCTCGGATCTGGAAAGTGCATTTGGCAATATTGCATCATCCTCATCCACCAGCACCGCCAGCACTAGCAGCAGTGGCAGCAGCACAAATTCTACCAATGCCAGCATCAATGACTTGTTCAAAAAACTCGATAGTGATGGCGATGGCAAGGTCACCAAAAGCGAGTTTAGCGATGGCATCAAAAAACTCGGCGATGCCCTGGAAACACAATTCAATGCCAAACGCACCCGTGGCGCAGAGGGATCGAGACCGCCTCCACCTCCGCCACCAGGAGGTGGTGAAGGTGGCGATCAGGGCCTGGATAAAACCCAGTTGACGGATTTATCGACAGAAGTGGGCAAAACCAATAGCAGCGCCGGTGCGGCACTGAGCCAGGTGGCGCAGAATTTTGACGCTGCCGATACTAATCAGGATGGCAAGGTCAGCTTGCAAGAAACCCTGGCCTACCTGGAAAAAGCCAGTACTACACAGACGAGCAGCACATCCACGGCGACCAGTACAACCGCCACTGCCAGTACAAGCAACTCCAGCACAAGCAGCAGTTCTGGCAGCACTGGCAGCGCATCGGATGGAACGACCAGCTCGGTGACAGGTAGCATTAACAATAGTAGCAGTACGAATACCGACGCAGCCCTGTTCAAAAAAGCGCTGCAGTTATTGCGTGCCTACAGTTCGCCGCCAACCAGTTCCAGCAGTCAAAGTATTTCGGTCAGCGCATAAAGACAAAAGGCACATGTAGATCATGTGCCTTGTTTTTATGCGTCAGGGAGTTCTCACTACTCGCGAATCACTGCTCCCTGTTTTGCATCAATAATTCATTGATGAGCACAGACTCTATTTTGTCGGTCTGCAAGGCTGAATTCAAGCCGGATTTGAGTTGCGCCCTGACCGTGTCAAAGCCTTCTTCACTATGCAAATCGTCAGGGTCAATTTTGGCGAATTCGATTTGAAATATATTCGTCAATATTTTCTTGTTTTCAAATAGCCATTCCTTATCCTCAGTGCGGACTTGTATTGTGACTTGCATACGCACCACTTGCCCATTCAGATTGGCAACTTGCTGCGGCAAGACATAATAGCTAAGTCCAGCTGCATTGCTGCCTACACTACGGATATAGAAAAAAATCGTCAGCAAGATGGCAAAGCCAAACAGCACTATGATGGCCGCATAGAGGCCAAAACGATCTTTGGTCGCGCCAGGCTTTTTCGCTGACTTTTTGGCAAGTGCTGCTGTGCGGGAGCTGGATGCAGACGCAGCATTGATCGTAGAACTGGAGCCGGTACTAATTTTAGCCGCGCCCCCCTTCGCCTGGACGGCAGAGGTAGCTTGTCCTGCCTCAAAATCCAGAGCACTGCCTGTTTTTTGGGGTTCACTGCCATCTATCGCTTCAAAATCCAGCTGTGCGCTGAGCAAGCTGGCCTTTGACCTATCTTTAGACATAACTACCTCTTAGCTTGCAGATGTCCATACATTCAACACACTGATAGTGCATTTAATTTCCAAGTGGAAATTTTAAAGAATGGAAAGCATAGCCCATATTTTACCCAAATTCATCAAATTCCAAGGCAAGCTGGCGAAAAAAATGCAGCTTCAAGTTTTGTTTTTATGGCATGTTGAAGCTGGTTTTCTGCAATCAGCTTTCTACTGGCCGCATTGCGTTCATGTAACCCGGATACTGGAATTTAAATGCTTCGTTACAAACTAAGGGTGTAAATCGCCAGCCAACTTCGCTATCATGACGGCATTCCCCCGCATTAGCTTGACAGGCATGACCAATCCCACAACTCCCAAAATCAGAAACACCAGCATAGACAATATCAAGGCTGTCTTGATATTTTTAGTCGTGTTTGGCCATCTGATAGAAATTTACGTGGGCGAAGATCATGTTTTGCGTTCCATCTGGATTTTTGTTTACTCCTTCCACATGCCCATGTTTGCCCTGATGTCAGGCATGTTTTCGAAGGCCAGCTGGGATGATAAAAATGCCACACAACTGATATCGACCGTGCTGGTGCCTTTGATAGGCTTTGAAATTATTTATGAAGCAACCGAATTCGCCCTGAAGGGCACAGGCAGCGTATATGCTGGACTGGTCGCACCTTACTGGATGCTGTGGTATCTCCTGAGTTTATTGTGCTGGCGCCTGTTACTGCCCTTGTTTTCGCGCATGCAGTTTGGTGTCATGCTCGCGCTTGCCCTGTCTCTGGCAGGCAGTTATTCTGAGCATGCGGGGTATTTCCTTGGTATTTCACGCACCCTGGTCTTCTTCCCCTACTTTTTGTTAGGTTGGAAACTCGGCCCTGAAATATTCAATGTGAAGAAAAAAGAAAGACTGGTGATCAGTGCGGTAATAGTGATCGCTGCATTCATTGCTGCTTTTATGCTCAAGAGTGATTTTGACTACCGCTGGTTTTATGGCAGTTACTCATTGCACAGACTGGAAATGGCCAACCTGACGGGTAGCATGTATCAGTTATTGCAATATGCCGCCTCAACGGTCATCGGTTTGTCTGTCCTGTATTTGCTGGCGCAAAAAGACCTGCGTCTGGCACAGATAGGTAAACGTTCTATTTATGTGCTGGTCTGGCATGGGATGGCATTAATCATATTACAAGAAACTGGTGTATTGCGCGCCATTTTCAAGCATGAAAATACTGTAGCCCTGGCAGTTTCAGTTGTGGTTTCCATGGCTATCACATGGGTATGCGCGCATGAAAAAACTGAAACCCTGACCAAGCGCCTGATCCTTGATCCACTCGCTTGGCTGCTGATCCCTCAAACGTCCAACAAGCCAGCGGGGCTGGCAATAGACGCTCAGGATGCCCAGAAAAACCCTGTACAGCAAGAGCTTTGATCTGTATTGATACGCTAATCCGTGTCAGTGCTGCCCCCTTGCTCAGTCCTGCGATCTTGCCTGTGTTTTGCCCTCATCGAACTGTTGTGGATTCTTGCCTGAGATGCCGCAGTAGAACTCGCGTATCTGCACCATATCGGCTTCAATATCACCGCTCACGGCAAACATCTTGCCTATACCACCGGCCTTGCGTTTGAAATCAAGATAACCAAGCGCGATCGGTACACCAGCACCAAGCGCAATGTAGTAAAACCCTGTTTTCCAGTGAGTCACCTTACCCCGGGTACCCTCGGGTGGCACGATGACAGTCAGTCTTTGATTTGCATGGAAGGCATCAACCGTGCCCTGCACCAGATTGCCAGATTTACTACGATCAACCGGAATACCACCGAGCCAGCGCATGATATGCCCCAATACCGGCGGAAACAGGCTGGACTTACCCATCCAATAGACGCGCAAACGCAAGGCAAAACACACCATCAGGGTCACAGGAAAATCCCAGTTGCTGGTATGCGGAGCGGCGATCAGGACGTATTTTTGCTCGGCAGGAACGATACCTTCGACCTTCCATCCAGCCAGCTTGAGTCCTATGATGGACAACCAGCGCATAAAGGTATTAATGATGGGAGTTTCAAAAATGGTAAGATGCATGCCGTAAGTCTTTGATAAGAAAAGAGAATTCTGCCTTCTCTTCAAGCAAGCGGCATTATAGTGAGCAGTAGCAACTATAGGAAATAAATATCGGTTTTTTTTAGATTAATTAACGAAAGCGATATCAAAACGAGTTATCAAGTCTTGACCCAATTCACGATGTGCTCCCATTGCGGCAAGTCTTTTTCCACCCTCGATGGAGCGACATCCCACAAGGTAGCGCCATGGGCCGCCAGTTGTATGTAGTTTTGTGTATCCCGCAAAAAACCCAGGACGGGCAAGCCCAGTTGACCCACATAGTGTTCAAGCTGCTCGGCTGCCTTGCTGCGGGTATTCACGCGCATGCCGAGTATGCCGATCTGGTAGCCATTTTTTTTATGCTGGGACAGGCTTTTCAAGAATTCTTCAGTAGCCAGGATATCAAAAATAGACGCCTGCAAGGGCACGATGATCTTGTCGGCGGATTTCAACACCATGTCGAGCTTGCTGCCTACCAGTCCGGCGGGAGTATCCAGCACGACATGGGTAGTGCCTTTGGGCGGTTTCAAGACATTGCCATCAGCAATATCCCAGGGCTGGATTAGCGGCAAATTTTGTGGCCGTAATGTCAACCAGGTGCGGGAAGACTGCTGCACATCGGTATCGCCCAGCATGACTTTGTGACCATGCGCTGCGAAATAGCCAGCCAGGTTGGTAGCTACCGTGCTTTTACCGACGCCCCCTTTGGGATTGACAATTGCAATGACAGGCATGTCCGCTCCTTTTGACAGTGTAAGAACTACAGCATCTGATCAGATTATCCATATTAACCAGAAGATAGCAAGACTTCATCTGATACAGAGCATACACAACACCATCTGAAACCTGTCAACACCGTCAAAATATTCAGGCAGGCACCAATAAAGCCAGCTGCTCAGGAGTCAGATAACACCACTCACCCTCTTCCAGTTCCAACGAAGCCAGTGTCAATTTACCTATGGCAGTGCGTTGTAAGGCAGCACAATGATTGCCTGCGGCAGCCAGCATGCGTTTGACTTGGTGGTATTTGCCCTGCTCCAGTACGATTTCGAGCAGATGCTCCCCCAGCTTTTGGCAGTGTATGGCAGCCAATGGTTCTGGTTCATCGTGCAGCTTGACGCCCTTTAGTAACAAATTTACCAGCTCTTCAGTCAACGGTTCAGCGGTGGTGGCCTGATAGACTTTTGGCACATGACGTTTGGGTGAAGATTGCGCATGGATAAATGGACCATCGTCAGACATCAGCAACATGCCGGTCGTGTCATGGTCAAGCCGCCCTACGGGTTGCACATCGCGCCAGCTGAATTGCTCAGGCAAAAGTGTCAATACACCAGGATGATGGCTGGGCTTGCGCGAACATTCAAAGTTGGACGGTTTGTTGAGGACGATATATACGCGCTCGCGGTATTCCCAGTCTTCTTCAAAGATATGAAATTGCAAATCCTGGGTTTCAAAACTTGTTTTGACGTTGCGTATCACTTCGCCATTGATGGTAACTTCGCCATCTTCTACCAGATCGCGGCAATATTTGCGGGTTCCGAATCCTTGCGACTGAAGGATTTTATCTAAGCTTAATTTTGTCATGCCGCGACTTTATCAGATGTAGTACTAGCCCCGCTAGTGTCCGTGCTGTCAATGAACCTCGGCGACATCTTCATCGGCCATCTTTGGTTCCAGCGGCAAGCTGATTTTAAAGCAGGTTCCCTTGCCGACATCGCTCTCAACCACGACATTACCGCCCAGGATACCCGTCACCAGGTTATAGACAATATTGAGACCCAGACCACTGCCTCCCAGACCCAGACGAGTCGTGAAGAAGGGATCAAAAATGCGCCCCAGATTGCTTTCTGGTATGCCTTTACCATTGTCGCGCACGGTTATTTCGACGAAATTTTCATCAAAAATACGCGCCGTGATGCTGACCGTACCGCGATAATCACCATCAAAACCATGGATAAAGGCATTGTTGATCAAATTGGTCATGACCTGGCCCAATGGCCCCGGATAACTATCCATCATCAGCTTGGGTGGGACACTATGAACGACATCATGACGGGTCTTGCGTATGGTAGGCCCCATGGTCAGGATCAGCTCAGACAACATTTCATCCAGCGCAAAGACGCGGCGGTTGGCACTGGTTCTATCGACGGCAACCTGCTTGAAGCTGATCACCAGTTCAGATGCCTTGCTCAGATTACGCAAGAGTAAATCGGCACCGGTCTTGGCATTTCTTAAATATTCTTCCAGCACAGAGCGGCGCAAGCCTTTGTCAAATTCAACCAATACAGCATCTGTGTGCTGGGCCAGCGTGCTGGCCACGGTGACACTGGTGCCTATGGGCGTATTGAGCTCATGTGCAACACCTGCGACCAGAGAACCAAGTGCTGCCATTTTTTCAGTCCTGAGCAATTCGCGCTGGGCGCGTTGCAGATTTTCTAACACGATGGTCAGTTCACTGTTGGCCGCTTCCAGCGCCTGGGTACGCTCAGAAACCCGCCTTTCCAGCGTGGTATTCATATTGCGGATTTCCTGCTCATTCTGGCGTTTTTCGGTAATGTCTTCCTGCACCAGGATAATCAGGGGTTCATTACCGAGCCGTATCATGCGCCCGGATACCTGACAGAGGATGATTTTTTCTTGCTGGCCGCAAGTCAGCCAGGCTTCATAATCATGGATTTCACCATCGCGTTCTATGATGCGCAATATCTCCGCGAAATCAGCTTCGTTGCGCCACAGCGCTTTCTGCGTTTCGTTGTCCCCGAGAATTTCATCATGTGACCAGTAAAATTGCCTGACCCAGGCATCATTGACGTCGATCATGCTGTAGTGCTGGCTTTTGCGCAGCACCGTCATGGCGACGGGTGAGGCCTGAAAAATACCAATAAACTTCTCTTCAGTCACCTTCAGGGCCTGCTCGGCGCGCAAGCGCTCGTTGAGTTCTTGCTGCAGGGTGATATTTTGCGCTTCGCGCTCCGTAATCAAACGCCCCAGATTCAGACGCATCTTGTCCAGGCCTTGCGCCAGATTACCGATTTCGTCCTGTCTTTCCCATTCCAGCGGCTGATCCAGTTTGCCCCGCGCCAGCCGCCCGGTCGCCAACTGCAATTCCATGATGGGCCTGACGATCCGGCGCTCAAACAATAGCCAGATCAGGATAAAAGAAAACACAACCTGCACCAGCAAGGCCAAACCCAGCTTCAGGAAGTCTGCCCACAGTTCTTTTTCTATATGTTCAGTAGTCAGTTCCAGCATGACGCTGCCGATGACCTTGGTCTCCAGCAGAATAGGACGTTCTTCGCGCAGGAATTTAGCGCCCTCCTTCTTGAATTTACTACTGTGAGCAAAAATGGATTTGGATTCATCCAGCACTTCGACGCTGACCACTTCGGGGTTGCGCATGACGGCTTGTATGAATTGATTGGCGACTGCCTTGTCCAGCGTCCAGACCGGCACTGCCATGCCGCGCGACAGCATATCGGCATATTGCGACATGGGATTGCGTACGCGCAGTTGCAATTCCCGCTCATACCTGTCCTGCACCAGAAAGCGCCCCAAAACAATCGCAGGCAATACGATGCCAACTACAACGCCGATAATAAGAATTTGTCGGAGGGAGAGTGTACGCAATGGTTTACCTGTTATTTGCAGCGGTTACTTCGATTGTTGCTTGCGCCACAATTGTATATTTACCGCGATGAGTTTATTCATCACGTTTTGCTTGTCCAGTTTGTATACTGCCTTGGCAATGCGGCCACGCATTTCCGGCGTATTGCAGGCTGACTTATGGGACAGGGTCAAATATAAATTTTCGTTTGTAATCGGTGGCGTGACGGTTTTCAAGCCAGTGATATTCAGCTTGGCGACATATGCCAGACCTGGATCTTCTTCATAAATCAGGTAATCAGCACGAGACAGGCTGAGCATCTTCAAAGCCTGCTCAAGGCTGGGTACCATGGAAATCTTCAGTGACTCTTTGGCATAACGGTCAAAGTCTTCACCAAAGCTGTTGTTAATCACAGTAACACCCTGCTTGCCCGCCAGGTCAGCCCATTTCTTGTACGGCAGATTATAATTATTTCGGGTCCAGATGACCGTGCGTGTTTCACGAAAAGCCGGGTAGAAATAATCCATGTATTCCAGCCTGGGCAGGGTAAAAAATGCACCTGCCAGCAAATCTACACGTCCCAGCTTGGCCTCTTCCTGCACTCTTCCCCATGGGCCTACATATTTAATGTCTATAGGTATGCCAATTTCTTTGGACAACAACTGCATCCACTCTGCATTTGCCCCTATCAGACGGTTTTCATCTTCAGGATCACGCCACAGATAAGGTGGATATTCAGGGTTGCCAGTTGCCAGCAGGCTCTTGCAAGACTCATTGGCATGCGCTGCTGAACTGAACGTTGCCATCAACAACAATGCCGCACAGCAGAACAACTGCAACAGGACATTATTTGAAGGACTGGCTTCGCAAGTATCAAGCTTCATGGCACGACCTTCTCGGCAAGAACGTGGGGGGATAGATGCCTAAGTCTAACTGCTGGAATTAGGCTTGGCAAGAAAGTAGTTGTGAAGGAGGAACGGTTTCCAAAAAGAAAATAATTCCTCCAAATCCTGACCATAAGTGCAAGATTTTTACCACTTTGCAATCAGCCAGAATAAGGACTGCCCGGACACGGCAATCCTTTTCTATATGATATGGAGTTTAGCGCCTGACGACAGAATTACCACTACTTCTGACTGCATCGCCAGACAACAAGCCAGGGTCATGGTCAAAAGAATAGGTCTGCTTGTTGCCATTATCAAAAGCGACCGTTACATTCCATACCTTGGTTGTTTTCACTTTTTGTTCTATCTTGTGCCCGGCTAGCGCGCCACCAGCAGCACCGGCCAGCGTCGCCAGATCACGGCCAGTACCGTTACCGACCTGATTACCGAGCAAGGCACCGGCAACGCCGCCTGCAATCACACCGAGAGCACCGCCCTCACCTTCCTTGTCTTCCACAGATACGGCAAGCACCTTGCCGCAATCAGGGCAAACTGGCTCATTCCTGGCATTGGCTGGCGCAGCTACAGGTTTGCTACTCATATTTTGTTTGGCAACAGCCAGCGCCGTATTGTATTCAGTCTTGGCGTCACGCAGACACTGCATTCTGGCCGAGGAACTGCCAGCATCAGCACACAGCCTTTTATCGTCATTGTATCTTTGCGTGGCGCGCTTGCTGTCTGCAGCGTATTGCTGTTTGGTCGTCATGTTCTGTGCAAATGCACCTGTCACGGCAGTCAACATCAGGCTGGCCAGGAACAATTTTGTATTCATTTACTACTCCTCAATTGATCAAAGTTCAGTATCGCATTGCGAAACATACATGCATTAACGGTTCACACCCAAAATTGATGACGTAAATCACAATAGTTGACAGTTACATATTAGATGAGGTTGATTCGATAAGATTAATTCGATGAGACTGATTTTGGCTTGGCGCCATAAAAAAACCCGCCAGTGGCGGGTCTTGATTATTGCAATGTTAAGTATTTGATCAAATTCTGGCTTTGATCAGTTTGCCCAGTTTCTCTATACCTTCATTGATGCGCTCAGGCGACACCGTCACGAATGACAGGCGCAGGGTATTTTTCTCTGGATTGTTGGCATAGAAAGGGCCGCCAGGAACAAAGGCGACATTTTGCTGAATTGCTTCATCCAGCAATTGCTTGCTGTCCATGTGTTCTGGCAGGGTGACCCAAATGAACATGCCGCCTTCAGGCTTGGTCCATTGCACACCTTCAGGGAAATGCCTGCTCATGGCATCCAGCATGGCATTACATTGTTTTGCGTAAAGAGTACGTATGGTCGGGATGTGTTCACTCAGGAAACCATCTTTGATGACTTCATACACCACCATCTGCGTCAACTGCGCTGTGTGCAAATCAGCTGCCTGCTTGGCTTGCTCAAGCTTGCGTATCAGCGGTGTAGGGCCAACAACATAACCGAGGCGTATGCCTGGCGTCAGCACCTTCGAGAAAGAACCCATGTAGATCACGCCACCGGGGTTCATGTTCAGCATTTTTGGCAAAGGCTCGCCGCTGTAGCACAGATCGCCATAAGGATTATCTTCGACCAGCGGGATGCCCATGCGGGCGCAGGTTTCTACCAGTTCATAACGGCGCTCTACCGACAAGGTACGTCCGGTAGGGTTCTGGAAGTTAGGCAAGGCATACATCAAACGTGCACCTGCGCCTTTGGCGGCAACAGAAGCAGGGATCAAGCCATGATCATCAGTGTCCACCGATTCAAACTCTGGGCGATACACAGAAAAAGCCTGCAAGGCGCCGAGGTAGCTTGGTGTTTCCACCAATACCTTACTACCTTCATCCACCAGGACTTTGCCCAGCAAATCCAGGCCTTGCTGTGAGCCGGAGACCATCATGATCTGGTCAGGCAGGATTTTTGAATCATTGGTAGATAAAGAGTCGGCCAGAAATTCACGCAAAGGGGCATAGCCATCAGTGGGGCCGTATTGCAGTGCTGACTTGCCTTGTTGTGTCAGTACCTTGTCAAAGGCAGCGCGCATGCGCTCTACCGGGAAAGTTTCTGGAGATGGCAAACCGCCAGCGAAAGAAATCACTTCAGGACGCATGGTCACTTTTAAAATTTCCCTGATGGCAGAGCTTTGCAACTGCTCGGCGCGGTCAGAAAATTTCCACTCTATGGGGCTGGGATTCTCAAGTTTCATGCTGGTCTCACTATCTCTCGGTTGGGATTGCCATCTCGGGCAAGTTTATTGTTTTATAAAATTCAGGCGATCTCGACGATCATTTCAATTTCTACGCAAGCACCCATAGGGATTTGGGCCACGCCAAAGGCGGAACGCGCATGCTTGCCTTGCTCACCAAAGATTTCACCGATGAGTTCAGAAGCACCATTCGTCACCAGATGCTGCTCAATAAAATCAGGCGTGGAATTAACCAGGCTCATTAGTTTGACGATACGTTTGACACGGTTCAAATCACCGCCACAGGCAGCTTGCAAAGTGGCGATCAGATCAATCGCGACTGCGCGTGCTGCCAGTTTGCCTTCTTCAGTAGAGATATTCTTACCCAGTTGACCCACCCATGGCTTGCCATCTTTTTTGGCAATATGGCCAGACAGGAATACAGTATTACCAGTTTGTGCATACATGACGTAGGCAGCAGCAGGTGTCGCCACGGCTGGCAATTCAATATTTAATGCTTGAAGCTTTTCGTAAAATGACATGTCTATTTTCCAGGAAAAAGCGCAGCAGCCCTCACTGATGCACTAGAGATAATTGAATTTTTATTATTATTTTCTGCAAGTTTTAAAAGTTTGCAGAAATCAAAACTTTGTTCTGGCCGCTGCTTTTCACATCACGTGAATTTCAAGCGCAGATACCAGTCCTCTATTGTAAGCCCGCACCGATGCGATTAACACCCCCTAGTACGCAGCCAATGACAGATTAAATTTGGTCGGTCAGTGTTTTGCAAGAAAATCACCGTTGAATATTCATACGCCGCCCTAGCGCAACGACAATGATGACAGCCAGCGCAAAAAAGACTTCACGGCCAGTCAACACTTCACCCAATATCACAGCAGCACCCAGCAAACTCAAAAATGGCTGCAGCAATTGCACCTGGCCGACGCGGGCAACACCACCAATAGCCAGGGCCTTGTACCAAAAGAAAAAGCCTATGAACATGGAAAACACTGACACATAGGCAAACCCGGCCCAGGCGCGGCCAGAAGCCTGCATCCCATAATGCCAGCCCAGCCAGGTAGTAACAGGCAATAAAACCGGCAAAGCCAGCAACAAAGCCCAGGAGATTACCTGCTGCCCACCCATGCTTTGCGACAAGCGCCCACCTTCGGCATAACCCATGGCAGCAGCAATCACTGCAATGAACAAGGTCAGGTCGGCAAACTGGAAGGAGCCACCACCCTGCATCAGTGCAAAGACGATGACCAGACCGCTGCCTAGCACGGCCATCACCCAAAAACCAACAGACGGCTTTTCATTAAAGCGCAAGGCGGCGAACAAGGCGGTTGCCAGTGGCAAGATACCAAGCACAATAGCGCCATGAGAAGCGGGCACATAAGCCATGGCAACAGAGCTGAACAAGGGGAAACCGACCACGACTCCCAGTGACGTAATCAGCAAAGGTTTCATTTGTGCACGCTTGGGCAGGCTGGCACCCTGCATCCATAGCAGCAGACCAGAGCAGCATGCTGCGACCACAGCACGCCCCAGTGCAACAAAAACTGGATTGAGTTCCGCCACTGCCATGCGGGTAAATGGCAGTGTCAGGCTGAAAATCATGACACCAACCAGCCCAAGGGCCATACCCTTGTTTTCTTGTACCGGCATGACAGACCTGCCTGTTTTAATTTGCGTGCTCGTTGTCATTGTGAACTCACTAGCATAGGATAAAGCGACAAGACCAGCAGCAGGGCCATGCCATAATTAAAAATGCGCAGATTACGTTCCACCTTCAGCAAATGCCTGACTTTGGCCCCAAACAATGCCCATAAGCCTACGCTGGGCAAATTGATGACTGCAAAAACACCCGCTGCCAGGGCAACGATCCAGAAACCGCTGGTTGCGGGGATATAGGTACTGAAGGCACCAAGCGCCATGACCCAGGCCTTGGGATTGATCCATTGAAAAGCAGCAGCACTCAAGAAACTCATGGGACCAGCTTTATGCACACCATCTTGCGCTTTGCTTTCTATAGGCCCGGCATTGGCAATATTCCAGGCCAGGTAGAGCAGATATGCAGCTCCTGCCCATTTCAATACGGCATATAACCAGGGGAAAACCGCAAACAGGCCAGCCAGACCCACACCGACTGCCAGTACCAGTATCATGAAGCCTATGCTGATGCCCAGCATATGAGGCAAAGTGGCACGAAAACCAAAGTTGACACCAGAAGCCAGCAACATCAGGTTATTCGGGCCTGGTGTGATCGAAGACACCAGCGCAAACAGCGCAAAGGCCATGAGGGTATCAATTGCCATGTTGCCCTCCCCGTCGGTCAAGACTGGAATTCTGTCGTCCATCCATGTTGTTTCTCCCGTTTTTGCTTTAGTGTTGTGCTATCCTAAACGCAAAAACCGATACAGTACCAATACACTGCAAGCGATAATATTCATACTGTAATGGTCAACTATCCATTACAGGATACAGTCCGGAGACATGCAATGCTGACACCCACCTTTTTTATCTCGCGCGATTCTGGCGGCTCACTGGTAGAGCAAATCGTCAATGCCGTGGCCAATCGCATCGATGACAAATTGCTGCGTACAGGTGCACGCATGCCATCGATACGCCAGTTTGCCGACGAGCAGGAAGTGTCGCGTTTTACCGTGGTAGAAGCCTATGACAGGCTAGTTGCAAAAGGCTATCTGGAGTCGCGCCGGGGGGCCGGATTTTTTGTCCGTGAACGTGCGTCAATGCTGAACAATGTCCCGACCACGGCACAAATCGCCCCAATCACTCAAAACCTCGATGTGGTGTGGCTGGTACGCAATATGTTCCGCCAATTGCCACCGCAAAAAATGCCAGGCTCGGGCGTCTTGCCACATGACTGGCTCGATGGGGAACTGGTGGCGAATGGCTTGCGTTCCATCAGCAGGTTGAACCAGAACCTATTGCTGCATTACGGTACCCAACAAGGGTTTTTGCCACTACGCCAGCAATTGCAGTTGAAATTGGCGGAACTGGAAATTGCCGCCTCACCTGAACAACTTGTCATGACCAGTGGCGTGACGCAGGCACTGGATCTGGTGGCACGAGAATTTACTCAACCCGGCGACACCATCTTTGTCGATGACCCGGCGTGGTTCTTGATGTTTGGCTCTTTCGCTATCCTGGGTACCAAGGTGATAGGCATACCACGCCTGCATGACGGCCCGGACGTGGCCAAACTCGCTGAACTGGCAGCAGTACACAAACCCAAGCTGTATATCATCAACTCGGTCTTGCATAATCCAACCTCGACTTCGCTGTCTGCAGCCAAGGCTTTCCAGGTTTTGAAGGCGGCAGAAGAACATGACTTCATGATCGTTGAAGATGATGTGTATTGCGACATGCACCCCGGCCCGGCAGTACAGGCGGCCACCCGCATTGCTGCGCTGGATCAGTTGAACCGGGTGATCTATCTTGGTGGCTTTTCCAAATCGCTGGCAGCAAATTTACGGGTCGGTTTTATCGCGACATCACCTGAACTGGCGATACGCCTGGCCGACCGTAAGATGTTATCTACTCTGACGACCACAGAAATTGGCGAACGCGTGGTGTATAAAATCCTGTCGGAAGGTCATTACCGCAAGCATGTCGATCGCATAAGGGTAAAGCTCGATGGGGTGCGCGATGACATCACCAAACGTCTTGAGCAAATGGGCATGAAGGTTGATTACCGCACGCCTGCCGGCATGTTCCTGTGGACAGAGACGGGCTGTGACACTAACAAGCTGACCGAGAAAGCCATGGAACAGGGTTACTTACTGGCACCTGGCAGTTTATTCTCACCGAGCCAGCTTCCCTCCACCAAGATGCGCATCAACATAGCGGCGATGTCTGATCCTGGTGTCTGGGAATTTTTGAAACGTGAGATCAAGTAATCGCAGCATGCTTAGTACAAGCTAGTGCAACCTTAGTGCAGGCTGGCATTGGCCAGCTTGACGCCAAACCAGACAAACATGCTACCCACGCCACTCGACAAACTGGCAGACAGGCGACGACGCTTGCTGAAGTTGCGTGCCAGACGAGAGCCCAGGAAAATCAATACCGAAAGATAAGTGGTGCTGAACACCATCACGACGCTACTGAGTATCAGGAAAGGAATTGCCGGTGTCGGATAATTCGGATTGATGAATTGCACGAAGAAAGACAGCAAGAACAGGATAGCCTTGGGATTCAGCAAGCTGATCACCAGCGCACGCTTGAACGGATTTTTCATATTGACAGCTGTCGCCTGCGTTTCTGCAACCGTCACTGTCTTGTTACGCCATTTTTGTATGGCAGCCCAGATCAGATTGACGCCCACCCAGGCCAGATAAGCAGCACCCGCATATTTCACCACCATGAACAAAGCCGGATAAGTACGCAAGATACTGGCGGCACCAAGAGCCGTCAGCAACAGCAAAATACTGTCACCGACAAAAATACCCGCTGCCCCCTTATAGCCTTCACGCACGCCGCGTGTCGTGGCAACTGCCAATACATATAAAGAATTGGGGCCAGGCAGCAAGACTATGCCCAGTGCACCTAATACATAAGTCCATAAATCGGTGACGCCGTAAAACTCCATTTTCTACATCCTTAGCATTACTATTTAATCGTCGCTATCAAATTTGCCATCTGAATGGCAATTTACACTGGCACGAGATTAACATTTTGTGGAATTTCTTGCTCGCGCCCGTCTGCCCCCTCACCCGCACGGCGCAACAAGCTCAATGCAGTATCCCCTTCACGCAAGGTGGCGGTACGGACAGTGGCACTGACTTTCATTTCCTTGCCAGAGACAGAAATCGGCATGGCAACTACCGTAGCACGGGCACGGTCAGCAATTTTGACAGCGTCCTCGGCGGAGGCCTCAGGTAACAGCACAAAAAACTCTTCACCACTGAAACGGGCAACACAATCATAAGCACGCATCGCCCGTTTTACGCGGCGGCTGACTTCGACCAGGATCACATCGCCGACCTGTGGCCCATGCATATCGTTGATATGTTTGAAGTCACTCAAATCAAGTATCAGCATGGACAATTGCTTGCCCAGGCGCTGGTGACGCTGCAGCTCGGTATCTGATATGCGCATGAATTCTTTCCAGTTGGCGACGCCAGTGACAGGGTCGGTATTTGCCTGTCTTTCCAGTTCATGCTCGGCGCTCAAGAGCTTGCGCCTGTATCTATGCACATAGGCAGCAATGGCGTGACCGGTAATGGCTACCGCAGGCATGATCAGCAAAACACTGGCGGCCTGCGAAAAAGTGCCTGATTGCTTATACAACAGCAGCAAACAGGAAGCTGCGACAAACAGGAACAGCGGTATGCGCAATATGTTCAAAGCCAAAGGCAGGGAAATAAATGCCATCAGCACCAGCCATGCATCGACCATGTAATGGCCCAGATAATCGCGTGGCAAACAGACATTGCTGACGAATTGTATCGACAACACCAGAACTATCCAGTGCATGGCATAGCGGTCCAGCCTGGGTACATTCTCTTCCATGCCGTACTGCTTGATCAGCCACAGGGAATAAGAGAATCCGGCAAGCCGCATCAGCAGCAAGACAGCCAGGGGAATATCAAACTCATGGAAGAGTATATCGATCAGTGCCAGCGGCAAAAATGCCCACAGCATGATGCGGACAACACGGCGGACTTGTGCCCTGTCTTGTTTGGTGTAATGAGAGCGGTAATTTTCTTCGCTGACGTCTTTATAATTCGTTTGCATTTTTGCACCGTTTTATTTTTCAGCTGCACCTGGCTTTGCCAGTCTGGGGCCTGGTCAGGCAGTTCAATTTTGATCAAAAGTGCATATCTATGCTACATTCTCTCCCTGAACTTTTTAAATTCAGTCCTAACGGAACCAGTCAGACTTAATTATATGCCCCACTTGTACCTGCAAGATGTTAAAGATTGCATAGGCGACACATCAGTGTCAGGCATGTCTGCATCTATACAAATACAAGACTTCCACTCAGACTGTTGTTGTTGAGTCTGTAAGCTGCGCGCAGCAAGGGATGCCCTTGCCAGTCCGCCCACGCCGAAAAAATACCCACTTTCACGATCCACTACATTCACACTTAGCTATTTTCACAACAAATGGACATACTTCTCTACGATAACTGGGAACGCCGCCTGCGCCCCTTCAGCCCACTGAATAAAGACTGGGTGGGCTTGTATTGCTGCGGACCTACCGTGTATGACTATGCCCATATCGGCAACCTTCGTACTTATCTGTTTGAAGACCTGTTGCGTCGCGCCCTTGAATGGAATGGCTATACCGTGCGCCATGTCATCAACATCACCGATGTTGGCCATCTGGTGTCCGATGGTGATGATGGTGAAGACAAGATGGAAAAAGGCAGTCGCAAAGCCGGTGAATCTGCCTGGCAGATTGCTGACCGTTTCACGACAGCCTTCAAGGATGATTTGCAAAAACTGCATATCCTCGAACCCGCTATCTGGTGCAAGGCCACTGACCATATCGTTGAGCAAATCGATTTCATCGCTGCCATAGAAAAAAATGGTTATACCTACCGCACCAGCGATGGCATTTATTTTGATACCAGCAAGCAGGACGACTACGGTTTCCTGGCGCGTATCAAGCGTGATGCGATCAAGGCTGGCAGCCGTGTTGAGCTTGGTGAAAAACTGCATGCGACTGACTTCGCGCTGTGGAAATTCAGCCCGCCAGATGAACACCGTCAAATGGAATGGGACAGCCCATGGGGCCGCGGCTTCCCTGGCTGGCATATAGAATGCTCGGCCATGTCAGCCAAATACCTGACGCCATGGTTTGATATCCATTGCGGTGGCGAAGACCATATCGCCATCCACCATAGCAATGAGATTGCGCAAAACCAGGCTTGCCATGGCACCCGCCTGGCCAACTTCTGGATGCATGGCTATTTCCTGCAAATCGATTCGGGCAAGATGTCCAAATCCACGGGAGAATTCCTGCGACTGCAAACTTTGCTGGATCAGAATATTGATCCGCTGGCCTATCGCTACCTGTGCCTGACTGCGCATTACCGCAGCCAGATGCAGTTCAGCTTTGAGGCCCTGTTGTCCGCACAGACAGCCTTGCAACGCCTGCGTGAGACTTATCATGCATGGTCAGAAGGCGGTAATGTCAGTGCAGAATACCGCGAAAAATTCACCACTTTCATCAATGAAGACCTGAACGTACCGCGTGCCCTGGCACTGGTATGGGAAATGCTGAAAGCTGATTTATCTGATGCCGACAAAAAAGCCACGCTGACAGAATTCGACAAGGTATTTGGCCTCGGTCTGGCACAATGGCAACCTGCTGTGCTGGCTATCCCGGCAGAAGTGCAAAGTCTGGCTGAACAGCGTCAGGCTGCACGCAAGTCGAAGAACTGGGCTGAGGCAGACCGTTTGCGTGGCGAATTGCATGCGCTGGGCTATGAAGTGGAAGACAAGGCCGAAGGCATGCAAATCAAAAAGCTGTAATCAATTATCCTAGTGAGCAGCACAAGATTATTCAGAACTATTCAGGACTATTCAAGACAACTCAGGGGAAACTATGGTTTCCCCTGTTTTATTTTAAAAGGATCGCCATGCAAAGTATCAAGCTGTTCAAAAAAATCTCTGTCGTCGCCAGCGTGATGATATTACCCGGCCTCAGCCTGGCGGGTACTTACATAGAGGGTAAGGATGTTCCCGCAGATTTGCGCCCCTTCATCACCGCCAATACCAAATTACTGGCCTTTGTCAGTGCAGACCTGAATGGCGACGACAAGGCTGATTATGTCTTCATCCTCGAAAAACAAAAGAAAAACGCCACAGATGAAGATATGGAACAAGGACAACGTCCCCTGCATATCGCCATACGCCAGGCAGACGGCAAATTAAAACTGGTCAAGACCAATGAAAAAATCGTGCTGTGCTCAACTTGTGGCGGCATGATGGGTGATCCATTTGCTGACCTGACAGCCAGCAAGAAAAGTTTCACCGTATCCCACTACGGCGGCAGTGCCTGGCGCTGGGCGAATGAATATCAATTCAACTATTCGCGCAAGGACGATTCCTGGCAATTGGTGAAAGTGTCTGAATCATCCTTCCATGCAAGTGACCCGGAAAAAGCCAAGGAAAAAATTTATACACCACCCAAACATTTTGGCAAAATCGACATCGCTGATTTTGACCCGGAAAAATTTAAGGGTGTGGGTGCGAAATAATAAGCAAATAGTACAAATATAGTGAGCAAATAGTGAGTTAATAGCGACTAAAAAATGGGAGATTTTTTTCTCCCATTTTTTATAAACTCTTTTCAAGCTGCAGGCGTATCGTGGCACTACCCGGTGTTACAGAGCTACGTGATTTGCGCCCTTCCTGATCACTGAATTGCGAAGACTGTAGCACATCCTGATGCAAGAGATTGCTGACAGACAGGCGCAGTTGCATCTTGTTTCCCAGCTTCCATAATCCATACACATCAAGAATACGACTGACGCCCGTATAGTTGCGCAGACCAGGCGTGACCTGCACATTGCCACCTGTCTGCAGATTGAAATTAAAGCCAAATGACTGCTGCTCACTGCGCTTGTAATCCATGCCAAGATTGGCTGTCAATGGCACCTGATCGGTCAGGCGATTATCAGGCCCTGGTATTGCATTCAGTCTTGACCAGTTGCGCGCAGCATTCAGACGTATTTCTACCGGTATTGCGGCAGGCAGCAAATCCTGCAGGCTAAATTTGCCATCAAATTCCACCCCCATCACTCTGGCCCTACCGTTATTAAAAGGTGTCGTAATCCATACGCCATTTTTTTCATAAAGGTTTTGCACCGTCACATCTTGTACCCGCTTGACGTAGGCGGACAGGCTGAACATGCTGTTCCTGGCGAAATAAGATTCATACGCCAGATCAGCACCCCAGGCCAGTTCTGGCAAGAGTTGCGGGTTGCCCTGGAAGTCCGGGTTGTTCGGACCATTATCATTGTTTGCTGTGTAACGACGGGGTACCAGGCTACGCGTGGTGGGAGCTTTGTACGTACGGGACAAAGCGAAGCGCAACTGGTCCTTCTCCTGCTCAGGCAATTTCCATAATAATTGCATGACCGGGCTCCATACGCTGGACCGGGTTTGCACAGATGACATCAGCCTGCCCGTCGTTTCCGTATTCAGCCCCTCCCAGCGCATGCCCAGATAAGCTTGCAGGCGGTTCGTTACATCCCATTCATCCTGGGCAAACACAGCCACGCGGCGTACATTGGCTTTGTAGTCTTCAAACAGTGTGTCTATCTTTGTATCATGCGGCTGCATGTCATACTGCGAACGGGTCTCGCTGCGCTGTGTCTGAGTGAGATCCCAACCCAGTGCAAGACTATGATCATCACGGAAGCGGCTCAGGTATTTGCCACTGCTGCTGACACTGCTGTCTATGGCGTTCGACACAACATGGCGGTTGAAAGCCTGGTTCTCCGCCAGGGGATAGCCATAGAAGTTATAGTCAGTCTCGCGCTTGTTGTAGTTCAGGCCCAGCTTCGCATTCAGTTTGCTGTCTGCATCTATTCTGTGCGCCCAGCTCAGGTCTGAGCGCAACAAACCCGTATGTGAAGAGGCGCGATAATTATTATCAGGATATTGACTGGCATCTTCCGGTGCCGCTGTTTCATGGTCATGCCCCCAGTTCACGTTGCGGTAAAAATCAATCAGACTCTGCCAGCTCAGTGTGTCGCCATTCTCCAGGCTCCAGTTCAGACGGGGTGTCAGCGCCAGGCGCCAGAAGTCAGCCAGATTTTTTTGCTGTATTGATCTCAGTAACCTGGATTTGCCGGCAGGGCTCTCTACACTCTCGGTGACCGCGGGAGAATTTTCATAACCGGTTTTTGATAAAGTGCCAGTGACAGAGTAAGAAAAACCTGCGTGCTTGTCGGCCACTTCCAGAGATAGCGTGGGGTTCCAGTTATTTTCACTATGGGCGATTGCAAGCTTCAATTCTTTTCTGGCACTGCCTGCACCCTTTTTGAGAATGATATTGATGGTGCCCGCCACTGCCTGCGCGCTAAATTCTGCGGTTGTGGTGCGTAGAATTTCCACACGTTCTATCAGTGCGGGATCAATGCTGTCGATGGAAAATCCCGGTGCCACCGGATCACCATTCAATAATATCTGCGTATAGCCTGCGCCCAGACCACGCATGCGCAATTCATTTCCCACGACAGAAATGCCAGGTTGGCGTTTTAATACCGCAGACAATTGCGTGTCACCATATTGCATCAGCTCAGTGGTATTGACGATGATTTTTGCAGCAGTGTCATTCTTTCTTTGCGCTGTCGCTCCCGGCCCGGCTACCTCCACGGTTTGTATCGTATCTGCATTCTTCGTGGTTTCAACTTTGACCTCGCTTTTGACTACGTCAGCAGCTCGCAATGCGGTGCTACACATAAGTAACGAGGCTCCGATCCCGGCGATGCTGGTTTTCATGCATGCCTGGCGCACAAAGCCAGGCGAGAGGGATTTATTTTTTAAGGCGAACTTGGACATGTGATGGCAGAATTTTAGCGAGACAGTGAGCTGCCGTGCGCGGCAGGCAGGATTAGCAGAATTGAACAACAGGATGGATTTTAAGGAGGGCAGGACTCAGGCAATACAGGCTTGTGATAAAAGCCCGAAATCAGGGGATAGCAGGAATTATTTTGCGGCCGACAATCCAGCCTTGGGGTCTTTTAAAAAATCATCGAGTATGCGCGCGATGCTGCCATCATTTTTCATGGCCAGCAAAGTCGCACTAATGGTTTTTGAATTTGCACTCGCAGCGAACTCTGGCCGCACACGCATGACATGTGAACCATATGAAATAATCAGGCCAGGGCCCAGCAAATGTGGTGAAGCATTTTTTTCTGCCGCCGCCAGGATAGCCGGCTGGCTGCCAACAATACCCGAGATGCGTCCCGCCTCCAGCATGCGTATGCCGTTCTCCAGGGTATTGATTTCTACCTTCCTGACGCGCTCATCCTGGCCAAACGTGCCATAGCTGAGCCTGCGCATCATGCCTATGCCTTTTTCCATGGACAGGGCAATCAGGTCATCATAGTTTTTCAGCACGGCACCGCGCGGCGCAATCACCATGATCGCGAACTGGCTAACTTCGCTCAACAAAACACCGTCCTGGTCACTGAAATTCTCTGCCTGGGAAATACTGTAAGCCTCTTTATCCGCAGGGAACATCAGCACATGGCGGGCGCTGGGCACCACCACAAGTTCCAGCGCGACGCCAGATCGTCTGCGCAATTCATTGACTATGCGTACATTGATACCGTCATAAGCACCCTTCGTATCTTTGACGAAGGCGAAAGGAGCGACCTCAGTCAGATAGAGGTTGGCAGCCCGCAAGTCGGGTGCATACCCGTAAAAGAAAATGAAAGATAGCAAACCCGCTACTTTAAGCAACATGACGGCGACTCCATGTCCATGAAAAGATCAGAGAAACAGACACTACTGCAGTGAAGTCTAGTGAAATTTTGTAAAAACTACAAATATTCATGCCCGCTGGCACCTGCTGGCATGCTCTTTAAACAATCATCTTGAAATATGTCAAAGCGGCCTCACCTTCCCTGCTCAAGCAATGCTGCAAACAATGTTAAAAAACAGCAGCAGGCAAGTCATTGCCAATATTACTTAAAACCAAAGAAATCTTTGAGGGAAACCATGTCAGAAAAGCAAACCTTGGGCTTTCAGGCCGAAGTCAAACAATTGTTGCAGTTGATGATTCATTCCTTGTATTCAAACAAGGAAATCTTTTTGCGCGAGCTGATTTCGAATGCATCTGATGCATCCGACAAACTGCGCTTTGAAGGCATCAATGACGCCAGCCTGTTTGAACACGACCCTGATTTGCAAATCCAGGTCAGCTTCAACAAAGAAGCCCGCACCATCACCATCGCCGACAATGGCATAGGGATGAGCAAGGCTGATGCGATAGAACACCTGGGTACAATCGCCAAATCCGGCACCAAGGAATTCTTTGGTAAATTGTCTGGCGACCAGCAAAAAGACGCAGCCATGATAGGCCAGTTTGGCGTTGGTTTTTATTCCGGCTTTATCGTTGCCGACCGTATCACCGTAGAAACCCGCCGCGCCGGTTTGCCTGCAGACCAGGCTGTACGCTGGGAATCCGAAGGTGCAGGCGACTTTAGCGTCGAAGATATCGTTAAAGAAGGCCGTGGCACCAGCATCACCCTGCATTTGCGTGAAGGTGAGGATGAGTTCCTGTCAGCATGGAAGCTCAAATCCGTCATCCGCACTTATTCCGACCATATCTCCCTGCCTATCAAGATGCAGAAAGAAGAATGGGACGAAGAGAAGAAAGAACAGGTCTTGAAAGACGAGCTGGAAACCATCAACCAGGCCAGCGCCTTGTGGGCGCGCAGCAAGTCTGAAATCACGCCTGAGCAATATGATGAGTTTTACAAGCACGTATCGCATGACTACAGCGCGCCGCTGACTCACACGCATAATCGTGTTGAAGGTCGCAGCGAATATACACAATTGCTGTACATCCCGGCACGTGCACCATTTGACATGTGGGACCGCAATAAACGTGGCGGCATCAAGCTGTACGTCAAACGCGTCTTCATCATGGATGATGCAGAACAACTGATGCCAGTCTATCTGCGCTTTGTCAAAGGTGTCATCGATTCGAATGACCTGCCTTTGAACGTCTCACGCGAAATCCTGCAGGAAAGCCGCGACATCAAGGCAATACGCGAAGGCTCGACCAAGCGCGTACTGGGCATGCTGGAAGACCTGGCAGATGCAGACGGCGACGATGCCCAGGCGAAGAAAGACAAGTACACCACATTCTGGGGTGAATTTGGCCAGGTATTGAAAGAAGGCGTGGGCGAAGACAGTGCCAACAAAGACCGCATCGCCAAACTCTTGCGCTTTGCCTCTACCCATAATGACAGCGATATACAGAATGTCTCTCTGGCAGATTACCTGAGCCGTGCCAAAGAAGGCCAGGACAAGATTTACTATGTCACGGCAGAGAGCTATGCAACGGCCAAGAACAGCCCGCACCTGGAAATCTTCCGCAAAAAAGGTGTTGAAGTTCTGTTGCTGACTGACCGTGTCGATGAGTGGATGTTGTCCTATCTGACTGATTTTGAAGGCAAGGAACTGGCATCCGTCGCCAAAGGCGGCCTGGACCTGGGTCAACTGGAAGATGAAGCAGAGAAAAAACAGCACGAAGAAACCCAGACAGAGTTCAAGGACCTGGTCGAAAAAATGAAGACAGCTCTGGCCGACAAAGCCAAGGATGTACGCGTGACGTTCCGCCTGACTGACTCACCAGCCTGTCTGGTAGCGGACGAGCACGATTTGTCCGGCAACCTGGCGCGCATGCTGAAGGCTGCTGGTCAAAGTGCGCCAGAATCCAAGCCTATACTGGAAGTCAATCCTGACCATCCTTTGGTACAGAAACTCAAGTATGAAGAAACCAAGTTCGACGACTGGGCGCACCTGTTGTTTGATCAGGCTTTGCTGGCAGAAGGCGGTCACCTCACTGACCCTAGCGGTTTTGTGAAACGTCTTAATGAGATGCTATTAAGTAAATAATTTCGCTTATAGCTCTGCATAATGAAAAACGGACTCAATATTGAGTCCGTTTTTTTTATGTGATGTGAACAACTTCAGCGTGAGGGGAAAACCTTTTCGCGCTGCTGTTTGGCAAACCAGTCGCGTAGCATCTGTTCTTCATAGCGGAAGCTGGAATTGCCAGTCGCCAGGCCAGAACGCATGAGGAAGTTCATGTCCTTGATATTTTCTGTACCCGCAGCAATGCTTTTACCTTTTTCGTCTTTCAAGTCAAAAGTCAAGGTCATGCGTGGCCAGAACAAATCCTTGATAACCCGTATGTCACCAACGGTATTACGGTAAAACGGACGCACATCACCAGCCAGATCAAGGTCAGTGACGGTCACCTCCCATTGGTAAGCATCAGGCAGTTTTTTTGCGAGATCGGCAAATATCTGGTCAAAGTCCTTGATCATGCGTTCCTGGAAGCCTGATTTGGATTCATTGCCTGGGCGAATATCTGTAAATTTCTCAGGCTCTTGCCAGGTCACTTTCACTTCGCCAGCCTGAGCCTGCACCTGTGTCAGCATCGCGCCTGCCAGCAATATTGCACTTATCATCAATTTCATCACTCCACCTCCTGTCCCATTCTACTGCAAATCAAATTGAAGCTTTTGTCATGCTTCAAGAATAGCCCAGCAAGACGTAAACAGCCAGACAGCTTTGTCATCAGTTATCATGAAATTTGTCACAAAGTTTATCCACTACTGCGGTCGCCGGATCGCTGCTGCCGCACAAGGACCGCAAGCACTGTGCGCTTGCAATTGACCAATCTGCCCAGATATCAGTTTTATGAAAGCACCAAAGTCATATGCCTCAGATACCTTAAATGCCCCGGATGTCTCAGACTTCTCGAACGCGTCAGGCACGCCTGCGCAAGTCCCTGTGCAAACACCTGTTCTGCAGGGCTTTCCTCCTGTAATAAACGAGCACACGCATACCCTGATACTGGGCAGCTTCCCTGGTGCAGCCTCACTCACGGCAACGCAATATTATGCTTACAGGCAAAACCAGTTCTGGCGACTGGTCTCTGCCTCTGTGGGAACCGATCTGACCGGTCTTGATTATGAACAGCGCCTGCAAGGCTTGCTGGCGCATGGCATAGGTTTATGGGATGTATTTCATTCCTGCGTGCGGGAAGGCAGCCTGGATTCGGCCATACGCGAGGGCAAACTCAATGACTTCAGCGGCTTGCAGGCAACACATCCGCATTTGCGCAAGCTATGCTTCAATGGCCAGACTGCAGGCAAAATGGCGACTTACTTCCAGCAGCGTGGGTATCAGACGCTGATACTGCCATCGTCCTCACCAGCCTACGCAACGCGCAGTTTTGCTGACAAACTGAGCGACTGGCAAGCTGGCTTGCAATCTTATGACTAGCTTCTGACTAGCTGAAAAGCGATATCACATCAAAATGCGCAGCAGATTTTAATGAACTAAGCTCCTGGTTTGCTGGCATCACTGGCGACAGGGGGCTTCTGCTTTTTCATTTCACCGGCATTTTTTACCAGCTCTTCAGCAACCGGGCTGGCGTTTTTCAAACGCTGGTCCTTGCTGGCCTTGTAGGTATTGGCTGTATGCACAAAATAAGTATCATGCTGCCTGGCTGCTGATGGCGGCTTGTCTCCCTCCGGTTTATTGCCTGTGGTGCTCAGCTTGACGGTATAGTATTCATCAGTGGCATTCTGCAGAAAACTGAGTTTGCCGGTGTTTTCCCAGCATGCCTGCATCAGCGGCCCCTGCTCTTCCACATCGTCGGTGCAGGCACCATTATTACTCTCACCCATGTTCAATTCCAGCGCGATGACGGGTTTGGCGTCGCTCAAAGACACGATGAAGGCATAGTCATTGGTATAGCCCTGATGCATGTCTCCGCCTTCGAACAAGAGGCCAAATTTATCCTGGCCCAGACGAATCAGGCTGGCCATCGGTGCCATGCCATTTGCTCCATAGGTAGCAACTTCTTTCTTGCCTTTTTCGAACAGCCATTGTTTGCCGTTATAGGCAAAAACATACACAGAAACGACCGGCGCGGTGGCATGGCTTTCTTCTACCACACCGCCAAGAATTTGCTGGCGTTGCACGACCAATACTGCTTTCTTTTTACCGGCCTCAGTATAGGTATCTGCCAACAGGGCCGTGGCCAGGATATCTGCCTGCCCTATATCCCACGTCGCTGTATTTTTTTCAGGGAGTAATACCCCGTGTTGTTTTTCGTTATATGTGCCAAAAATCGCCAGCATGGCAGTGTCTGCATTGAAAACTTGCGGTTTGGCAGGATCGACTGGTTCGCGGCCAAACAGGAAAAAAGCGGACAGGCCGAGCAAGGCGACAAAAATGAAGGCAGCAAGGGCTGGTTTTTTATATTTCATGTGAGAAGCGGAAAAATAAATAAGTAAAAGCTATCGGACAAGTGAAAAGATATGTGTCAATTTGAGCAACATGCGATTTTAACTCAGGCAGCTCATTATGGGCCCGGCTGACAATACAATTTCCGCAACAGAGCTAGCAGGTGGTCGCATGCACGTATAATTGCGTAAAAGCAATTTCTCTTATGGTTTTTTCCGTCAGAATTGATTACAACTTGTATGGAAAATGTAAATTTGCTTTCGATAAACACTATGAAGGTTAAAATAAGCGGATGCTGATCAAACGAAAATCCATAGAAGCCGAGGCCAATCACCGCTCTGGCCCCACAGCCGCTGCTCCGAAGAAGGCCAACCGCAAACCCAAATTTGCTCCTGTCACCCTGTCTGAAATGGATGGGGTACGTTTCCTGCATTTCGGTACCGAATGGGTGCAGGGTGCGATGCGCCTGCGTAAGCCTGACGCCATAGAACTCGAATATGCGCAACAGATGATGGCCTGGATGCTGTTTATCGACGCTCCACAAAATCTGGTGCAATTGGGCCTGGGTACAGGTGCATTGACCAAATTTTGCTATCGCCAGTTTGAAGAAGCGACAGTAAGGGCTGTAGAACTAAACCCCTCCGTCATTGCCATCTGCGAGAGCATGTTCAAATTGCCGGCCAATGACGAGCGTCTGCAAGTACTGGAAATGGACGCCATGGACTTTGTCAATGATGAAAATAATCATGGCCATATCGATGCCATGCAAGTCGATTTATACGATGCCACTGCCCGTGGCCCTGTACTCGACAGCGCTGAGTTTTATCAGGCCTGTGCAAATTGCCTGAAGGACGATGGCATCTTGACGGTCAACCTGTTTGGCGACCACCCCAGCTATGCACGCAACCTCAAAGCCATGCGCTTTGCCTTTGATACCGTGTTATGCCTGCCAGAAGTGCACGATGGCAATGTGGTTGCCCTGGCCTTCAAGCGCAAGCCCGAATTGAATTTCCCTGAGCTGTACGAAAAAGCTGAACAGATCAAAGCCAGTAGCAAATTGCCTGCAAAATCCTGGGTCAATGGACTCAA
Source organism: Undibacterium sp. TC4M20W (assembly GCF_049340245.1). Lineage (NCBI taxonomy): Bacteria > Pseudomonadati > Pseudomonadota > Betaproteobacteria > Burkholderiales > Oxalobacteraceae > Undibacterium > Undibacterium sp. TC4M20W. The sequence goes on from NZ_JBMPPI010000044.1 coordinate 33,398, forward strand.
GGCAGCCTGCGATCCAAAATAATGTCAAAATAATTTGATGGAAATGGTTATACAGTATGAATAAACCCGCACACCGCAGCCTGAACCTGCAACAAATTTTTACCTGGCTGATGGCTGATGGCGTCATCCCCAAGGAAGAAGCCAAGACCCAGTTTCACGCAACCCAGGGTTTGTTGAAAAACGGCCCGGCTAGCATGCATCCCCTGACTGCGGTGGCGCAGGCCAGATTGCATTCGGCCATTTCACCGCATATTTTGCTGACGCTGGACTGGCTGACGGAATGGGCTGCGGCCAAGGTAAATTTACCTTTTTATCGCATTGACCCCTTGAAGATTGACTTCACCAGCGTATCAGATGTCATGTCGGCCTCTTATGCGACCCGCTTCAACATTTTGCCTGTGGAATCTACGGCCAATGTCATTGTGGTCGCAACATCTGAACCATTCAATACCGAATGGCAAGATGAAATACTGAAATTCAGCCGCAAGGAAATTCGCCTGGTGGTGGCGAACCCGCTGGAAATTTCACAATATATCGTCCAGTTTTTTTCGCTGGCAAAATCCATCAAGGACGCGCGCAAGTCAAACAAGAATGACGCCAATCTGCGCCAGAACTTTGAACAACTGATAGAGATAGGCAAGACCAATAAGCAGGTTGATGCAAATGACCAGCACATCGTCAATATCGTTGACTGGTTGTGGCAATTTGCCTTTGATCAGCGTGCTTCAGATATCCATCTGGAACCCAAGCGCGATATTTCTGTCATCCGTTTCCGTATCGACGGTGTCTTGCACCAGGTGTATCAGGTACCAGCCACCATCATGATCGCCATGACGGCCCGTATCAAATTGCTGGGCCGCATGGACGTCATCGAAAAGCGTCGTCCTCAGGATGGCCGTATCAAGACTCGCACCAGCGAAGGCCAGGAGGTGGAATTACGTCTGTCCACCCTGCCTACGGTGTTCGGCGAAAAAATGGTCATGCGTATTTTTGATCCGGAAGTCGTGGTCAAGACCCTGCCCGAACTCGGTTTCCCCATCAATGATGCAAAACGCTGGGATCATCTGACCAGCAAACCGCACGGCATTATCCTGGTCACAGGACCTACCGGTTCCGGTAAAACCACCACCCTATATACCACCCTTAAAGCGCTGGCGACACCCGACGTGAATGTCTGTACTGTCGAAGATCCTATCGAGATGGTAGAGGGCTCGTTCAACCAGATGCAGGTGCAGTCTGCCATCGACCTGAGTTTTGCTGACGGCATACGCGCCCTCATGCGTCAGGATCCTGACATCATCATGGTTGGTGAGATACGCGATTTGCCGACTGCCGAGATGGCCATACAAGCCGCACTGACAGGTCATTTGGTTTTATCTACCCTGCATACCAACGATGCACCGTCTGCCATCATGCGTCTGCTGGAACTGGGTGTCCCCTATTATTTATTGGAAGCAACCATTATCGGCATCCTGGCCCAACGCCTGGTCAGAACGCTATGTATACACTGCAAATCACCAGAAGGTGAATTGCAGGATGCAGTCTGGGATACCCTGACCGAAGGCTGGGGTATTAGCAAACCCGAGAAAATTTATAAGCCTGTTGGTTGCCCTGAATGTCGCCAGACCGGCTTCATGGGACGTACCGGTTTATATGAGTTGCTGACAGTCACCCTGCCCTTCAGCAAACTGATTACAGAAAGTGCCGATATCCATGCCCTGCGTGCACAAAGTATCAAGGACGACATGAAACCCTTGCGCATTGCAGGCGCATATAAGATCATCGAAGGTGTTACCACGGCAGATGAGGTTCTGAAAGTCACTTCATCTCTGATCTAGCTTAGTCTTCTGGGAAGGCAGGGATGCGTTCGACACCGGAAAGTGATACGCGACAACTACTATGGCAAATGCTGGTGCTTGCCATCTTGTATGCGGCACTTGGACGTCTTTCTCTCATGCTGGCCATACCGCCGGGCTACTCCATCGCGATCTACCCTTCTGCCGGTGTTGCGCTGGGCATGGTGCTTACCGGCGGCTACCGTCTCATGCCTGGGGTGGCAGTTGGCGCATTCGTTGCCAACTTGCTCATTAACCTGAATATCTTTGGCAGCATCAATACCAATGCCCTGATTGCCTCTACTATCGTCGCGGCTGGTGCCAGCCTTCAAACCCTGGTCGGTTGCAAGCTGGTCCTGAAAAAATTGCATGACAACCTGGCACTGGATACAGACAGGGCGATTTTTCAGTTTTTCATCTATGGCGGCGTGGTTGCCTGCCTGATCAATGCCAGCATCAGCGTTACTGCGCTGGTCGCCCTGGGTGTCATACCCTGGCAGGATTTTTTCAATAACTGGATAGGCTGGTGGGTAGGCGATACCTTTGGCGTGCTGACGATTACCCCCATCATCATGGTGATCTATGGCAAACCACGCGAAATCTGGTATGCCAGGCGCTGGAGCGTGCTGGTACCACTGCTGATCTGCCTGATGCTGGTGATTACCGCATTTGCGTTTACCCGTTACCGCGAAGAACAAAAACAGCAACTTGAATTTCGCCTGAAAGCCGAGCGCATAGGCCAGAACCTGCAAAACAAGCTTGATACGCATGCTGACATCATGCGCAATATTGAGCGCCTGTATGCCAGCTCCCTGCAAGTCAGCCGCAGTGACTTTGCCACTTTTGTCAGCCACACCCTGCAAAGCCAGAAAGCGATTTCCTTCCTGTCCTGGGTACCCAGGGTAGATCTTGAGCAGCGCCAGAGTTTTGAAGTGACTGTATTGCGCGAAGGCTTTGCCAATTACCAGATACAGGAGATGAATGAGTTTAATCAACTCGTGGAAGTCAGCGTCAGGGATGAATACTATCCCATCCGTTATATAGAGCCATTCTTTGATAATCATCAGATGTTTGGCTATGACATGGGCTCTACCACTGCACGCAAGATTGCCATAGAGGACGCCCGTGACAGCGGCCACCTGACAGTCACCGACCCTCTGATTTCAAACGAGACCGATGGCAGGGAACAATTACATGTACTGCTGTTCGCACCAGTCTATGAAAATGGCAAACCGCAAGAAACCATGGAACAACGGAAAGCTGCTTTTTCCGGGACAGCTGTCAGCATGATACGTATGGCTGACGTCGTCAGGGAGATACTGTCGAATGAAGACATGCGCAGTGTGCGCATCAAATTTTATGATCTTTCCTACCCAGGCAAGAAAGGTATATTCATCGATGAAATCAGCGGGCTGACTCCGACTTATTTATTCCAGTCCACCATCAATTTTGGTGGCAGACAGTTTGCATTACTGGCACAACCTTCATCAGAATACTGGCGCACCCATGTCGCCTGGATCACCTGGATCACCATGATAGGTGGCCTGCTGTTCACCGGCTTGCTCGGTGCTTACCTGCTGGTCGCGACCGCTCATACTTTTGGCATAGAAAACCTGGTTGCACAAAGAACCGCAGAGCTGCACGACAGCGAAGAAAGGCTGCGTACCATACTCGACAATGCGGCAGAAGGCATATTGACCACGAATGAACATGGCATCATCGAATCAGCCAACCGTTCTGCCGAGGTCTTGCTGAAATATACGCATGGCAGCCTGCGTGGCAGAAACATGTTCAGCCTTTTCCCTGACCCTGAGTCGCTGCAATTCCTGACCACCCATTTGCACACGACCAATCGTGAAAGACAATTTGAGGTTGCGGGAAAAAGTGAACGCAAAGAATTGCTGGCCAGACAGAAGGATGGTCACGACGTACCGGTAGAGCTGGCCATTACCCGTGTGCGTCTGGGCATGCAGGTCTTGTATGTCATCATCGTGCATGACCTGTCGGAGAAAAAACGGGTAGAAAAACTCAAGAATGAATTTGTCTCTGCGGTGTCACACGAGTTGCGCACGCCGCTGACTTCTATCCGTGGCGTGCTGGGCCTTTTGGCAGGTGGCGTTGCCGGTGATATACCGGAAAAAGCACAGTCCATGCTGGTCATGGCCAACGATAATGCCAAGCGACTGACTGCACTCATCAATGATTTGCTGGACTTTGAAAAACTCGAATATGGCAGCATGCAGTTCCATTTCGAGACCCTGCCATTGGCTGAACTGATAGACAGCAGCTTGCAGTCCAACCTTGGTTATGCGCAAAGTTTTGACATAGGCATACAGTATGACTCACCGGTAGATCCTGCTGCCCAGGTCAGAGTAGATTCACAGCGTTTTGTACAGGTCTTGTCCAACCTGCTGTCGAATGCCATCAAGTTCTCGCGGCCGCATGGACAAATTGATGTGCGCGTCACGCTGAACCACGACCAGAATCAGGTACGCATAGAAGTACAAGACTATGGCATAGGCATTTCAGAAGAATTCAAGAGCAGCATCTTCCAGAAGTTCACCCAGGAAGATGCCAAGGCAGCCCGTAAATACGCAGGAACCGGCCTGGGTCTCAGCCTGACCAAGACCATGATAGAAAAAATGGGCGGGCAGATCGGCTTCACCAGTACAGAAAACCTTGGCTCCTGCTTCTATATCACCTTGCCACTCGTGACTGCAGTGACCGTCGCCACCGCTGCCGCGACGCCCTCTGCTACCGAAGCATAGCGCAGGCGCACACCCAGCTCCAGTTTGATGCGCTGGTTTTGCATGCGCCTTGATTCTGACATGAAAGACAATAATACAGGGCTGACCTGCTGCGCCAGTTCGGCACGCGGCAAGCGTGGCGGGCGCGGTAAGGCAAAGGCATCAGCGACCAGGTCAAAATAAGCCGCCATCTTCATGTCGCTGTCATCGACAGCATGATAAACACGGTTGGGCAGCGCCCGGAACAAGGCCAGTTTGATCAATTGTGCCAGATCATCTGCATGGATGTGGTTGGTATATACATCGTCAGCTTCTACTAATGCGGGTGTGCCCTTGTGCAAACGCTCCAGCGGCAGGCGCCCAGTCGCATAAATACCAGGCACGCGCAGTATGGACAGGCAGGATTGACTGCGCCTGGCCCAGGCCCGCAGGCAGTTTTCTGCCGCCACGCGGCGCAGTGCGCGAGCGTTTTGTGGCTTTACGCTGCGGGTCTCATCAAACGAGGCTCCCGCACAGTCACCATACACACCAGTAGTACTGATATAAACAAGGCGGCCCTTGTCAGGTAAAATGGCGGTCAAATTTTGTGTGCGCCTGTCAGCCTTGCCTTCTGAGGGTGGTGGTGCCAGATGAACAACGCGATCTGCCAGACCTTTGAGGCGGGCCAGGGTATCAGGCTGGTCAAGGTTACCCAGCAAGGGGGTAGCGCCGGCAATGCGGAGTTCTATGCAGCGTTCAGCCTGGCTGGTCAGCGCAAAAATGCGGAAATGCTGGCGCAATAATGGCAAGAGGCGCATGCCCACGTCGCCACAACCTATGATAAGCAAGCGTGGCTTGCCAATTTGTTTAAACTGTTTATTCATGTTCAGGATAGTATGACTTTTCAAGTAAGCGTCACCCCCAGTGGCCGTCAATTTAGCTGTGAAGAAGATGAAACCGTATTGTCGGCAGCGCTGCGCGCAGGCGTCATCTTGCCATATGGCTGTAAAAATGGTGCATGTGGTTCTTGCAAAGGCAAGATCGCCAGTGGAACTGTGCAACATGGCCCGCACCAGCAACGTGCCCTGACCGAGCTGGAAGTAACCCAGGGCATGTCCCTGTTTTGCTGTGCCAAGCCACAATCAGACCTGACCATAGAAGCGCGCGAAATCGTCGCCGATGGTGATTACCCGGTCAAGAAAATGCCCAGCCGCATTGCGAAGCTGGAGAAACTGTCGCACGATGTCATGCTCATCGCCCTGCAATTGCCTGCCAATGAGCGCCTGCAGTACCGCGCCGGTCAATACATAGAATTCCTGCTCAGGGACGGCAAGCGCCGCAGCTACAGCATGGCGAATGCCCCGCATCTGGATGAGCATATCACCCTGCACGTACGCCATATGCCAGGTGGCCTGTTCACTGACCAGGTATTTACTACCCTCAAAGAGCGCGACATCCTGCGCTTTGAAGGCCCGCAAGGCACGTTCTTCCTGCGTGAAGATAGTGAAAAACCAATTATCCTGCTGGCTTCCGGCACTGGCTTTGCACCGGTCAAGGCTTTGGTGGAACATCTGATCCACCTGGAATCCAAGCGCCCGGTCAGCCTGTACTGGGGTGGCCGTCGCCCTGCAGACCTGTATATGCATAGCTTGTGCAAGGAATGGGAAAAACAAATACCTGGCTTTAGCTACATCCCTGTGGTTTCTGATGCCTTACCTGAAGATGCATGGACGGGCCGTAGCGGTTTTGTACATCAGGCAGTCATAGCGGATCATGCGGACTTGTCAGGACATCAAATCTATGCCTGTGGCGCACCAGTCGTTATTGACTCAGCCAAACGTGACTTTACGGCGCAGTGCCAGTTGCCTGCCGACGAATTCTATGCGGACTCGTTTACTTCTGAGGCTGACCTGGGAAATTGAGACAAATAAACTTTTTGTGTCAGTGCCAAAATTTATTTTGACGCATTGCAAAAAAAGTCCTACTATCCGTTTTATGAAAATTTTTACTGACATGTCCTCACCAAATATTGCACGACGTCGCAACTCGCCAAGCGAGCCTGGGCCGATGTAGGAGTGAGCGTGCGCGTAAAAAGCTGCACCACGAATATCCAGCCACAGGTTCCGCCCTGTGGCTTTTTTTTACCTTGATTTTTTGTCTACCCCACCCACTGTAACGACCTTAGGAGTCTTGAAATGGAATTCAGTCAGTACAACGTAAATTCCCTGATGTACATCACCCCACGCCCCGAACTCGTGTTCGTTGAAGGCAAGGGCATGTACTTGACTGATCACAAGGGCAAGCGATACCTCGATTATCTGCAAGGCTGGGCGGTCAATTGCCTCGGTCATTGCCCAGATGTGATACATGACGCACTGGTAACGCAATCGAAAAAATTGCTGAACCCCTCCCCGGCTTTCTACAATGCCCCGATGGTGGAGTTTGCTGATCTGCTGACGAAGAACTCTTGTTTTGACCGCGTGTTTTTCACCAACAGCGGTGCAGAAGCCAATGAGGGCGCAGTCAAACTGGCGCGCAAGTGGGGTCAGTTGAACAAGAATGGCGCATTTGAAATCATTACCTTCGACCATGGTTTCCATGGCCGTACCCTGGCGATGATGTCGGCCTCCGGCAAACCAGGCTGGGACACTATTTTTGCCCCGCAAGTCAGCGGCTTCCCTAAAGCAGATTTGAACGATATCGCTTCAGTAGAAAAACTGATCACCGACAAAACCGTCGGCGTCATGCTGGAACCGGTACAAGGCGAAGGCGGCGTGATACCTGCCAGCCCTGAATTCATGCAGGCCCTGCGTGAGTTGACGAAGAAGCATGGCTTGCTGCTCATCGTTGATGAAGTGCAGACTGGCATGGGCCGCACTGGTGAATTGTTTGGCTATCAATTGTCCAATATAGAGCCTGACATCATGACCCTGGCCAAGGGCATAGGTGGCGGCGTACCACTGGGTGCCCTGCTGTGCCGTGAAGAAGTAGCCTGTTTCGTGCCCGGCGACCAGGGCGGCACTTATAACGGTGCGCCCTTGATGGCTGCCGTCGGCAAAGCGGTATTCAATGAATTGAACAAACCTGGCTTCCTGACCTCGGTCAAGGAAAAAGGCGAATACCTGAGCCAGCAACTGGAACAACTGTCTGCAGAGTTTGGCATGCAAGGTGAGCGTGGCTTCGGTTTGCTGCGCGCCCTGAAGCTGGGTGACAATATCGGCGGCAAGCTGGTGGAAGCTGCCCGTGATATGGAACCGGTTGGTTTGCTGATCAATTCTCCCCGCCCAGACTTGCTGCGCTTCATGCCAGCACTGAATGTAACGAAGGAAGAAATTGATGAGCTGATCAGCATGTTGCGTGTGGTGATCAAACAAGTCAAAAACTGATATCAGCACTGTTTGAAAAAGCCTGCACAGCAAGCGCTGTGCAGGCTTTTTTTACGGCAAGAATATTGCCTCTAAAGCATGTTTAACATTTTTTATATGTATATTAGGACTTACGCAAAACGCATAGAAATAGAAGGATTTCTGAGTTGCTGACATAAGTAATGGTCCAAAAGGCCGTGTTTAATGCGATAAGCGGTTTGTTTGGTAGTTCTGGCAATGTCGGTGAGG
>NZ_JBMPPI010000045.1:0-37906 GCF_049340245.1 Undibacterium sp. TC4M20W
ACGCCTCACCGACATTGCCAGAACTACCAAACAAACCGCTTATCGCATTAAACACGGCCTTTTGGACCATTACTTATGTCAGCAACTCAGAAATCCTTCTATTTCTATGCGTTTTGCGTAAGTCCTACTGATAATTTTTTTTCGTAGAAAAAAATACGCTACCAACGCAACCGAGCAGGTAATAGCTTGAACCGAAACACGTGCTGTAGAATTTTTCTGTGCGCCAAATAATTTAAAAAAATTATCGTCAGTACAAAAACAGCAAGTGATACCGAAACAAAAACTAAAGCCAGGGTGAACAGCTTTTTTGGATTCAAATCAAGTGCCTTTGAGTTTTCAAGATTCATACTTAACTTTGCGTAGTCGCACGCACGGCCAGGTATATTTTTCTGTCACGCAATTTTCCCGGATAGATCCCAGCCTGCGCTGGGATGACCTGAATATGGGTCGCTGGGCGCGACCTGACGGGCTTCGTTAAGCTTGCAAGAGCACGCTTCCTCTCGTTACTCTCACTGTAGGGTCCGTTGCGGCTCAAACTACTCAGCATCATTTTTTGTGCATCAATAATCTGTCATGCATTCAACTCTGGGAAAAAAAGCGACCCTTGAAAAGTAAGGATGCGTGCCACATTCTTGCTGAAATCCAGAGTCACCTTCAAATAATCATTCGCCCAGGATCTGTCGCCAACCGGGAAATTGGCTTCAAATTCTACACACCGTCCTTCACAGGGAAACCCCCAGGACAACAATCGCTTATCTGAATCCTGTAGCAATGGGGTGTCAAGGTTTTCAAAAAAACTTCCGACTGCTCTGATAAATTCTGCTTGTTGAACCTCGTTCAGCGGTCTATCGAAAAAGTAAACATGAAAACCCCGCACAACCGGTATTCTGCCTTCATCTTCTAATTCCTCACCTGAGACCAGCTCGCTGCCTTCTGGCAGCAATTCTAAAGGGTCTGACGATGCAAATTTTTTGGCATCAAGGAAAGCCCTGATACTGGTAACACCAAGTTCGCGGGCAATACGTAAATATTTGTGGCCTCTGGTGACAACGATGCCCTCATCTGCCAAGCTTACCCCGATGGCAGGAAGCGGAAACGGGACTGGCCGTGACAGCGTGTATTTCAGATGATCATAAACCTGGCTCGTATTACGATCAGGATACGAGATATCTTCTTTCACTGCCACAACAGGGATATTCGCTATTAAAGGGATAGACGCTTTTATCATCTGGATTTATCTTCAATCATAGTCAGTGCCACGTTCTCTTGATGGAATTTGCACAAAGCAATCCCAGTTCAGATCGAGATGATCACACTACTCCCTAGTTAAATTTAGCAAGCATGTCACTGAATAGTTTACTGCCGTCACCAAGCGCATGTGTTGCTGGTGATTGTCCGGTAAATATCCTGGTAATCTCTTTGGATTTTCTGTTGATGACGTACTGAAAGAATCGCTCTGACTTTCCGGCGCGCATGACTTCTGACTTTATCACCTCATTATCCCAGGCAATGATGGACAGGGTCTCTTTATTGGATCTCATGAAAGGTGGTACTTTGTCACCCAATTGCACGACCACCGTGGTGCTGACGTGAATTTTCTTTTCTATGCCATCAATGGTCATGATGGATTCGTTAACCGGAAAAGGCAAGTCTAACCAGGTGCCGGATGCCTTGATGCTGTTGCCCTGGTCTTCATAGGTCAAGCCGTGATATGCGCTGACAAAATCAATGATCTCACTCTCTTGCATGACGCTCATTGTAGATGTCTGTATCTTGGCGATATCCATCTTGCCCTGATTGACTCCGGTAAACATGGCCTTGCATATACCTGGCTGTTGCGCCGGTGGCGCACTGTCGAGCGCGTTAATCACCTGCTTGACCAGGATGTCACCACTGAGCTTGCGTGCGACTTTTTCTGCATCTGCCAGCAGGGCTTTGATATCAACAGTCGTGTCCTTGGCCTGAACTTTTGCAGTCAGCTTTGCTGCCAGCACTGCCAGCTTGTCTGCCATTTCCTGGTTCCTGACTACCCATGCGGCCTTGACGGACTTGCCGCTTTCCCGCAAGTCAGGGTAGCGTTTTTCGCATTCGTCCACCACGGAAAACGTACCTTCCCTGGCCAGGGTCGCAGCAGACGCAACAACGCCCAGCCTCCATGCATCTTTGTCCGGCTGTTCACCTGCTACTGCTGCGCAATTCGCCAGCAGTAAGAGCATTGCATAAATTTTCATGATGTGATTTTCTGTAGAAAAATGATCACTACTGTAGCTCAGATTGGCAGAATTGTCGAAGCTCGTGCAGGTGATATTAGCTGCGTATCAGCTCACACATAATTTCACGCACAAGCAGCTTCGCTTTGCGGCCCCCCAATTTTTCCAGATGGATCCCTGCCTACGCTGGGATGGCCTGAATGTGCATTGCCGCTATCAACTTCCATCGTCGTGATCATCAATACCTAAAAATTATTTTCCACCGCCGCCATTATCGCTGCAGCAAACCCTGCCATTTCCCCACACATGCCGTCACCGCATCAAAGTATGCGTAATCAGAATAAGTAGGCCGTTTTAATTATCTACACTGCGTTGCGAAGTGTATTCATCTGCCTTTCATGGCCGGGTGCCATACACGCAAACCAAACCCACCCAACCACCAGGAGTTTATTTTGTCCATACCAGCGACCAGGATAGAGCACGATTTGCTCGGCGACCGTGCCGTACCGGCAGATGCTTATTATGGCGTGCACACGCTGCGCGCGATTGAAAACTTCCCGATTACGGGCACGCCCATCTCCAGCTACCCAGAGCTGGTGGCGGCGCTGGCGAGTGTCAAGCAGGCGGCGGTGGTTGCTAATCGTGGCCTTGACTTGGTCAGTGATGAACATGCCAAAGCGATTATCACTGCCTGTGAAAAAATTCGCCAGGGTGGTTTTCATGCGCATTTTGTAGTTGATGTGATACAGGGTGGCGCGGGTACTTCTACTAATATGAATGCGAATGAAGTCATCACCAATATCGCGCTTGAAGAACTGGGTTATGCGCGCGGCAGCTACAAGATCTTGCACCCGAATGAGCAGGTCAACCTGAGCCAGAGTACCAATGATGTGTATCCCACGGCCTTGCGGATTGCTGCTTACCAGGGCATCTTGCGTCTCGTGAGTGCGATGGAGGTGTTGAAAACGTCCTTCCATAACAAGGCACTGGAATTCAAGGATGTGTTGAAGATGGGCCGCACGCAATTGCAGGATGCGGTGCCGATGACGCTGGGGCAGGAGTTCAGCACATACGCAGTGATGATAGACGAAGACCAGGAACGCCTGCGCGAAGCGGCCAAGCTGATGTGCGAGATCAACCTCGGTGCAACGGCGATAGGCACGGGCATCAATACCCACCCTGATTATGCGCGCCTGGCCTGCCAGGCTTTGCAGGACATCACTGGCATACCGGTCAGTACCTCACCCAACCTCATCGAGGCAACGCAGGATGTGGGTTCGTTTGTGCAACTGTCGGGCGTGTTGAAACGTGTTGCGGTCAAGCTGTCAAAGATGTGCAATGACTTGCGGCTCTTGTCCAGCGGCCCGCGTGCGGGTTTTGGTGAAATCAATCTGCCTGCAGTGCAGGCTGGTTCGAGCATCATGCCGGGCAAGGTTAACCCTGTGATACCTGAAGTGGTGAACCAGATTGCCTTTGAGGTCATAGGCAATGATGTCACGATCAGTTTTGCGGCAGAGGCCGGGCAATTGCAGTTGAATGCTTTTGAACCGATTATTGCGCATAGCCTGTTCAAGAGTGTGTCGCACCTGTCCAATGGCTGCATGGTGCTGGCAGAACGCTGCGTCGATGGCATCACCGCCAACCATGAACGCCTGCGCGACATCGTCGAAAACTCCATAGGCATCGTCACTGCCCTGAACCCCTATATCGGTTACAGCGCCGCCACCGAAGTCGCGCAACAAGCGCTGCTGAGCGGCAAGAGCGTGTATAGCCTGGTGCTGGAAAAGAAACTGCTGACTGAAGCGCAGTTGAAAGAAATCCTGCAACCGCAAAGGCTGACCATGCCACGCCAGGTCGAAATAGGCGAAACGCTGATTACAAAATAAGGCGCGACCGCATCCCACAAAAAATTTGAACAAACAAACCTGAGGAGACACACATGAAAAAAAACAGACTGACCACATGGATCATCACCGGCATGGTGCTGGGGCTGATCACTGGCTATATCTGCCACCGCTATGCGGCAGATGCCGCGCAGGCCAAGACCATTGCCGGTTACTTCAGCATCGTCACTGACATCTTTTTACGCCTGATTAAGATGATCATTGCGCCGCTGGTGTTTACCACTTTGGTGGCGGGCATGGCGCATAGCGATTCTGGTTCGATAGGCCGGGTGGGTTTGAAGGCGATGAGCTGGTTTATTACTGCCTCATTGATATCACTGGCGATAGGCTTGCTGTTCTCTAACCTGTTTGAACCTGGCCGTTCGCTGGCGCTGACCTTGCCGGATGTGAATGCAACCACCAAGCTGGCGACTGGCTCGTTGAACCTCAAGGATTTTTTGACTCACGTATTCCCGCGCAGCTTCTTTGAAGCGATGGGCAATAATGAGATTTTGCAAATCCTGGTGTTCTCCATCTTCTTTGGCTTTGCCCTGTCTTCACTCAAAGGCAATGGCCCGCGTGTGCTGGTCAGTGCAATAGAAGAAACTGCGAATACCATGCTCAAGATCACCGACTATGTCATGCGCTTTGCACCGATAGGCGTGTTTGCTGCCGTGGCTGCGGCGATTACAGTGCAGGGGCTGGAAGTAGTGCTCACGTATGGCAAGTTCCTCGGCAGCTTTTTCCTGGCACTGGCCTTGCTGTGGATAATTTTGATTGCAGTAGGTTTTCTGTTCCTCGGGCGCGAGGTATTTCGCCTGATAGGCCTGATCAAGGAACCGATGATCATTGCGTTTTCTACAGCCAGCAGTGAAGCGTCTTATCCCAAGACCATAGAGCAACTCGAAAAATTCGGCGTCAGCAGCAAAATCACCGGCTTTGTACTGCCACTCGGCTACTCCTTCAATCTTGATGGTTCCATGGTGTATCAGGCGTTTGCAGTGATGTTCATCGCCCAGGCCTATGGCATAGAGATGAGCCTGTCGCAACAGATTACCATCCTGCTGGTGCTGATGGTATCGAGCAAAGGCATGGCAGGGGTATCCCGCGCATCACTCGTGGTAGTGGCCGCAGTGCTGCCCATGTTCAACCTGCCTGAGGCTGGTCTCTTGCTGATCATGGGCGTAGATCAGTTCCTCGACATGGGCCGCACTGCCACGAATGTATTGGGCAACAGCATTGCCACCTCAGTGGTGGCGAAATGGGAAGAAGGCAAAGAGCCTGTTGCCAGTGGTGTGCCGGCGAACGAGGCTTATGAGGAGCATGAGCCGGTGTTGGCGCGGGTGGCGAATAGTTAAGGTAGCGAAATATTGGTAGTGCTTGCAGGGATGGCGCGCGTGAGTGTGTCATCCCTTTTTTGTGGGGTGCGCCGTGCGCACCATCTCTTGGTCTTGGCAATATGAATACACGGTGATGCAGCGGTGCGCACGGCGCACCCTACTATGCATGGCTTCACTTAAATCGCATCGCTCTCAACAAAAGTATTGCTGCATCGTCTGCGTTTTGATCAGGTGCCGGTGGTCCCCAGCCCTTTTCTCTCGGCATCATCATTGGGGCATAGCTTGTGCCAACAATATGATAGGTTGTTTTACCGTTGACAAAGATATAGTTTGAAGACACATGGTGCGGCTGGTTTTTAACTGACACTTGATGGAAATAATGCAGAAAATTACCCAGCGTTTTGTTGCTTTGCAGCGTCGATAAAATAATATCTCCGTGCTTATCAAGCGCACTCTTGATCGTTTTTAATAAGGCCATACTGTCGCCATCCACTGGTGGTGGCAAAGTGATTACTTCATAGGTGACGGGGAATATGCGTCCATTTGACACGACTTTCACTACGTGTACCACGTTCGCTTCAGGGGAAAATTCAGAAATTTCCAGAGGCTGGGGGTCCAGTGCTTCAATCTCGCTCAGATCAAGACTGTAGGTTTTGTCTTTAAAAATCGCTGCCGCCTCAGTGGTTGCCGCGGTTGCCGTGATTGTCGCGGCTGCCGACACTGCAGGCACAAGCAAAGCCAGCATCAGTAGTACAAGAAAGTGAGGTAGCGCTTGCAGTCCTGGTTTTTTCATTGATCAGCCATGTTGGTAAATGAGAGTGTTTGCTATGCCGAGTTCGCACTTCAATGTGAGTACATTTTTTAGTGATATTGAATGCATATTGTGGATATAGTAAGCAACTTGCTGAGTTTTGAGAAGCTTGGTCTTAAAAAAATAGTTTGCAATGGCTATTGAACAGTATTCTGCAGACTATCGTATCCGCTGTGTAGAAGCTTTGTCGTGCACTATGTACACATGAGGCGCATTGCAATGCGCCTCCCGTTAAGACTACGCTTATCCCTTTGCAAGCATCGCGCCCATATCTGTGATCAGGCATCCCTACTCTGCAACGGCTTTTGCTGTCATACCAGTAAGCTACTTGAAAACAGGTGTGTCAGCTACATCAGATTAATGCGACTAGCCACGACCCAGTTGTCATCAAAAAATTTTCTCCGATTAAAACATCTGCAATTTTTTATCGACGAAATCTGGCCATTATCAAGCACAGCACCTTCAAAAAAAGCATTTGTGAAAGACCTGCCTCTTTCTTGCAAGTATATTGTTCGATTACATGATTTAGGTGAGAACTAAATGGCCCCCCTATTTTTTGAGGGACATTCCTGCAGTAGAATGAAAGCCATTTTTCAGAGGGACATAATGGAAAAAAATCTTGAAGAAATGCTGCTATGGATTGACAGGGTAGAAATTGATTCTCTAGCAATTATGCAGAGGACGATAAAAAATGATGACGAGCTGCGGTCCAGCGGGGCTTTTAGTTCTGCGGCAAATAATCCTTGTCGAGGCGCTTACGATATGATGTTGCTTGCACAAGCCAGGTGGATTTTGCAAAGTGACTTAAATGCGGCGCGAGATCTATTGGGGAAAATCCCATTAATGGGTGCGTTAAGTGTGAGAGCATTCCAAGAAATGAATCTTGCTTATAACAAGAATGGTTTATGGGATAAGTCTAGCTTTGAATATTTCCCGTTTGTTCCTTTGTTAATAGGCTTGTTATTGGCTGACGCGAAGCAAGAATTCGAAGCTCTATGCAATGAGATAACAATATGTGCGACTTTTGATCAACATAGTCGCAAACATATTGCGGGAGAATTTGCATTTCAAATTGCAAATATCGGCGCTGGTAGGACTACATTGATTTCAAAAGAGGCATTTGAGAATACGCAAGCATTTAAGAGTTCGCATTTTATCTACGGTTACCACGAAATGCTGTATCACATTGCTCAGCATAATGCAGATGATTTTGAAAAGATCAGAGCGGAGCGTGAAGCGGAGTTTCCCAAACGTTCGCGCAGCCGGGTTGCACTTGGGCAGTTGGATAACTGGGGTATGGGCAAAATTGCTCAGTCCGTGACTTTTGACGCGCTGGGCACAGCGTTGTGTAGATTAGCATTGTGGCGTGGCATGGAAGTCAATGTGGATACGCGACTTTATCCTGAGGAGTTTTATGCAATCTAGTTTTTCGCTGTTCAATATCCAGTAAAAAACTTGCCCGGCCAGAGACTGTCACATTCACAAGGAAATATCTTTGCCGTACACAATGCACCTCCCGTTACGGCTACGCTTATCTCCATGCAGGCATCACCACCACATCCGTAATCAGGCATCCCTGCTCTCCAAAGGCTTTTGCTGCCATGCCATAATGCCACCCACCAGCAACGTCAGGCCAGAGAATATCAGGCCACGTTCCAACCCGCCCTGGCCGTCAGCGATCCAGCCCACGATGGTGGGGCCAACGATCTGGCCCAGCGCAAATACGGTAGTGAAGGCACTGATGCCTGCTGACCAGGCTTCTGGCCTGGCGTTGTGCCGCACCAGTGCCGTGGTAGATGCGACGGCGGACAAGAACACCGCGCCAAACAAAATGCCGGATGCAAACACGGCAAAGACATTGCTGCTCAGTGCGGGTAGCAATGCCGCAACACCCGCCAGCGCAGTCAATATCGCGAGTGACTGGCCGCCCTTGTAGCGGTCCAGCATGCCTGCCCAGATGCGTGACGAGGCCAGCACGGCCAGCCCCAGCAGGGAGTAAAAGGCAGTAATCGCAGGCGCGGGCATGCCCTGCTCTTTGAGCAGCGCAACGACGAAGGTCATATAACCTATATAGCCTGCACCAAACATGAAATAACCTGCCAGGCCAAAGCCAAACGCCTTGATGCTGAATGCGCTTTTGGCACCCGCCTGCCCGGCCAAATCCTGTATCGCCCGGACGGGCAGGCTCATGACGATGGTCGCCAGCAGGCAGGCAGCGCCCATCGCCAGCCACGGCCATTGCCAGGCATGTTCAACATGCTGCGCCTGTGCAGCAGCCAAGGTGGCAGGCACCAGCAAGGCAGACAGGGTGATGCCAAAACCCGTGCCACCGTAATACAGGCCTATCAACAGACCCGCACGCGCTGCATGCAAGCCACCCAGGCGCGAGATCAATACGCCACCTGCAATAAAAATCAGCGCGCTCGATATGCCCGCTAGTATGCGTTGCAGCAGCAAAAACCCGGTGGCGGTGACCATGCCGGACACCAGCATGAATATGCCCGTCAGCACCGCGCCACCTGTCAATAAGCTATGCGCACGATAGCGCCGCATCAATAGAGGCGTGATCAGTGCGCCTAAAAAATAGCCAAGCGCGTTACAAGTATTCATCACCCCTGCCAGCAGATAAGACCAGCCGAGGTCGGCGCGCATCGGTGGCAGCAGCAGGCCGTAAGAAAAGCGTGACAGACCCAGTGCAATTGCCGCCCCCAGTGACAATGCCAGAGCAGTCAGGACAGGGCGTTGCGCAGGGAAATGACTGAACAGCCTGGGCATGGTGATAGAGGTCATGGTAAGCAATTCAAGTGAGGTTACGGGCAACCGGGCAACAAGTTTTAGCTTCCTGCGATAGAATGCCTGTGAGTATAGTACTGCTCCTCATTTTATAGACAAGCTTACCAACTACAAACGCAATTTACACATGTGTTGCATGAACTAAATTCATGAGTAACCCGCTACTCCACCTGCCGCCGCTGGACGCCATCCGTGGTTTTGTCGCCGTTGCCCGGCGCATGAGTATTACCATGGCAGCAGAGGACCTGTGCCTGACGCAATCTGCCGTCAGCCGCCAGATACAAAGTCTGGAAGAACATCTGGGCAGCAAACTGCTGATACGCAAGCACCGCGCCATTGCCCTGACCCCGGCGGGTGAACAACTGCTAAAACTGGCCTCACCGTGGCTGGATCAACTCGCTGAATTTTCAGCTTCGCAGCGGCAACAGTTGCAGTCGCGCCCGGTCACCATGACATCGGCAGTCAGCGTGACTGGCTTGTGGATCTTGCCCATGCTCGGGGCTTTTCAGGCAGCGCATCCGAATATCGATGTACGGGTATCCGCCGACAACCGCATGCTGGACCTCAAAAAAGAAGGCCTGGATTTGGCCATACGCTATGCCCGCGCGGCGGATGTGCCAGCGCAGGCGATCAGGCTGTTCGGAGAAAAGATCATGCCGGTAGCCTGCCCCGCCATCGCCGCCCGTGCCTTTGGTGAACCAGAGGGCTTGCTCAGGGAAGTCTTGCTCGAACTTGATGAACGCGCCCTGCCCTGGCTGCGCTGGTCAGACTGGCTGAGCGCCACCGGCCTGCTCAGCATCAAGCCCGACGCCAAACCCAAGGCCTACCTGCACCTGAATCAGTACGACCAGGTCATCCACGCCGCCCTTGAAGGCCACGGCATCGCCCTTGGCCGCGCCGCACTGCTGCAACCAATGCTCAAGGATGGTCGCCTGGTAGCCCTCGAAGACCCGCGCCTGGGCAACAGCGACTATGCCTACTGGCTTATCGTTGAATCCACCGCGCCACGCGCTGAGGTGCAGGTGTTCAGGGAATGGATTATTGCGGCGGCAAAGCAAGCGGATCAAACAGCTGAAAGCCTGGCAGACGCCTGAGACCAGAGACATTGATCTGCGCTGAACGACACCATCGCCGTGACGTAGGGCGCATTGCAATGCGCCGTATGAGATCACCGCATCCTTGGGAAAATATCCGTGCCGTGCGCGACGCATACATGCGGCGCATTGCAATGCGCCCTACGACCGGGTATTTGCTAACCGTAGGAGCGGCTTCAGCCGCGAAGGTTTTTCAAGAACGACTTTTTCCCGATGTTGACAATGCAATGCCGGAACTTGCGAATGATTTGTTCAGCGATCATTCGCGGCTGAAGCCGCTCCTACAGTGTGCTGCTGTTTTGATTGCAAGCACGAATTTGGGGGCGTAAGATGTCTTGCAGAAGATACGCGACCAGGATCATGATGAAAAAAGCAAGAGCATCTTTTTGGGAACAGTCTGCAGGCTTTTATCTCGGCGCTGGCTTCGTCGGAGAAATACCATTGACACTGTTTTTGAAACTGGACATCAGCCGCCAATTTCTCGACAGGTACGTCGATTGGCCGCCACCAGTTTGGTTGGTGATGATGCTGGCGCTACTCGCTTACGTTTTTACATGCTGGGCAGGCTATCAATTAGGGTTTGGAGAATGAAATTTTTCCAGAAAGATGCCGTCGCAAGCATGGCGAATATCTGGTGAGTTTTTTCTGTAGGGTGCGTTTCAACGCACCAAATCGCCAATAATCAACAACGTGAAGAACAACGGTGCGTCAAGACGCACCTTACGGGCTATCCATCCCCGGACATCCCTGGAAAGGCCATCACTTGCGACAACATATATATAACCTGTCTGCGCTGTGACGTGTGTTCATTGTTGGTCTCCAGCATGGCAGCACATCTATGTGCAGCATATTGCGCATAGACACGGCAGGCTGACTCTATATCAGCAATTGAGAGTTGACTCAGATTTTCGCTGACAAATCGAGGGAGTAAGCCAATGGAAAACGCCACCGTTTTTGAGTAATTCTTGCAGTCCAAGATAGTACTTTTTCCGGCGTTTTTCTTTAACATCTGACGAAAGCTATCATACACACTCACATCATTTGGATCATAATCAGCTGGCCAGTCATCTCCGCAAGTTTCGCCAATCGCATGGATCTGTGCAATTTCCTGAGTCAATCCCAATATCATCAGGTTAGCAATATTTTCTGGAATCGTAAGCATGTGAGCGCCTTTGTGACTAATCATGGATGCTGGGATGTCGTGCACAAAATCTGAGATTATTGCATGTCCTGAGAAAGCAAAACACCATGCGCCATGCCCGCTTGCGGCGCATTGCAATGCGCCCTACGTCACGGCCATGTTTAAATAAGCCTTAGCTATGTGCGATTACGCCCCGCCGATTACATTGGAGCCCCGGATTTGTCACTGAGATATCTGTCCTCTTCCACATACACTGTTTTTTTCGCTGCCCGCCAACGTATAAACTCTACCACCATCAGCAGAGCCAGCAGGACAATCTGCGTACCGGGTCGCCAGGGGGAGAAAGCAGATACGATGATGAAAAGTGGAAGCGCAGTCAATTCTGCCCTACTCCTGTACGGAATAGTCCTGTCCCTTAGAAAAGCCTGGCAATGTGGGCATTGCGGCTTATAAGATTGTGGCCGGTACCATTTCACATTGGGCGGCCATAGTCCAGTGCCAACCTGGTCAAAACGGCAGGCGCAATCCGGGCAGCGGTATTTGCCAGTATCCTGTGCTGTGTTTGGTGCTAAAAATTCTGGTTCGCAATGAGGGCAAACCATATTCGGCGCGGCCAGATGAGCGCCGCAATTGGCACATTGAGATGCGCTATCTTTCATGAACTCTGGACTCTGTTTTATTAAATAGGGATGGATAAAGTTCGAAGTGCTGTAGGTACGCTGAGCTAATCCTGCCACTCGCTACCCCGGCTTCCGCGCAGTATGCACTGCCACTATCCCCAGCGACAATCTTTCAAACTGAACGTCACTAAATCCCATGTCCTGCATTTCTTTGGCGAGTTGCTCTGCCCCTGGAAATTCGCGCACGCCTTGCAGCAGGTATTTATAGGCGGATGCATCGCCGCCGGTGGCTATCCAGGCGATGGCGGGGGTGCAGATGGACATGTAGGTCAGGTAGGCCTTGTGAAGCCAGGCCAGGCGGATGTTCGAGGCTTCGAGGATGATGAGGCGGCCACGGGGGCGTAGTACCCGCAGGGCTTCTTGCAGGGCCAGGTGGCGCTGGCAGATTTTGAGGCCCAGCGAAATCGAATAGGCATCGACACTATCGCTGGCGATGTCAGGCATGCTGTGCATATCTAGCAGGCAAACGCGGACTTGCTCACCATGCTGGCCCAGCTTGCCTTGTGCAATCGCCAGCATTTGCGGGCTGATGTCGGAGGCGATGATACGGCGGCTGGCGGGTAGCTGCTTTGCCAGCACGCGCAACATGATGTCCCCTGTGCCGGTTGCGCCATCGAGCAGTGTTTGCCATTCTTCCTGCGCGATGATGTCGGCGACACGGCGCTTCCATGTACGGTGTATGCCAAAGCTGAACAGGTCACACAGCCTGTCATAGCGGCTGGCGATGCGGCCAAAGACGTCATCGTTGTGGGCGACGAATTCGGCGGCATTGCCGGATTGTGGTGTGTGTATCTGATCAGGCATGCTTATGATAAGAATAGAGGTAAGCCATGAGTGTAGCTTATAGCTCCGGCCAAAACACTTTTTCATCATCGCAGTGATGTAGGGCGATGGCCTTGACTCTCGGCATGAGCATTTTGTAGGGCGCCGGAGCCTGTAAATAAAAGTGTGTAAGTAATTCTGGTAGATGAACCTCCTATAATGAGGAATTGCCAAAATGACGACAAACGCCATGGAAAGAAGCAAACTGCAGGCGCTGGCCAAAGAGCTGGCGAAAGACATCAAGACCGAAGCTGATTTGAATGCGTTCTCCCGTGAGCTGCTCAAGCTCACGGTGGAAACAGCGCTCAATGCAGAACTGACCGAGCACCTCGGCTATGAGAGGCATCAGGACAGCACGCCAGGCAAGGGAAATACCCGCAATGGCAGCACTGTCAAACGCCTCAAAGGCCAGCATGGTGAAATCGAGATAGAAGCACCGAGGGACCGAGAAGGCTCCTTTGAGCCCCAGCTTTTGCGCAAGCACCAAAGCCGCTTAACCCAGATGGATGATCAGATTCTGGCGCTCTATGCCAAAGGCTTAAGCACCCGGGAAATCGTCGACGCGTTTAAGGAAATGTATGACGCCGACGTATCAGCCACCCTGGTCTCCAAAGTCACAGAACGGGTACTGGAACAAATTACCCAGTGGCAAGCCCGTCCTCTGGACGCGGTTTATCCCATCGTCTATCTGGACTGCATCGTTATCAAGATCCGTGACAACATGCGTGTCATCAACAAAGCCGTCTATCTGGCATTGGGTGTCAATATGGAAGGCCACAAAGATTTGCTGGGTCTATGGATGTCGGAGAATGAAGGCGCCAAGTTCTGGCTATCCGTCCTGACAGAACTCAAAAGCCGGGGCGTGCAGGATATCCTGATAGCCTGTGTCGATGGTTTGAAAGGCTTCCCTGACGCCATTGCTGCCGAATACCCACAGACCCGTATTCAGCTCTGCATTGTGCACATGGTGCGCAACAGCCTGAAATATGTCTCCTGGAAAGACTACAGAGAAGTCACTGCCGATTTAAAGCGCATCTACCAGTCTGCCACTGAAGAGCAGGCACTGGCAGAACTGGAACGCTTTGGCGGGTTGTGGAATCATCAGTATCCGCAGGTTGCCAAATCATGGACAAACCACTGGCCCAATCTACGGACCATCTTTGAATATCCACCAGAGATACGCAGGGCCATTTATACAACCAATGCCATCGAATCACTCAATAGCGTCATTCGATCAGCCACCAAACGCAGAAAACTGTTTCCCAATGATGCCTCTGCCATAAAGGTGGTGTATCTGGCGATACAACAGGCAGCCAAGAAATGGACCATGCCTATACAACACTGGCGACAGGCATTGAATCGCTTTGATATAGAATTTGGCGAGCGCATCAACGCTCACCAATAGTTCCGGGAGAACTTACACAGTTATTTTTACAGGCTCGTGCGCCGTGCGCACCGGCTCAGTTCCTTATTAATATTGACGCACAGCATCTATTGCTGCGCACGGCCCACCCTGTTCATCCTGATTTATGCCTTTCAAAGTTTTTTTAAAATATTTAAAAAAAAGTGTAAGTAATCTGAAATCCGTCCGACTGATGCTTAAGTTCTGCTTGTTGATGCTTACGGCAAGGCAAGTAAAGGACTTGGTTTAACTTTCAATAGAGCTTCAAAAGTAGTTGGCAGTATTTAATTACCTTCACTTATTTTATATTTTACGGAGAACACATCATGAAAAAATCTATCCAAACTGGCGCCCTGATCGCTGCTGCTGCCGCTACTCTGGCTTTGTCTGGTTTTGCTGTTGCTGCTACAAGCACCATCAGCGCTGGTGACAAGGTACATTGTGCTGGCATCAATAGCTGCAAAGGAACTAGCGACTGCAAAACAGCAGAAAACGCATGCAAAGGCCAAAATTCTTGCAAAGGCCATGGCTTTGTAGCAACTGCTGCTGGTCAATGCCTGGCCAAAGGCGGCAAAATCGTTGATCTGGATAAATAATCCAGCGTAATCGATGAAATGCGCTAGTCTGTTCTCAGGCTGGCGCATTTTCTGTTTTCACTCCATATATCTTCATCATGACAAATCCCCTCACCTCTTCCAGCTTTGGCCTGGGTTTGCGTACCGACCATTATCTGTCCATACTGGCCGATAAACCGGCAGTCGATTGGTTTGAGATTTTGTCTGAAAACTATATGGTGCCCGGTGGTAAACCGCTGGCGATGCTCGATGCGATACGCGCTGATTACCCGGTCGTCATGCATGGCGTATCGATGTCCATAGGCACACCGGAAGGCCCGTCGGATGATTATCTGCGTGACTTGAAAAAACTTATCGATCGAGTCTCACCTATGTGGGTGTCTGACCATATCTGCTGGACGGGTGTGCATGGCAAGAATATGCATGACCTGTTCCCGCTGCCGTATAACGAAGAAACCATCAGGCTTGTTGTCAATAATGTGCGCCGTGTGCAGGATGTGCTGGGGCGCAGGCTGGTGCTGGAGAATGTATCGAGCTATCTGCAATACAGCAGCGACAGCATGCCCGAATGGGAATTTGTCGCCGCGATTGCAGAACAGGCTGACAGCATGATTTTGCTGGACGTGAATAATATCTATGTCAGCAGTATCAACCATGGTTTTGATGCGATGGACTATCTGCGCGGCATACCGCTGGGCCGCGTGCAGCAAATCCACCTCGCAGGCCATAGCGACCACGGCACGCATATTGTTGATACCCATGACCAGCCGATTGCCGACCCGGTGTGGGATTTATATGCGCAGGCAATACGCCGCTTTGGTGCGGTGCCGAGCATGATAGAGCGCGATGACAATATCCCGCCGCTGGCAGAGCTGGTCGCAGAACTGGAGCAGGCACGCCGTGTTTGCGCTGACATACTTTCACCAGCCATCGCGGCATAAAGCTGACAAAAAAAAACTTGACGATGATGAATACCACGCAAACCCTGCAAGCAGATTTCCAGCAATTTATTTTAGGCCAGCGTGATGCGCTGAGCATGCACAAGCATCTGGCCGAGACACCAGGCCTGGGGCGTGATGCCCGCCTGGATATTTATTACCAGGCTTATCGCCTGCGTCTGCGCGATGCCTTGTCTGAGGCTTACGGCAAAACCCATGCTTATCTTGGTGATGAGATGTTTTACCAGGCTTGCGCGACATATATAGACGCGCATCCTTCGCCGTATCGCAATCTGCGCTGGTTTGGTGATGCATTTGCAGAGCAGTTGCGCACGCAGTTTGCCGAACACCCGCAAGTCGCTGAGCTGGCGCAATTTGAATGGGCGCTGGGTCTGGCCTTTGATGCGCCTGATCACGCTATCCTGAGCCTGCCAGACCTGGCAGGCGTACAAGACTGGGAAACCGTGGCTTTGCGCACCAGCGGCTCTTTGCAATTCATCCCCATGCAGTGGAATAGCGTGGCGATCTGGCTGGCCCTGAATGAAGACAGCGCTCCGCCCGATCCAGTATCGACAGAGCAGGCAACGACCTGGATAGTCTGGCGTAAGCAGTTGCAGGCGCATTTCAGGTCATTAAATGCAGCAGAAGCGCAGGCGCTGGCGCAACTTGGTGCAGGCATGCGCTTTGCCGATGTCTGTGAACAGGCGGCAGAAAATAATCCAGAGATAGCCAGTGAGATAGGTGGCTGGTTGCAGACCTGGGTGGTGGATGAGATGCTGGTGGAGGCGGTGGAAGCGTAACAGAATTTTTGCCAGTGCCGTCATGTAAAAAACCGATGGCAATCTAGTAGGGTGCGCCGTGCGCACCGCTGCATCGCCGTACATTAATATTGCCAGGACCATCAAACGGTGCGCACGGCGCACCCTACTTCTGGCATTCGGCTCCCGCAGCTTTAAATCTCCATCGCCGTACATGGCGTCCACATGCGGCGCATTGCAATGCGCCCCACGATTATCTTCTTGCATGCATCGCCGTCAACCTGTCCCTCCATCCCCCACAAGCAGCAAGCCCGCAAGCAATATTCCCACAGAGAAATTTTGTCGCTTTGTAAAGCAGTGAAACAATTTGACACAATTCACGCGGCAATGTTCTAATCCATGCTTTGCTACGGCGACATCCCAGCCTAACTGCTTCACAGATCACCCATGACATTTGACCCGCCGAACCGGAAAACCTCTGCTACTCCCTTCCCTGAGATCAATGTCAATGCAGGCGCATTGAGTCTTGAAGAATGGGAGAGTCCCGTCGCCAAAAAAGCAGCGCCTGCCCCTGCTGCTTCTGCTGCTTCTACTACTCATGCTGCTCCGCCACCGCCGCAATCGCAATCACCAACGCCGCCTAGCCAGCAAGAGTTGACCGGACATGATATTGCCTACCTCAATCCCAAAGAATTTCGCAATGGCCATCTGGGGCTGGAGTTTTATGCGCCGGGTAGCTGGAACGAGGTCAAGAACAGCCGCTCGCTGCATTTGCTGGACGCTGCCACCGGCACCAAACTCGAAGCGAATGGTTTTGCGCGCGAAGGTATATCGATAGAAAAATGGGTGGGCATGCGCCTGCACATCGTCGAGAAAGAGATGCCACACTTCAAGCAGGTAGCCAAACCCATTGTCATCAAGGGAGAGAACTGGGGCAACCGCATCCAGGGCATCGTGGCTGAATACAAGGGTATACAACCTGGCGACACTGAAGAAAGCCATCTGCTGATCTGCTGCATGCGCACCGACAGCATGCTGGTTTCTATCGCGATTACGGCCAAGGCTTCGGTGTTTACCATCAAGCGGCCAGTATATAACTGGATTTTCAGCCGCAGCGACATGGTGATGCCTGTGGCTGCGGGCTCTGCCTCTGCGAAAAGCAATGCGGCGGCCAGTGCAGGCAATGGCGCTGCACGCAGCACTACCATGGCAGACAGCGTATCGTCGGTGCAATACGCGAGCGCAGACGGCCATGATGTAGGCCGTCTCGCCATAGGCCAGCGTCTGTTGATATTGGGTATCGTGTTCTACTTTGTCCTGGCTGCCTGGGTAAATAAAATGGACTTCTCCAGCCGCGTAGAAATACTGGGCTTATGCTGTCTGGGCCTGATGACCATCTTCTGCAGCCTGCTTGGTTTTTTCCGCATGGCTGGTGGTTTTGGCTGGTCGGCTGTCAAGACGCTGTTCATGTTCATCCTGTCTTTTATACCGCTGGTGAATATCATCCTGATGGTGACCTATAACGTCAAGGCCACTGACCGTATCAAGCAAGATGGTTATAAGGTCGGCTTTCTGGGTGCGCGTGAAGCAATCCCTGATGATAACCATGACTTGCGCAATATCTTCCTGGTCAGCCTGGCGCTGACTGCCTGTCTGTTTGCGGTGTCAGGCAAAATCATCAAACCACCAAAAGAAGATCCGGTCGCCGAGTTTTCACCGCCTGACAACCGCTATTCCATCAGCATGCCAGGCACGCCAATTGAACAAGAGGCCCCAGCGGCCGAAGGTGTGTTCAACAATCATACCTATTCCGTGACCTCTGGCAAGATACAGTATGCGATCACGTCTTTTGACCTGGCCGTCCGACCCGCCGACCCAACGTATTTCCTGGATACGATCAAGGCAGGCATGGTGGGCCAGGGCAAGAACAAGATCAGCGTCATCAACGAAAACAGCATACAGGTAGAGGGCAATGCCGGACGCAGCGTTACCCTGTCTGCTCCTGGCGCGGTGAAGAAGGTGGATTTTTTCCTCGTTGGAAAAACCGTATACATCATCGAAGCAGGCGCACCAAAGGAGATGGCCGATTCACCCAAGATTGCGGCGTTTTTTGAGTCTTTCCATACAAATTGATTGCGCCCCTGCCTGGGTGCATTCCATCAACAGGGATGCACCCTACAGTCAAGGCTTAACATCGATAGCCATGTTGCGTCATTGAGTAGGGTGCGCCGTGCGCACCAGTGCATTACCATGCGTTTATATTGCTGTGGTTGATATTACTCTCGTCACAGATCGGTGCGCACGGCGCACCTTACACCTCACGTCATGCTGATCCTGAATCCCTCAACAACTGAGATTGCAATCGCAGTAGCTCTGGCGATGTGCGTCCGGTAAAATACGCCCGGACATTCCCATCCTGACCAGGTCTTAACAGCAAATTACCCATGCCCACGACAGAAAAAGTCAGCGTCAACCATCCACTTATCAGCATCGCTTTTTTTGCCAATTTGCTGCTGGTGCTATATTGCGTCATCCGCTTCCTGGCGTATTTGTTCCGCCCCAATTATGCAAGTGCAGACATGCTGTCCATCATGATGTTCATGATACCGGTAGGTGTGTCTCTCAGGGCTTGCTCGGAAGGCAGCAGCAGGCTCAGGCGCCTGCTTGCGGTGCTACTGAATCTGATGTTCTTGCTGATGGCTGTCAAGAGCATGTTCCCGCCAAAAAAAGTGCTTGAACCAATCAGCCTGTGGATCAGCATACCCTTTTCCCTGGGGTTTTTAATCAATGCCCTGGTATTGTGGAAAAAGGATGTCGTGCAAATCCGCGCCGTCAGTGACGAAGCTGAAGATGGAGAAGCCAGCAACAGCAGCGAGCAGGAAAGCCGCGAACACCACTGGACCATGACCCGCGTGGTCTTGCCACGCCTGTTGCAGGGCGAGGGAGCTGCCAGCTTTGTTGCCAGCCTCAGGCAAGATGGCACTGCCATCTTCACCCGCATCTGGATTAATTTTGGCAAAAGCAATATCAGCGACGCCAACAAGATCGTGCCCTGCCGCGGCATCGCCGTCTACACGGACACAACCCCATCCGGCAAAGAGCTGATCACCATACAGATGCCCAGGGCCATCGCCAGAGGAGAAGCCCACTTCATGGCCATCGTCTCAAACGGTCAGGATTCTGGCTACCAGACCTTCAGCCTTGAATACAGCATCATGCCGCGTGGCGGCAAAGCCTTCACCATGCTGACCGGCATACAGGATGGCTGCCGCAGCAATTACGGCCTCGGGCCAGTGCCAGACAAGGATGCGTTTGTGAAGGCTGTCACCGCCCTGCTGGAAAAACCAGAACCGCCCATGACGGCAATGAACGTGCCGTCGCTATGAGCAATACAGAATGTAGGTACGATTAGCGCAAGCGTAATCGTACGAATGTCAGCATTTATCAGTTGTTGAGATTTAAATTCTTATGCATTGCTTTTCCGGGGAACGACATCTCATCGAGAAGCTATTTTCATTCTGCGCAGTCTTTGAAAGACCGTAATTTCTCAGACATATCATGCGTACGATTACACGCTGCTAATCGTACCTATGCGGACTACAAACCAAGGCTACTATGCGCAAGCAAATCCGGGATGAAGTTATTTCTATCACTCCCCTCGACGCCATCGAGCGTGATGATATTTATCGTTGCCTTGCATGGATAGACTCTGGAACTGATTTGTGTCGTGTAGCAAAGCCAGCCACGCCGCCCATGCATCTTGTGTCCTATGTTGTCGTTGTAGATGACGGGCATATCCTGCTGGTCGATCACAGGAATGCGCAGTTGTGGCTTCCACCAGGTGGCCATGTTGAGCCAGGAGAGCACCCGCGTGTCACAGTTGATCGTGAATTGGAAGAGGAACTCGGCTTTGTAGCATCACATCCCATAGAGCCACCTCTATTCGTGACCATCACTACGACTGTTGGGCTCACGGCCGGACATACGGACGTTTCGCTATGGTACGTAGTACGCGCCAGCCGTCACCACAGCTTCAAATTTGACGAGGGTGAGGAGGGTGAGTTTAGGGATGCACGCTGGTTTCTGTTCGACGAAGTTCCACTTGAGCGTACTGACCCGCATATGAAACGCTTCCTTACCAAGCTGGCAAATAACAACGCCTGAGCATCAGGACCTAGCTACGATTACGCGCGGCTAATAGTAGTTACGCGGGCTGGGTAATTTGTTCCAGCACCGGTTGTGACTTTGGAGACCAGAGTGGTTGACACATCGGCGTCATGCATTTCCTCGAAAGCATCGACGATTTCCCGGGTGCTTAAGCCTTTGGCATAGAGCACAGTATCTACACGGGTTAAATTTATTGTTGTAAGATCCAACCAGACATAGCGTCTAAGGCTATAGGCGACAAAGTTTCGTCGATTTTTCCGTATTCAGCGGATGAACCGGTGGTCGCGGTTTGGAACAGATGATTGAGTTTAGGCAATTCTTTGATCACGACGTTTTTGTTCGCTTTCATACTCACCCGAATTCCATCGAGATTCATTTTAGCGGGAACTTGTAGATCCAGTTCGCCATTCAAAACCAGTGTTGCTTGCGTCACTTTCGCCAAGGTCGGTGCAGGATCGTATTTGATAAATGTTCTATTCCAAGGTCTTTCCAATCTGCTTAAATGTTTTGCTCCTGCCCCCTTGGCCAGATCACCGTTTTTTTCCGCTTGGTCGAAATGCGCTTTCAATTGCTCGCTGATCGTCTTGTCGTCTGCGCCAGAATTGATAATGGCATAGGCCTCACGAAATACTTTCTGAGTTTTGTCGACTTCGGTTTGGCTCTCACCATTGGCAAGTCCAAGTAGTCGCCCCTGTTCCAGCAATAAGGCATCGGTGCGTACGCCAGGACCTGCCATTAACACGATAAATTTCAGTTTGGGATCGTTTGCTGCCAGCATGGGCGCAATCAGACCACCCTCGGAATGCCCTATCATTCCCAGTTTGTCCTGATTGATTTCAGAGCGGGTGCGCAGATAATCGACTGCTGCTTGGGCATCGTCGGCAAAGTCAAAGGTCGTAGCACTTTTGTAGTCGCCTTTCGATGCTGCGATGCCGCGTTTATCGTACCGCAGCACCGCGATCCCTTGTGTGCTTAAATGATCTGCCAATACCAGAAAAAGTTTATGGTCGAAAATGGTTTCATCTCTATCATTGGGACCTGATCCATGCACCAAAACGACTGCGGGAAATGGGCCTTTTCCTTGCGGTAGCGTCAATGTGCCAGCCAAACTTATCTTGGCTTTTGCATTTTGAAAACTCACATCTGTACTCGAATAGTTGCGCGGGCTTTTTGCTATTGCTTCTTCCTGTGGACGCTTTTTCACTTGTGCCGCCAAGGCTTTGGCGTCTAAACGCGTAAGCTTAAGTTTGGCTTGCTGTCCCTGTGTCCAAGTGCCGAGCCATGCTTTTTGTGTCTCGTCCCATTTCGCTTCGTAGTTGGAATTGTGCTTCGCAATGCTAAAACGGATGAAATTTTCACCGGCCTCTACTTTGTCAGCTTTGACGGTTTCGTTGCCATCGTCAGGACTGACGATAGCGACTTCGTATTGTCCAGCTTGTGTTTTAGTGAAGAAAATATTCAGACGAATCTGACCTTCTATTAAACCTGTCCAATCGCCCAAGGGGTCTTCCGCGAAAGCAGGCAGACTGACCGACGTGGCAAGCAGCGTGCTGCAAGTGATTAGAAATTTTTTCATCTAGTATTCTTTCTAAGAGGCTTTTGCGGGCGCGAAGTCAGGTCTGATATACATACATTTTCAGCCCGGCGGGCGATTGCGCTTTGCTAATCGTACCTACGTGCTCTACAAGCAATAGCGTAGTATCACCTGCAATCAGCAGGTTCCAGCATCACTTTCCAGGTTTCGCTGGAGAGGTCATTGAGTGAATGTGGTTGCGTTTTAAAGTTGTATTCTACCCTGGCCTTGGCTTTATAAAACGGCTGCATATTCCCTTTGCAATAGGACGCGATCATCTCTTTTTTGAATTTCTCTTTCTGACTGTCAGTCGCCTCAAACTTGAATGCTTCTGTGGCATACAAGCGGGCCACGCGGTCGACGTACTCTGCCCTGTCGATGCGAATACCGTTCTCCAGTGTCATCGGCAATTTTTGCTGCACCTTGTCAAATTGAGCTTTAATCTCTACATCATCGGATACTGTCTTGATGTCGCCCTTGCTCATCGTAAAGATGACCTTGACCGCAATGCCGAGTACCAGAAGCATGGAAAAAAAACGAAACATGGTGCAAACCTTCCCGGGGTAACGTGCCCGCGCATGCATCAATAACGGTGCACGGGCTTTTTGTTGTATGTGAATACAAACCTGCACGCATGGCCTTACAGGTGCACATGCGTAGATGGACGTATCAGTTTTATGGTTTTTTAATGCGAGTGTGTGAATGGCGACAGGGAGCAAAATTACTCGCAAGCAATATGCAAACCCATCGCGCAAAACAGGGCGCATTTTATCAATGATTGTTGGGCTGAGGGAGAAAATGTCCGGGCCTGGCGGGCGTTTTTTGCGGCGCTTGACAGATTTGCGAAGTGTATGGCTTGCCAGCCATGCACACTCGCCATCTTGTAAAGCCAAATTGCAAGGTACGGCATGGTGTGATGTGTGGGAATTGCTGAAATTACTGCGTTGGCAGTATTTCCAACAGCTTATAATTGCTTATCTTTTTGTTTGGCAAAAGGGGCTGTGTATGTCTTGGTATCGGTCTTGGAATAGGTCTTGGAATATGGCGCGGAATCTGATGAGTGGCGAGGCAACAGTGAAGATTTTTTATCTTGTACGTTATTTACCTTTTCTGTTCTTGTTCCCCATGGCGGGCTTTGCACAAACATCTACGGGAACTGGATTCTTCATTACCAACAATAGTTATATCGCGACCAATTTTCATGTAATACGCGGCGCGTCTGAGCTCCTGGTCAGAGATTTCAGGGGCAAGACACTGCCGGCGCAAATCATACGGAGTGATGTCGCCAATGACCTGGCCCTGCTTAAAATAGATGCGCAATCCGTGGGATTGCCTTTGAGCAGATCTTCTTCTGTCAGAAAAGGGGATGCGGTCTTTACGCTCGGTTTTCCAAACATACAATTGCAGGGGCTGGCGTCCAAATTGACAGAGGGCAGCATCAGCAGTCTTTCTGGAATACAGGATGAGCCGAATAATTTTCAAATCTCAGTCCCGGTGCAACCTGGCAATTCGGGCGGCCCGCTTATCAATCGCGACGGTGCCATCATCGGTGTCGTGGTGGCAAAATTAAGTGCAACTGCTGCACTGAAAACGGTATCGCAATTGCCAGAAGCGGTCAATTACGCAGTCAAGTCAAATTATCTGATGGAGTTGATTGAAACGGATATCAATGTCTCTGAGCAGATTCAACTGTCCAGCAAAAAAAGCAAAGTGCTGCCATTCAGTGACCTCGTTTCAAAAATCGAGCCATCTGTTGTCTTGATCATTGCCTCTGCTCCTGCTAAAAAACCCGCAGGCACAAATGAGCCCGCAACGCCCCCTGCACCAAAAGCGCCCACCCCAGACCCGAATGCGCTGGCAAAAAATGCCGCCGAAAAGGATGACCTCGGTGGCGCAGCAGAAAGAGCAGGACGTTTCGAAGAAGCTGTTCGCTATTACCGTGAAAGCGCCGAACTGGGAAACTCGAATGGACAAAACAATTTGGGGCGCATGTATTCGGCTGGCAAAGGTGGGCTCCCGAGAGATGAGGCAGAAGCAGTTCGCTGGTATCGTCTTGCCATCACTCGCGGAAATGCCTACGCACAAACCAATCTCGGCCAGTTATATGAACTTGGCAGAGGCGGGCTTGCCAAAGACGAGCGCGAGGCCGTCCGTTTATATCGCCTGGCTACTGACCAGGGCAATGCAATGGCACAGACTAGCCTGGGAGCCATGTATTCAAACGGCAGAGGAGGCTTGAACAAAGATGATACAGAGGCTGTGCGCCTGTATCGTCTGGCCGCCAATCAGGGATTTGGTTTAGCCGAAGCTAATCTGGGAGCCATGTACCAATCCGGGCGTGGAGGATTGCCCAAAGACGAGGTTGAAGCTGTCCGTTTATATCGTTTAGCTGCGAGTCTGGGGATAGGGACAGGTCAGGCCAATCTGGGTGTCATGTTTGAATTGGGGCTGGGGGGAGTTGCCAAGGACGAAGCAGAAGCCCTGCGTTTATATCGCCTGGCCGCTGACCGTGGCAATGCGCAGGCGCAGAATAACCTGGGTACCATGTATCACCATGGTCGCGGTGGCTTGAATAAAGATGCAGTTGAAGCTGTGCGCTGGTATCGCCTGGCAGCCAACCAGGGGTTCAGCATGGGCCAGGTAAATCTTGGCACCATGTACGCCAATGGACTAGGAGGCCTGCCCAAAGATGATGCAGAAGCCGTACGCTTGTATCGCTTGGCTGCAGATCAGGGCAATGCAACGGCACAGAACAATATGGGGGCCATGTACCAATCCGGACGTGGTGGCTTGTCCAAGGACGAGAGCGAAGCTGTGCGTTGGTATCGTTTGGCGATGAGCCAGGGGCAGGCCATGGGCCAGTTTAATCTTGGCCGCATGTATGAGTCAGGGCTGGGAGGCCTGACAAAAGATGAAAGCGAGGCTGTGCGCTTATATAAACTGGCTGCAGCTCAAAAGCAGGATTTGGCAATCAAGGCACTCAGCAGATTAGGAATGTGAACGTCATTTCGAACGGGCGCATTCGCTGAACGCATTTCATTCAAGGGCAAGACATGCATACTGATGCCAGACCTTGATTGACCGCACTGCAGGGCGCATTACAATGCGCCCTGCGAGACGGCTGTAGATACCGGCTGGAAGCGTAGCCGGTATCAGGTATCCGGCATTCTTCACATACTGAAAATCAAAAATTACGCGCGACCACTACACCCTGGTAAGTCGTGATGTACAGGGCATCATTGCTGAACACCACAGACTGCGGTTTTGACAATACGCCTGGCAAGGGGCCGGTGGTAAAGCCTTCCTGGCCGGCGGTGCCGATCAGGGTCGTGACCACGCCTGCCGGGGTGATTTTGCGTACGGTATGGTTGTCGGTATCAGCCACATATAAATTACCCTTGGTATCGATAGTCATGCCTTGCGGGCGGTTGAAACGGGCGGCGGTGCCTGTGCCATCGGCACTGCCAGGTTGATGTTCGACACCGGCAAAAATACTGCTGACGCCTGCGCTGGAAACCTTGAAGATCACATGGCTGCCACCGTCTGCCACATAGAGATTGCCACTGCTGTCCATCGCCATGCCATTGGATAGATAAGGCATTCCACGTCCCTCACCAAAAGGCTTGAAGCTGGCTGCCTGCGTCAGCGGGATGCTAGCATAGGTGCTGACCTGGCCAGCAGCCGTGACTTTGCGTATGGCCTGGTTGACCATGTCAGCCACCAGCATGTCGCCATTACCCATGTTGACGATACCATTTGGTGATTTGAATCTGGCTTCGCTGCCCTTGCCATCGACCAGGCCATACTTCTTCTCCACACCCGCCACTGCCGTGATCACGCCGGCGGGGTTGATCTGGCGGATGGTGCCTACGGTATCGGCGACATAAACATTGCTATTGACGTCTGTCGCCAGACCACCGATCTGATCAAAATTGGCAGCAAGACCCGCTATGGTGCTGACCACGCCTGCTGCTGTGACCTTGCGCACGATGTGTTTGCCAGACATATAATCATTGAGGTAAATATTGCCGTTGATGTCTGCGGCCAGATTGCCTGGTGCATAAAATCCGGCAGCTGTGCCTACGCCATCGAGGGCATACCTGACGTTAATGGCACCCGCCAGCGTCGTGACCACACCGGCTGCATTGATTTTGCGTACATTGAAATTGCCTGCATCTGCTACATACAGATTGCCCGCGCTGTCACCGACGATGGCCACAGGCTTGGCAAATCTGGCGGCTGCACCGGTACCATCGTCTATCCCCACTTGCCCGCTGCTACCGGCCACGGTGCTGACCATGCCTGCCTGTGTGATCTTGCGGATGACGCTATTGAAGCTGTCAGCCACATAGATATTGCCTGCCGTATCAACAGACACTGCACGCGGTGTATTGAAACGGGACACAGCGACTGTGCCATCGACGCTGCCGGTCTCACCGGCACGGCCAGCGACGGTAGTGACTGCGCCTGCCGGTGTCATCTTGCGTATGCTGTGGTTGTAGCTGTCTGCAATATAGACATTGCCTGCATTATCGATCGCCAGGCCAGACGGCCAGAAAAAACGGGCATTGCTACCCTGGCCATCATCTGCCGCACTGACCCCGGGTTTGCCTGCGATGGTCGTGACCATGCCTGCCGGTGTCAGCTTGCGTATGGTGTGCTCATCAGCGATATACAGGTTGCCTGCGCTGTCTATGGTCATGCCTGAGAGCATGGCAAAGCTGGCAGCGCTGCCCTGGCCATCTGCCATCGCGGCAGAACAAAGACTGCCAGCCAGCGTCGATGAGACGGCAGCGGGTGTCAGTTTACGTACCACGCAGGCGTAAGGGTCAAGTACATAAATATTGCCTGCGGCATCGCTTGCCATGTGCTGTGCCCTGAAGAATTTGACACTGCTGCCGCTACCTTCGGCATAACCAAATTCGCCCCCTGCAAAGCTCGTGACCACGCCTGCTGGCGTTATCTTGCGCACGCGCTTGTCGTCACCGACATAGATATTGCCGCTGGTATCGAGCGTGATGCCATTGAGGTCACTGAAGCGTGCGTTTGTCCCCGTGCCATCAACAGCACCAGGACCACCCGCATTACCGGCGAGCAGGGCAATACTGCCTGTGCCCGAGGTGCCTGTGGTGGTGCCTGTATTGGTGCCGGAGGTACCTGTCGTATTACCTGTGCTGCCGCCGGTCGTACCAGTAGAAGTGGCACCAGGAGCTGCACTGCCACCACCACCACAGGCCGTGAGTATGGCAGCGGTGATGAGACAGCTCAGGGAGGCGCGCAAAGGAATGCCGGAAATACCCGGAATACCGGAACGGAAGTAGCTGACAGCTTTGGATATGATCATGAGTGAATATGGTAAGTGAACAAGCAGACAAACTGGCCGGATGCGCTGCCTGCTCAGGCAGCGGCACAAGAATGCCAAATTGCAAACATGTTACCACATTTGAATGTATTTTCTTTAAGCAACTATATTGATTCATTCATTGCACGATCACGGCGGACTTTATCCGCTTTCAGCACATAATCAACACGTGGCCGCACATGCATCAACTAGGCCGACAGACGCCGCCCCAGACGGATATGCAGCCACAGCAGCAGCGGCAGGGCCAGGCCGACTATCCAGTGCGCGGCAGACCAGTAGGGACGCAGGGTTTCGCTGGCAAAGTAGTACAGCGCATAGCCTGTCAGTGCCAGCCACAGCAGCGTTGCCAGCATGCTCCAGCCGCTGTAACGGTTACGCAGTGCGCGGTGGGCGCGGCGCATGTGCTGGAACATCAGACCACCGGCCAGAAAACTCAAAGGGATGATGAGCGCACCATGGGCCTGCATGGCCCAGTGTTCCAGCGGATGGATGCTCTCGCCATATTCACCGGTCACCCGCAAAAAATAGCGTGCCAGCAGCCAGGCCAGGCCGCTGGCAAACAGGGCCGCGACCAGCGCATACAGCGAGTACTTGTGCCAGGCTTCCAGCTTGAATTGCTGAACAGCGGCGTTTGGCAGCGGACGACGGTGCAGGCTGTGTTTATGGGTGCGCATTAAAATTGAGAGGCAGTGAACCAGGTTCAGATTATAAAAGCTTCTGCCTCGTACAGGCGCAAACATGGGTGTTGTGCATCGCCGCTGGCGGCAACGACCTTGGTCAAGGCATCCGCCCACAGACAGTTGGGCGCGATGACGGTGTAGCTGCGTGCATCGACTATGCTCTGTCCTGTGGAAGGATGCAGCAAGGCACTGCGCATGCCACCGGCTACATCTTTGCGTGAAACGCATTTGCGTGAGACGCTTTTGCGTGAAACGCTTTTCTGTGAGAAATAACTGGCCGAGGTCGCCATCGCCTTATCCGTCAGTTGTACCTGCCCTGCCATGCGCTGCGGATCTTGCGGGTCACGGATATACACAGTCTGGGCCTGCCCCAGCACGCGCACATCACCACCGGCATTCACGCAGGCATGCTGCACGCCACAGGCTTGCAAGGCAGCGATGGCACAATCAACGGCATAGCCCTTGGCGATGCCACCGACATCGAGCCAGTCGTCCGCATGTTTATAGATTTGCGTGGCAGATGGCAGGCTGTACATCTCTCCTACCACCTCGTGCGCACCGACCGTCATTGTTGCGGGCGCAGGCAAAAAATCCCAGGCCACCAGTTGCCTGGCAACGCGCACATCGAACAGGCCATCAGAGTGCAAATAG
Organism: Undibacterium sp. TC4M20W; assembly: GCF_049340245.1. Taxonomy (NCBI): domain Bacteria; kingdom Pseudomonadati; phylum Pseudomonadota; class Betaproteobacteria; order Burkholderiales; family Oxalobacteraceae; genus Undibacterium; species Undibacterium sp. TC4M20W. The sequence continues at coordinate 28,881 of NZ_JBMPPI010000045.1, forward strand.
ACATCCCTGGCAGCAGCCAATACGGCGGCAGTGTGTGGATGGATATCGAGAACGCTACCGACAGTAGCGCGGTTATAACGGCTGATGTCACTGTCGGGCGAGTGAAAGCTCATGAGATTGTGGATGGCATGGATGGCAGCAAAACCAGCGTGGAAGGCAGCCTGTAGCTGACTATCATCAAGTACATGATCAACTGAGCCATCCACTGCATCAGCAATACTGATTTCCACCAGCGTACCCAGGGCGGGCTGGGCACGACGTTTCATTTTTTGAGGGTGACCTGGGCAATTGCAGTAATGCGCCGCACGCCATCGGTAACATGGGCGCAAGACAGGGTCGCGCCGCTGATGTTGGCAATGCCCTCACCTATTGCCAGGCCGCTGGCCGCAGTCTTGCCGACAAACTGCTTGCGCCAGTTGGCATTGCGTATCTCAAAACCGTGGCTTTCGCGGTAAGCCAGAATCTCTACCTGGCGCACACTGGCATCTGTCTGCAAGCCGACTGCATAAGAGATCAATTCAAACTTGCCGATGACATCATCAAACACCAAATGGCCGAGCAGTTTGTCGTCCTTATAGGCTGCAACAGCGCGCCAGTTCACCGAGCGGGCTGGCAGGCCAGAGAGTTTTTCTACCTGCTTCATCTGTGCCGCATCGAGTTGCAGCGACACAGGCTTGAAGCTGCTGGCTTCAGGAAAAATCGCCGCCTGCGCCTGCTCCACCGTCAGGTATTGCGTGGCAAAGGCGCTGCCGCTAACGCCAGCCACAGCGAGCAGGGAAAAGGGAACAAGCCGGTTCATCAATATATCTTCAAGAGTTCATTCATGTGCACATGATAATGCACATTGCAGAGTGCATCTTAGAATGAATAACCAGCACCAAGGTTGAAGCGGTCACGGCTGCTGTCCTGTTTGAACTTCTGGTAGTCAGCCTTCAGGACCACGCCTTCACCTATCTTGAAGCTGGTACCAAAGGTTATGACTTTTTCATCCGGGCTGGCATCTACACCCAGGCCCAGCGGGACAAAGGCATAAGACTTGGCCGTATTGAACTGCTCATAGCGCAGGAAAGGTGTCAGGCTGTAGTCTTCATTCTTCCACAACTGATACGCGCCCTGCACATACCAGCCTGCAAACGCAGACGGTACAGGATTAGGCTGGCCAACAAAGGTCAGGTTCAGGTCACCCGTATTGCTGATGGTGCCGCGTGCATACAGCGCTGTCAGGTCTAGCTTGCCAGGGTTGTAGCGGGCATGCAAATCCCACAGCGTGAGCCGAGCATCATTGGCCGCAAAGTCTGTCGTCGCATGGCCTATCTTGCCTGTGAATACCGAGCCACCGAGCAGCAGGCCAGGCACACCGCGCCAGTTAACGGCACCATGCACGCTCAGGTCACGCGATTTGGCAAACTGGCCTTCCTGGTGGATGGCACCGAGAGGTGATTCGCGGCCATCGCCAGAGCTGGCGTCCCACTTAGTGAGGTTAAAGCCTGTGGTCAAGCCCAGGTCCCAGCTCAGGCCATTGTCATGCGAGCCAGACAAACCCAGCCCCACTTCACGCCAGGTAGAAGGGATGATCGCAGTTTCTACAAAATTGCGGTGCACGCCATAGTAAGCTGTAGGCTCATGGCTGGTGTTCAAAAAGCCAGCAGGGATCAGGAACAGACCCGCTTTGGCGGACAAGCCAGGTTTGATTTCATGCTCGACATACAGTTGTTCAACTTCTGTTTCCCCATCATCGCCTTTGGAAGCAATTGCATGCTCCCATTCAAACTCGGCGACCATCTTGGTTTTTTCATTGAAGCGATGGGCGATACCGATCACGGCACGGCCTACATCCGTCTGCGCCTGGTTGCTGGCTTCACGCGGGCGGGTGTAATTGATTTCGCCATAGCTGCTGATGACGGTCTGCGCAGTCTGTGGCAATGCCCTGCCGCTATCTGTGCCTGAGGGTGACGCAGGAGATGTAGCCGACGCCAGCGGTGCAATCGCGCCCGGTGCCTGCGCCTTGGCCGCATTGCTGATCATCACCTCCTGCTTTTGTTCTACCACTTCTGTCTTCTTGCGTGTTGCGGCCAGCTCAGACTTGATGGCTTCGAGCTCCGCAGCGAGCTTTTCTATTTTTTGCAGCAGTTCGGCTTCACCTGCATGTACAGGTACAGCGAACAGGCCAGTGATCAGGGCTGCGATGGTGACTTTGGCAGCTTTGGTGAAGATATTTTTTTTCATGATGTCATTCCAGTTTTTCTAAATTCTTTAAATTTTTTAATTCTCTATTTTTTTTGATGAAGATTTTGTGGATCAAGGCTTGTAGCCATCGTTCAATGTGCCAAGGAACTTGACCACATCATCCACTTCATCCGAAGTCAAGGCAGCAGCCATGCCACGCTGGCGGTTATATGGCACTTCTGTGGTATTCACATTGGCGACATACAGCGCTGGCAAGTCATTGAACTTGACCGGGTTGCCATCTGCGCCATAAGGGAACCACTCTTCAGGATTGGTATCGCGGCGCACATAAAAATTCACCGCATCGCGCAGGCTCTTGAATTTGCCGTTGTGGAAAAACACTTTGCGCGTCGCCACATTGCGCAGCGTAGGCACCTTGAAAGCACCGCACAGCGCACTGCGCGTTGCCAGGTCAGTACGGTCAGGGCCGCACAGGCCAAGATCAAAGAAAGCGGGATCAGCATTGGCCGCAATATCCATATTGCGCGGCACACCGAGGTTATCGTAAGTAAAGTCAGTGAACAAAGGCGGCGCACCATTCGCCCCCTTGACACTCAGATGGCAGGCCGCGCAATTGCCCTTGATGGGATTATTGAACAGCGCAAGCCCACGCAACTCGGCGTCATTAAGTTTGGCGCGGCCAGCAAGAAACTGGTCATACTTAGAATCATAAGGATGAAAATCGTTATCCTCTTTTTGATACTGCTGCAGCGAGAACAAAATGCGTTCAAACGCCGTGTCGGCATTGTCAAACACCGTTGCGCCAAAGGCCGTCTTGAACTCATTCACATAGCTGGCTCTTTGCAACTTGGCGACCACATCGGCCCGGTCTTTATTGGCCATCTCATGCGCCGCCAGGAAAGGCGTCTCCGCCTGCTGCGCCAGGGTATTGGCCTTGCCATCACGGGTAAAACCTCCGGTAGGCGTGCCATCAGCTGCGAAGAAGAAAGCCGGGGTTTGCTCCAGGTAACGCAAAGACGGCACCGCCCGCGTACCCGGCACAACGAGGTCAGGCCCGCCTAGCTGCACCGCCAGATCATTCTTGGGCGCATGCGCATTGTCAGCATCATGGCAAGTCGCACAAGACATCTTGCCAGAAGCAGACAGGCTCACATCCTTGAATATCTTCTCCCCCACCCGCGCCGCCGCACTCATGCCCGCGTCCGGCACAGCCGCCGAGCCGCCCGATGCAGGGCTACCGCCGCCCCCACCACCACAGGCAGCCAGGCTCAACACCAATCCAGCAACTGCCACATGAGGTATTTTTTTGGAAAAAGAAAATACTGCGATAGTCCTTTTCAGGACACCTGAAGTGAATAACATCGTTAAATCCGTGAGTTTGTCCTGAGTGGACTGATAAATGCAAATGAGAATGATTGTGATTATATATTTGGCGTGGAGTTGCTGTAAAGGTAATTGTTGTTTTTATTGATATGGGTCAAGGGGGCAAAGCCGATACGCAGCCATGCAATAGTTGGAAGTGCTAAGACGCAATTCTCATATTTATGGGAATTATTTCATTCAGTCCGTTTATGCCAGTCACGGAAAGAGGCACTCTCATAACAGAAGCAGAGCAAGAGATTATTGAATTCATGCTCGATTACTTAAATGACATCATCAGCTAAAATGCAGAAAAACATTTATTGTGTTCAGAGTGTTCAACTCAGTATAAGGAGAAGGATATGTCGGATGAAAAAGCGCTGATCTCAGATCTATTTGGGGCAAAGCCAGTTTCTGAAGCAGTCGGTCATATAATGAAATCTGGATTCGATGGTGGCAAGGCATTTTTGAGTGCTATTTGCATGCCCGCTGCACAAGAGTTTGGATTACTCCTACAGGACAAAGTCAAAAACTTCCGGGCGAACAATGCTCAAAAAATGCTTGGAAAAGCTCAAATACTGTATCTACAGTTACCAAATCCCGATAGCAAACATGCTCCCCCAAGAATTGTTAAGGCGATCGTTGAAAACGGCTCTTGGACTGACGACGACGACATTCAATCTATGTGGGCCGGACTTCTTGCGACGTCATGTACAGAGTCTGGGCTAGATGATGAAAACCTTATATATGTAAATATGCTTGCTCAGCTTACGTCTGCACAGGTAAGACTCCTAAATTACATTTGTGAAAATGCAAGTACCATTATGTCTAATAGTGGTTTGTTGATAGCCAGGGAAAAACAAGTCGAACGCGACCAATTATTGAAAATAAGCGGATTAAACGATATCCACATTTTGGATTTTATGGTTGAAGGGCTACGATCATTGGGATTGATTTCTGTTGACAGTGGCATGAGTTTGGTGATGCCAGATTACAACTCTCTTGCCCCATCTATCATGGCATTGCATTTGTATGTCCGCTCAAAGGGCCATGCAGGAACAGCCATTAGCTACTTTAAGCCCGACGTCGGCAAATTGCCTTTTTAAGTGTCTTAATCAACGTCAATATCAAAAGGGACGTAATACTATTGGTGGAGCGTAATCGTACGCAACCGTGGCGCAAATATCGGGAACCCCTGAAGGAATAACTCAGACTCCCTTTTAGCTTGTCTTTCCGGACTGTCTGGCTGCGGCCGTCGCAGATTTTTTTGCATCTCGTTCTTCCTTAGCCTTCTCAGCGGCTTTCTGTATTGCGAACTGGCGCACGCCCTCTGCGATGGCCTTGGGGATGTAAACGTATTTGAGTACCTCATCAATGATCTCTGGATTTAGGAAGAACGGGGAGTTACCTGATTCCCAGCTCGGCCGCATCTTCACGCCCTTGCGTCGTGACGGACCGAAAAACAAATTGTTCCAGATCAGCGCTTCGCGGGCTGGGTGATCCTTTTTTTCTATGATTTTTTCAAGGACGCCTCCCGTAATACATGTTCCCTTTTCGAACTTCGTCTTCGCCAGATGAACGCGATCAAGCTCAAGCGAAAGCAAATTGACCGTTTTTCCGCTCGCGTCAACTATGTCGCAGTCTAGCGGCTGACAGTATCTTCTAAGTTCCCAAACTGCATGGTCGAATCGTACAAGGTCGAATGGCTCTATGATATATGAGACCTCGTAGTATCGATACTCTGCCCCATAGTCCTCGAGTTTCTTGATGAACTGGATGGTATTGGCACTAAGATCGATTGCGAACTTGCCCTGCCGCTTCATCTTCTCAATGCCGGGAAGCACGCTGTGCCCCCTGTGAGCCTCCACTCGATTGAGTAGAAGAACGCATTTGACGTACTTCTCCAGGCAGTGCAGCGCTGACCAAAGAAACGGCTGAATCAAGTTCGCTCGGTAAGCCATTCTGGCAGCGATATAGTCTTTATCTGCCGTTTCACGAAAGCTTCTAATCGCGAAATCGTTGATCAAGATGTGCATAGGAAAAGGCATTATTATCCTTAATAGTAGCAGGCATTAATTGTATCGGCGAGTACAAGTGCATCAGAGCTGGCACTAAGAAAATTGCCATTAAACGTATGCTGAACTTACACAAGTTATGATGGTCAAATATACTAGTGGCTTCTCATCATTTAGGTATAACTTGTGCACGATTAAACGAAGCTATAGTATCTATAAAGTCTGCCTAATTAGCATTTTCGTCTGGATACAGCCAATCAATTATTTGCATGCGAAATTTTTCGAGATCTATTGCCGCCGCTTCTAATTTGACGATATCGGCATCAAATGCATCGGGAAGCAATTCTTCTTCATCTTCTATCCGTTCACCTTTGCTGCCGCTTAAATGCGAGTTTTTGCGCAATAAGCCATTGGCTCCGTTTACATCTATCCACGAGTTGTAACTTGAATGAACTAACTCATTGCGGCGTTGGCCCAATTTAGAAAGCCGCGTTATTAAAGAGTGAAAATTTTTTTTTATATTAGTATCTTGGATGTGCCGAATATCAAGAAAGTATGAGAACAGTACATCGGTTGTGCTTAGTCTTTTACTATACTCCAAGTCATTGGCGACTATTCGAATGACACTATCGTTGCTTTGGGAGAGTAATACGATCAAATTATTCACAGCATGCTCAAGCTGTTGAAATCGGACGACAAACTTGCCTAATTGATGAAAAACGGTTGGCTTATCCATAAACATCTTCTCCATGTAAAAATAACGACCTTCGTTTAAATTCTTTAGTAAGCTGAAATTACATCTAATATTTTTTCCCCTCCCGTCCCTCACTAACCCTCAACAACAACTCATCCATCAATCCCTTTTCACCTGCACTAAGCACAGCAATATCTTTGAGCCCGGCCCGCAGCGCACTTGCGGCAGTGCCCGAGCTGTTGTCTGTTACCTCAACTTCCGATGTCGTGATGGCTGCCAGCATGACGTCCCTGGTTTCTTGTGACAGATTTGGATAGCTGCCCTCCCCTCCCGCTAACAGGCTCATCACCGTGCCTGAGCAGGCGGCGTGCAGCATTGCGGTGGCTCTTTCTTCGCTGCCGCGCAGTCGCCCTGCCAGGGCTATCGCATGGATGCGCTGTCTTAATGCATTGAGGCCAGCGGCGGCGGCCGGGGATTGCAGCTTGCTGCTCATGATGCGGAAAATTGCGGGGTTGGCGAGGCCGAATTCGACGTGCCTGTCCCAGCCGTGGCGCAGGGCTTCGACAGGGTCGGCCTGTGTTTTTTCTTTGCTTTTTGCCACCACATATCTGGCTAGCTCATACTCGGCAACGGCGTCCAGCAAGGCGTCTTTATCGCCAATCAGGCGGTAAATAGTAGGGGGCTGCATAGATGCTGCGGTGGCTACTGCCCGCGTGGTTGCGGCTTCTGCGCCCTGGCTGCGGATGATCTGCGCGGCGGCTTCGAGTATCCGTTCTCTGGCGGCGTCGCCATCTGGCGTGCGCTCTTCTTTTGTCATACAGATGCTCCATCAATTTAAATTTATCGCTTGCACCAGAATATTATCAATGATAACGTAAACTTGTTAACATTGGAAATTAAGGATTTATCATGATCATTATCACTGGTGCCACAGGAAATTTGGGCAATTTTATCGTGCAAAAACTATTGGAGCGTATTCCGGCAGAGCGCATTGGTGTCAGCGTGCGCGATACCAACAAGGCTAGCGCGCTGACCGAGCGTGGTGTGCGGGTGCGCCAGGGCGACTTCAGCCAGCCAGAAACACTACGGCACGCCTTTGCAGGCGCCACACAAGTACTGCTGGTTTCTTCGGGCGCGCAGGCACATGGAGCTGACCCGCTGGTGCTGCATCAGGCAGCGATCAACGCCGCCAAAGCAGCAGGTGCCCGTCGCATCGTATATACCTCACACATGGCGACCAACCCTTTGTCGGCATTTGAACCCATGCACACACATGTAGCCACCGAACAAATGCTGAAAGAAAGTGGCGTGCAGTGGACAGCCTTGCGCAATGGCTTTTACGCATCGTGGGCGGTGCAGCAAGTGGTCAATGCTATACAGTCTGGCGTGCTTGAAGCGCCCGCGGATGGCAAGGTATCCTGGGCCAGCCATGCTGATCTGGCAGAGGCGGCAGCAGTCATCCTGGCAGATGAAGGTAGCTTTAACGGACCTACTCCGCCGCTGGTAGGGAATGAGGCCATGGATTTTGCTGACCTCGCCGCTATCGCCAGTGCATTGGGTAAACCCGTGCGCCGCGAACTGGTTTCGGCCACGGCAATGGCTGCTGTAATGACAGCTCGCGGCTTGCCGCCAGCGGTGGTGCGCATTGCCAGCAGTTTTTATACGGCCAGCAACAAGGGCGAGTTTGCTTCGACAGATACCACACTGGAGCGTCTGCTAGGCCGCAAGCCGCAAAGCATGCGGTCACTGATTGCGGCAAAGCTACAGCTGCCGCAGTAAGTTTTGCGTTGTGCTTGTAGCTTGTCTCTTTGACTTGACGCGAGGATGCGAGGGAAGCAGTTAACACTTCCCTTGCTTGCCCATCTCCTGAGGCAAGCCCGTCCCGCTGCCACGGAGAACATGCAGCGTCAAAATACCAGATTAAAAAATCATCTGAAAACGGTGAGATTCGAACTCACGGCCCCGACAGCGACTGCTGTATCTAGTCAGCGTTTGCCAACTGCTGAGACTGAAAATTCCAATACTTCAATGATACATTTTCCAAGGCATGACATGTTATTGGGACGGTTCAATGTTACATTTGCGATTACGCATTAGTACGGTGGTGACACAGCATTTGAATTTGGATAACTGAATCTGGAAAATTAGCTTATGGCGCGTCCCCGTTGAACTATCGCTTACAGATGACAAATATTGGAAAAAAATAGGAGAAATATCATTAATCCCGGTGGACCTGACGAAGAAACGTGGAAGAAAATGAGCGTGATGGAAAAGAGAGTATATTTTGCAGGCGTCATTGCAGTGATATTGTTTACAGTCGGCGCATTTGTCTGCGGTAGATTAGGCTGGCTTTGACGGGCCGACTCCACCGCTGATGGGGAATGAAGCCATGAATTTTGCTGACCTCGCCGCTATCGTTAGCGAGCTGGGTAACCCCGTGCGCCGCGAACTGGTCTCTGCCACGACAATGGCTGCCGTGATGACAGCACGCGGCTTGCCACCAGCGGTGGTGCGCATAGCCAACAGTTTTTATACCGCCAGCAACAAGGGTGAGTTTGCTTCAGGGACGTAGGTACGATTAGCGCAAGCGTAATCGTACGCATGTCAGCTTTTGCTAGCTATTGGAATTGAAAAATACTAGGGACGTAGATACTGTTATTCCAGTCAAGCTAAATGCAAGCTAGCATCGAATGGCTTTCCGGACTTCAACACCCCCAAAGCGACATGTATCAACTTTCTCATCATAGCGCCAATAATGAGCTTGGCAGGTT